>NZ_CP010341.1:0-331145 GCF_000940845.1 Propionibacterium freudenreichii subsp. freudenreichii | reverse complement strand
AGGAGATCCATCCCGGTGTGCAGGGTCTTGCGCACCCCGTACAGGGGATCCCCGGACCGGCCTCGATGTCCGGTGGTGTCTTGCTGGACGCGCTGGCGGCAGTGGTCCAGGGCATCGCCGGCGAGCTGGACGACGTGGAAGGGATCCATGACCTCCACCGCGTCGGGGAGTTCTTCCTTCGCTGCGGTCTTGAACCCGGTGAAGCCGTCCATGGCGACCACCTCAATCCGGTCGCGCCACGCAGGGTCTTGCTGGCTGAGCCACTCCTTGAAGGCCTTCTTGGAGCGGCCCTCCACCATGTCCAACAACCTGGCAGGACCCCTTCCCTCGCGCAGCGGGGTGAGGTCGATGATCACGGTGACGAACTTGTCGCCCCTGCGCGTGTGCCGCCACACGTGCTCGTCCACCCCGATCGTGGTCACACCCTCGAAGCGATGCTCATCGTTGATGAGGACCCTGCGTCCCTCCTCCAGGACGGAGGTGTTGGCGCAGTCCCAGGACACGCCCAGACCCTCAGCGACCCGGGCGACGGTGAGGTGTTGGACGACGATGCCCGCCACGGGCCCAACGCAGTCCGCCCCGGGACAGTTTCGAGCGCGGCTGGGCCGCCCCAGTGGTGTCCTGCCTCCACACACGCCCACACCCCGAACAGCGGTAGCGACGCACTCGCACCACCAGTGTCACCGGTCTCCAGCCCGAGGGCTCGTGGGCGAGGCGACGGACCACGGTGTCGCGGGGGATCCCTTCGCACCCACACTCGCGACACCACCGGTCATCGTCCACCACCCGGCAGGCCACCTCGCAGCGATCCGGGAGGACTCTCTGGCCCACCACCACGAGGCCGAGGTCATCCAGGCGGGCGAACGTGGTCAGATCGGGGGCAGCAAAGGTAGCGTGGGACACGTCGGGGTCTTTCAGATGGGCAGCGTAGGAACTCCCATCATCGGAAGACCCCGACCCTCACACCCACCCCGACACGCCAGCCAGACTCAACCCCCCGCTACACCCCGGATCGCGAAGAGCCGGATAACCTGTCCTCACTGACAAGGAGACCGAGATGAGCCTGCTCTACAGAGCCATGTGGGAGTCCAAGGCCGATGACTCAGCGGCCACAATCCAGGCCTGCCGAAACGCCTTCGACAGGTGGGCCAAGGAAACGGGAGAAGGGAAGTCGCGAAACTATGAGGTCCGCGACGAACTCACCGATCTCGATAACGCCCTTGAAGCGACCTGCACGGACAGTGGCAGCGACGGCCAGCTGTGGAAGACAACCGGCCGGTTCCGCGTTGTCGACGGAACGCTCAGTGCTCTTGTGGAGAACTCCTTCGAAGGTGATGACGTCACCGTGCGGATTTCGGTCGGCCGTCCCCGGGTGATCGCAGATCTGCTGACGGCGACGGGCGGCGGGCGGCTCGGCGGCTCGGCCCTCCTCGATGAGGTCTCCGAGTTGGACGCCGCGCAAGTCTCCGTACTGGTCGACTTCTTGAAAAAGACGGACCGAAGGCTCCCGGCGATCGTCTTCACGGAACCGCCCCCCAACGATGATTCCGGGCTTGACTGGAAACGCCTCGCGGCGCGGGTGGCGACCCGCTCAATGGGAACCGCCCAGGTATTCACCCTGGGGAACGCGGCAGTTACCGAGTTTCGCAGGCAGTTGGGGGACATGGCCGCCTGGGGAGGCGCAATCCGCACATATGTTCCCGCGCGAGTCGTCGAGGGCAGCCATATGCACCGGTTCCTGCCCTGGAAGTACGTTGTAGCCCGCCCAGCGGGTGCGACGGTGGATGGTCTGGTCTCGTTTGTCACGCAGCAGTCAACGAGGCGTCGCGTGCTGCCTGCACTGACCGGTCCCGAATGGGACAGCGCCTCCGGAAGTGACCTTGGCGCCGCCAACGCCGAGCTTCAGCAGCAGATCGATTCCTATGAGGACGAGAACCTGTCCTTGACCGAAGACTACGAGGAGGCGACGAGAGAGCTTTCGCTGGCCCAAGCACACCTCGAACGCCTGCAGAAGGTCCTGGCCGAACACGGCCATGCAGGGCTCTACTGGGGAGCGCAACACGCCGAATCCACGGACGAGGCGCCGGACATGGTGGATGCGATCAGCGAGGCCGTCCTCGCCGCGCAGATGTATCTTGCGGATGACCTGACCGTGCCCGAGAGCTGCAAGCGCGACCTGAAGAAACTGGACTCGCACATGAATAGCGCGGCGTGGGGCAACACCGCCTGGCGCGGTCTGCGAGCACTCGCGGCATTCGTCCGGGACCGACGGGACGGCTTCGCCGGGGACTTCTGGGCCTGGTGCCTTAAAGGACGCCCCGGTGGCTGGCCGGCGTCACCCAAGAAACTGTCGATGCGCGAAGGCGAGACGGTGGTCAACAACAAGAAGTTCCGCACTTGCCGCACCTTCGACATTGATCCCGCCGTGGACCGTTCGGGAAGGCTCTACATGGAACCACACCTGAAGATCGCCGAGGGTGGGGGCAATCTCGCTCCACGCATCTACTTCTACGACGACACCGCCGGGACGACCGGCAAGGTCCACATCGGCTTTGTGGGACCCCATTATCTGATACCCAACACCAAGACCTAGGCCGGCGGACAGCCACATCCACGCGCCTGCGCCCGGGAGTCCAGATCGAATTGCATAACGTCGACACCGACCCAGAAACTGTCAGTGCCAGCTGCCACGATGGACCCATGGACGATGACTTCCTGAAATCCATGGGATTCCCGGCTTCGTGGGAAGAGACCTATGACCTCCTGGATGATGACAAGCTGAAATCGCTCGCGCGCAATGAGCGGTTCGATCACCTCTTGGTCTATGCCGACCCGTCCGGCGCAAGCGTCTGCATGTTCGAAACGTCGGAGGGATTCTCCACAGAGACCTTCACCGTCAGCGGCCACGAGCGAGTCCCCGCCGAGGTGTGGCAGGTGTGGCCCGGCACAGCAGAGGTCAACGTTCTGGACGAGCAGGGCGAATTGATCACCCGGGTGCTGGCTTTCGTGGACGACCCCCACATGTACCCGTGGTACCCGTTGAAGGACGTCGGCGAGCCTGCGCGCTTCGACGGCTACCGCATGGGCGCGATTGCCGTGGACGTTGCGGTGTTCGACACGGTCGACGCCTGGCGGGAATCCCAGACGCCCATCATTACGGCAGGGGCGCCGGTGCATGATCCGGTCGCGGGCCTCCCCGACGAGATGTTCCTGGGGCCGACATTCGTCACCAGCCCCTGGCTCTTCGCGCTCTACTCGGGCGATGAGACGGCGGACAACGCCAGCCCCATCAGCATCTTCAAGGCAGTGTGCGAACGCGTCGAGACCGTGACCAATGCCCTGACCGGCCAGCAGTGGTACCGCATCGACGCCGATTGCGGATTCCCCGTCACCGTCGCGCTGCCCCTGGGCATCACGCCCACCCCGCGCGAGGGAAGCGTGATCGACGGCAAGGCGTTCCTCACCGGAACGACCGGTTTCTGGACCGACCTCGCGTGAGAGGCGAGCCGGCTGATCACGCGGCTCGCCAATACAAGAGATGCCGGGTCACCTGGCGCAAGGCCCAGACCACGCGTCATGGGGAGGACTTTTACGTCGTCTAACCTGCAAAGGTCCTCCCCATCTTCGGGGACGGTGGTGTCATAGCGTCGAAGCAACACTCCCGGTCGGCGGGGGTCTGATCGGTGGAGTGTGCGGATGGCGCGGGTGGGGTTGTCGTTCAGTGACAGGTCGGAGATCTCGACGGCCTCGAAAGCGGGCTGGTCGGTGCGGAGGATCGCCCGTCACCTGGGGCGTTGCCCGTCGGTGATCTTGCGGGAGCTTCACCGGAACTCGACGAAGACCCGCGGCTACCAGGCCGTGACCGCAGACGTCAGAGCGCAGCGTCGGCGGGCTCGCCCGCAGCAGCGGAAGGTCGCGGGGGATCCGGTGCTGCAGGCGAGGGTGGAGGCGGATCTGGCCGCGTCGTGGACGCCGAACGAGATAGCGGGCCGGTTGCGTCTGGAGGCGACAGACCCGACCGTTGAACGCATGGCGAACTCTGCTGACGCACGCGGCCGAACCGTCTCCGGTGAGGCTATCTACCAGTACATCTACGCAATCCCGAAGGGTGAGCTCGCCCGCAAGGGCATCTTCCTGCAGTCCAAGCGGACCAAGCGCCGACCACGTACGACCGGGCGGACGCGCGGTGGCCCAATCGTAGGTATGGTCCCGATCGCGGAGCGAGGTGAGGACGCCGCCCAGCGTCGGGTGCCGGGGCACTGGGAGGGTGACCTGATCATCGGGAAGAACGGCACCTCGTGCGCGGCGACGCTGGTGGAGCGGATGAGCGGGTTCACCGGGCTGCTGGCCCTGTCCTCGAAACACGCCGAGCCAACCGCTGACGCGGTCATCGAGTTTTTCAACGACTTGCCCGAGATGATGAAGGCATCGTTGGCGTGGGACCAGGGCAGCGAGATGGCCCAGCACGCGAAGGTCTCCCTGGCCACGGCGATGCCGGTCTACTTCGCCGATCCCCACTCGCCCTGGCAGAGGCCCAGCAACGAGAACACGAACCGGCTCTACCGGGAGTATCTGCCCAAGGGCACGGTGATCCCCGATCACCAGCCCTACCTCACCACCATCGCCGAGGAGATCAACAATCGACCCCGCCGCCGACTGGGCTATCTCACGCCCACCGAGGCATTCGCTCGACTGCTCGCCGGCGAGCCCCATGTTGCTTCGACGCCTTGACATCGCCGACGGCCTCGATCCGGGCATGAAGTGGACGCTTGTGCGGCAAGGACACCGCACAACTGCCCAGCCACCGACCCCAGCGAAAACGAAAGATAGGTGCGGATAAAGCACCGTCTTCGGTGCTTTATCCGCACCTATCTTCTGATTCCGGACCTCGAGTCTTCTGATCACGGACCTCGAGGCCCCCAGCGGCCGCAGGCGACGAACCAAATTGACGCGAACCAGGCCCGTCAACCCGCTCGCGGGCATGAAAAACCCCGGGCGCAGGCCTCGGACCCCGCGCCCGGGGTTGGTCTTTCAGTCGCTCACCCCAGGGGGTGCGCGAACACCACCGTCAGTGGTCAGTCCTGGGGCTGGCGCTTCTCGGCGGCGATGAACCATGCCTGCTGCTCGAGCTTGTTGATCAGCTCATGGAGCAGGTCGGCGGTCGACGGATCGGCGGAATCCACCGCGTCGTGCACCTCACGGATGGTGCGCGTGGTGGCCTCGATCGACTTCACGACCAGGTCGACTGCGTCGCTGGAGAGGATCTCACCGGCGGGCAGCTCGGGAAGGGTGGTGGTGGCGGAGACGACGTCGGTGCGGCCGTCCGGTGCCACGTGCAGCGCACGCATGCGCTCGGCGATCGTGTCGGAACCCTCGCGGGCGATCTCGACGACGTCGTCAAAGTTGCGGTGCAGGTCGCGGAAGTTCGGCCCCACGATGTTCCAGTGCACCTGCTTGCCCGAGAAACTCAGCGCAATCAAGTCAACAAGCACTGACTGCAGCGAATCACGAAGGATATCGGAGGCGACAAAGCCGCTCTCGGCGTTCTGAAGGTTGGTGGTGGAGACTTCTGCCTGATGAATCGCAGAAATGGTATTCGTCATATTCACTCCTCTGGCTCATGGGTTGCGCCACGATCCACCAAACTGATCGCGCGACGCACACCCCTATAAGATGTTGTCCCTCACACTGTACAACGCTCGAACCGCCGCTTTTATTCCGTCACACTCCGGTCCGATAGCGGCCAATCCCCCGCACAGCTCAGGGCTGGAACGGACTCGGACCCACCGCCGGAGCCTTCGCCACGTTGACGGCCCACTGGTCCTTGCCGCGGAACTGGCCGGCGAGCGCCAGCACCACCACGACCAGCGCCACGAGCGTCCACCCGATCCAGCCCAGGGGGCTGGTGGCCAGCACGCTCGGCGACTCGCCCGCCGCCACCACCAGTCCCAGGAAACCCGCCGTGCCATTCAGTGCGGCATGACCGAACACCGACGGCCAGATGTTGCCGCTGCGGATGCGCAACCACCCGAACAACGTGCCAAGGATCACGCACGACACGATCATGAGCAGCACGCCCAGCGCATCGCGTCGGCCGAAGTCGTAGCCCAGCAGGATGAGCGGCGCATGCCACAGTCCCCACATCGCCCCGCTGATCACCAGCGCAGGCCACGTGCCCAGCGGACGCAGCGATGACATGAGGAAGCCACGCCAACCGATCTCCTCGCCCACGGTGAACATCGCATTGGTGGCGGAGGCCGGCAACAGCATCACCAATTGCACGATCACCGTGGTGCGCACCGACAACGGATAGGTCTGTCCGGCCGGCATCTGCGACTGCAACACCTGCGCGAAGCCCGAGAAGTTCACCAGGTCGAGGCGCACGAGCCCCAGCCCGGCGGCGATGAATGTCACCACGATCGGCAGCAGGGCGGTGCCCACCAGGGCGGCCAGCGCCAACAGCAGCGTCCGCTTGAGGGGCCGAATCGGCCACATGCCCAGCGACGCCAGCACCGCGCGCCCCCGCACCCGTTGCACCACCATCACCACGAACAATGCCGCCACGGCAGGGGTGTACATCATGAGCGGGGAGAGCACGCCCATGAGCGGATTCTGGAGCCCTTTCCACTGATCCACAGCGGTGAGATCACCAACCACGCCAGCGCACAGGCGAGCACGTAGAACACCACGATCGGGAGCCATCGCACCCGAGCCGCACCGGGCGCAGTGCCCGAGGCCGAACCGGGCACAGCGCCTGAGGGTCCGGGGCCGCCACCACCGGGCATGCAAAAGACTCCCCGCCCAGGACCGAACCGGGCGGGGAGTCTTGGGGTGAAGGGCTAGCTCTCGTCTTTGTTCAAGACACCCTTCAGGCCTTCTTTGACGCCATTGACGGTGTCGGTCACCTTGTCCTTGGCTTCGTTGAAGGCACCCTCGACCTTGCCCATCGCGTTCTGCGTGGTGCCTTCGGCGGCCATCTCGTCGTTGCCGGTCACCTTGCCGATGACCTCCTTGGCCTTACCCGCAGCCTTGTCGAAAGCGGACTGTGCATCGTTCATGGCAGTTCCTTCCGTTGTTGGGATTTCAATCCAAACATCCGCCCTGTGCTCGGGCGACGGCGCCCCCCGGAAAACGCCGATTCCCCGCCTGCGCAGACCACTCGAACCGACCCCGGGCTGGCTGTACGGTGTTCAATGAACAACGTTCAGCAACCGCCGGGAGGAAGCCCATGGGCACCAGCGCCAACATCGCCCGGCAGGCGTGCGTGCTCGGCCCGGGCCCCGGGGCCGCCGACCAGTTCTGGCAGGCGCATCGCCGCGGCCAGTTGATCGGCCTGCGCACCTCGGGCACGACCACAGGCGCCGGACGCGTGATCGTGCGCACCACCGATTCCTGGGTCGACAGCCTCGATGCGGTGGCCCGGCGCTGCGCACTGACGCCTCACGACCGCATCTGGATCCCCGGCCCGATGGGCTCCACGATGAACCTGTTCGCCGCCTGCCTGGCTGTTCACAACGGCGTGGAATGGTCGTCCGACAAGCCCGAATGCGCCACCATCTGGCAGCTCACACCCGCCCGGTTGAGCTCCCTGCTGGACGCCGGACTGCCCCGTTCGCAGCGTCTGCGCGAGGTGATCGTGGCCGGCGATAGCCTGTCGCGCGGGCTTCGCGACCGGGCCACGACGCGCGGCATCAACGTGGTGCACTACTACGGCGCCGCCGAGATGTCGATGATCGCGATGGGCAGCTGCCGCGACGACCTGGAGCTCTTCGACCGCGTGGAGGCCCGCATCACCGACGGCACCATCTGGGTGCGCTCACCGTGGCTCGCGCAGGGATACCTGCAGGCCAGCGCCGATGAACCCCCGTCGTCCGGAAATCCCGTGCCCCTGCGGCTCGAGACTCCCGCACCGCTGCGGCGCGGTGACGACGGCTTCGTGACAGTGGGAGACCGCGGAGCCCTTGATGGGCGCCGGCTGATCGTCGAAGGACGTGATGGCGCCGTGACCACAGCAGGGCAGACCGTGCTCCTCGCCCCGCTGCTCGAGCGGCTGCGTCATCGGGCGCAGGGTGAGCTGTTCCTGCTCGGGCTACCGCATGCCGCGCTCGGCCAGGTGCTGACCGCCGTGGTGACCCGGCGCGACGACCTGGGTCCGGTGCGAGCCTGGGCGCGCGAACACCTCACCGGCGCCGACCGACCACGACGCTGGCAGTGGGTGGCCCATCCTCCGCTGACCCTCAGCGGAAAGGTTGACCTGCGCGCCCTGGCCCTGGAACTGGGAGGCCCCACCGATAGGCCGGACTCACCGTGAACACCCTCGCCGACAACCCGGTGATCATCGAGGCCCTGCGCACCCCGATCGGCACCACCGGAGGCGTCTTCGCCGACCAGACCACCACCGACCTAGCCGCCCCCGTGCTCGGCGAGCTGGACGCCCGGCTGCCCACCGGCACCGGATTCGGCGAGGTGGTCCTCGGCAATGTGCGCGGACCCGGTGGCGATCCGGCGCGCGTGGCGGCATTGGCCGCGGGTATCGACCCGGCCGTACCCGCCCTGACACTCGACCGCCAATGCGGATCGGGAATGGCTGCCATCGAATATGCATGGCACCGCTGCCGCAGCCAGCCGGGCGTCGTGGCGGCCGGAGGGGTACAGGCCGCCAGCACCCAGCCGATCACCCTGTGGCCGGGCCGCGACGGCGAACCACCCAGCACCTTCGACCGGGCGCCCTTCGCGCCGCCACCCTGGCTCGACCCCGACATGGGCGTGATGGCCGATCAGCTCGCTGCCGAGCTGCACATCAGTCGCGAGCGCCAGGACCGCTATGCCCTGCGCTCGCACACCCGCGCCGCCACCGCCCGCAACGCCGGCGCCTTCGACGCCGAGATCGTGCCGATTGCCCGGGTGGGCCGCGATCAGCGTCCCCGGAGCGGCTTCACGATGGCGCGACTGGCCCGCTTCCCCGCCGCCTTCCGCCCGGGCGGCACCGTCACGGCCGCCAATTCCTGCGGCATCAACGACGCGGCAGCCGCCGTGACCATGGTGGACGCCGCCACCCACGCCCACCTGGCGATCCCCGGGCTGCGCGTGCTGGCCGCCCGCACCGTCGGCTACGACCCCGACCGGTTCGGCCTGGGCCTCGTGCCGGCCGTGCGCGCCGCCCTCGACGACGCCGGACTGCGCCTCGACCAGATCGACGCCCTGGAATTCAACGAGGCCTTCGCCGCCCAGGTGTTGGCCTGCGCCGACGCACTCGATCTCGACGAGCACCGCCTGTGCCCCCGGGGCGGGGCCATCGCCCTGGGCCATCCGTGGGGTGCGTCCGGCGCGATCCTGCTGGTGAGACTGTTCAGCCGGCTCGTGCGCGAGGGCGCGGGACGCTATGGGCTGGCCGCGATCTCGATCGGCGGCGGCCAGGGCAGCGCCATGGTGGTCGAAGCGGTGCACCCCCGCGGGAATTGATGCACGTGCGGCCCGCGACGCGTCCCGATCCCGACCGCCACTCCTGCCGCGCCCCCGAATGCCGGATGCCACGCGCCACTCGCACACGCCCCCTATAAGCCGATATCCCCCTTATTTGTGCGGACATTTTGGATAGTTGCCCATTTGACAGCCCGGGATATTGCACGATAAAGTCATCGGTGCACTTTCGCCGCCCCCTGCATATGCACCCGACGCCTTCCCGTAAAGTCGTCTGCGTCCCGCACTTCGAGCGACGAGGCCCGATCCTGCGGAATCCCCCCGGAACCTGATCCGTCGGTGCGCACACACCTGGTGCGCTCCGAAGAGCGTCCACGCCCCTTGCCGGGACGCGGCAACCCTCACCCAAGGAGGACCCCCGTGGGAAGTCTGAAGACGGCATTCAATATCGTGCCCGCACCCAAGTCGGACATTCCGATCACCACCCAGCGCAAGCGGTGGCTGCGTGAATTCATGAAGACCTATGCCGTGCTCATCATCGGCTATGGCGGCTTCTACCTGTTGCGCACCAACTTCAAGTCGGCCCAGCCATTCCTGCGCGACCAATTGGGCCTCACCACCACCCAGTTGGCGATGTCAAGGCGTCGAAGCAACATGGGGCTCGCCGGCGAGCAGTCGAGCGAATGCCTCGGTGGGCGTGAGATAGCCCAGTCGGCGGCGGGGTCGATTGTTGATCTCCTCGGCGATGGTGGTGAGGTAGGGCTGGTGATCGGGGATCACCGTGCCCTTGGGCAGATACTCCCGGTAGAGCCGGTTCGTGTTCTCGTTGCTGGGCCTCTGCCAGGGCGAGTGGGGATCGGCGAAGTAGACCGGCATCGCCGTGGCCAGGGAGACCTTCGCGTGCTGGGCCATCTCGCTGCCCTGGTCCCACGCCAACGATGCCTTCATCATCTCGGGCAAGTCGTTGAAAAACTCGATGACCGCGTCAGCGGT
Source organism: Propionibacterium freudenreichii subsp. freudenreichii (assembly GCF_000940845.1). NCBI lineage: Bacteria > Bacillati > Actinomycetota > Actinomycetes > Propionibacteriales > Propionibacteriaceae > Propionibacterium > Propionibacterium freudenreichii. The sequence continues at coordinate 320,732 of NZ_CP010341.1, read as the reverse complement.
TGGCTCGGCGTGTTTCGAGGACAGGGCCAGCAGCCCGGTGAACCCGCTCATCCGCTCCACCAGCGTCGCCGCGCACGAGGTGCCGTTCTTCCCGATGATCAGGTCACCCTCCCAGTGCCCCGGCACCCGACGCTGGGCGGCGTCCTCACCTCGCTCCGCGATCGGGACCATACCTACGATTGGGCCACCGCGCGTCCGCCCGGTCGTACGTGGTCGGCGCTTGGTCCGCTTGGACTGCAGGAAGATGCCCTTGCGGGCGAGCTCACCCTTCGGGATTGCGTAGATGTACTGGTAGATAGCCTCACCGGAGACGGTTCGGCCGCGTGCGTCAGCAGAGTTCGCCATGCGTTCAACGGTCGGGTCTGTCGCCTCCAGACGCAACCGGCCCGCTATCTCGTTCGGCGTCCACGACGCGGCCAGATCCGCCTCCACCCTCGCCTGCAGCACCGGATCCCCCGCGACCTTCCGCTGCTGCGGGCGAGCCCGCCGACGCTGCGCTCTGACGTCTGCGGTCACGGCCTGGTAGCCGCGGGTCTTCGTCGAGTTCCGGTGAAGCTCCCGCAAGATCACCGACGGGCAACGCCCCAGGTGACGGGCGATCCTCCGCACCGACCAGCCCGCTTTCGAGGCCGTCGAGATCTCCGACCTGTCACTGAACGACAACCCCACCCGCGCCATCCGCACACTCCACCGATCAGACCCCCGCCGACCGGGAGTGTTGCTTCGACGCTATGACACCACCGTTGGGCACGATCGGGTTCGGCTTCTCACTCACCTACGGTTTCGGCGGACTCATCCTGGGTTTCTTCGCCGATGGGCACAACACGAAGAAGATCATCTCGGCGTTGCTCATCGCCTCGGGCGTGGTGGCCATCACCATCGGCATCACGCTGGCGGTCACCCACAATCCCTACGGCTACCTGATCCTGCTGTGGTCGCTCACCGGCCTGTTGCAATCGCCTGGCGGGCCGTGCTGCAACTCCACGATGAACCGTTGGACACCCCGCAAGTACCGCGGCCGGTTCATCGGCTGGTGGAATGCATCGCACAACCTGGGGGCGATGGCCGCCGGCGCGCTGGCCCTGTGGGGCGCCAACACCTTCTTCCACGGCTCGGTGGTCGGCTTCTTCGTGGTGCCGGCGCTGGTGGCGATCCCGATCGGCATCTGGGGCCTGTTCTTCGGCAAGGACGACCCAATCGAGCTGGGTTGGGACAAGCCCGAGGTGATCTTCGGCGAGCCGCAGGCCAAGGCCGATGTGGTGACCCAGCAGGTGTCCAAGGGACGCATCCTCATGGACTATGTGGTCAAGAACCCGGCCATCTGGTTCCTGTGCATCGCCAACGTCGCCGCCTATGTGGTGCGCATCGGCATCGACAACTGGAATGTGCTCTACACCAAGAGCGAGCTGGGATTCTCCGACTACACCGCCGTCAACACCACCATTGCGCTGGAGATCGGTGGGCTGCTGGGCTCACTGTGCTGGGGATTCTTCTCCGACCGGCTGGGCGGACGACGCGCGCTGACCGCGGCGATCGGCCTGGCGCTCGTGGTGGTACCGATCTTCGTCTATGCCCACGCCACCACACCCACGGTGGTGTACGCGGCGCTGTTCTTCATCGGCTTCCTGATCTTCGGGCCGGTGACGCTGATCGGCATCTCGGTAATCGGCTTCGCCCCCAAGACCGCCACCGTGGTGGTGAATGCCGTGCCGCGCGCCTTCGGCTATGTGTTCGGCGACTCGATCGCCAAGGTGCTGTTGGGACGCATCGCCGACCCCAAGAAGCAGGGCCTGGAGATCTTCGGCCACTCCCTGCACGGCTGGGGCTCCACGTTCACCGTGTTGTTCGTCTCGGCGGGCGTCGGCCTGGTCTGCCTGGTGGCTGTGGCACTGTTCGAGGAGCGGATGATCAGGGCCGACCGGGAGTTCTCCAAGGAACACCCGGCCGCCGACGCCGGGATTTCCGAAGGAGCAGACGATGAGTGAACAGCTTGACACGCAGGCATTGCTGGCGATTGCCGAACAGGTGGTGCGGCGGGCGTCCGCGATGGCCCTGGCGGGCCAGCAGCGCGACCTGCAGGTGCAGACCAAGGCCAACCGCAACGATCTGGTGACCCGTGTCGACAAGGACATCGAGGAGTTCGTGGCGGCCGAGCTCACGAGTCGCACCGGCTATCCGGTGCTGGGCGAGGAGGGCCACGGCGTCGATTCGTTCGCCGGGCGGGTGTGGGTGGTCGACCCCATCGACGGAACCATGAACTACGTGGAGACCCGCCGCGACTATGCGGTCTCGCTGGCGCTGGTGTCCGACGGCCAGCCGCTGATCGGCGTGGTGGCCGATGTGGTGGCCGGACGCCTCTATTCGGCGGTGCGCGGCCACGGCGCAACCTGCCACCCGGACGAGCACGATTGGACGCGCAGCGATGTGGGTGGGCCCGCGACCGAACCCGGACGCTCGACCGAAGAGCTGGCGCAGGTGCCCTCTGACAAGGGGTTTCGCGATTCGATCATCATCACCGACCTCAAGGAGATCCGCGCGATGCCGCGCCTGGTGGCGGCGCTGGTGGAATCACGCGGACATCGCCGCTACGGGTCGGCCACGCTGGAGTGCATCGAGGTGGCCAGCGGACGCGCCGGCGCCTTCGTGCACCTGTGGGTGTCGCCGTGGGACATCGCGGCGGCGATGGTGATCTGCGCCGAGGCCGGCGTCACGGTAACCCGGCTGGACGGCACGCCCCTGGACGTGCGCCACAAGGGGTCGATCCTGGCCGGGGCGCCGCGTGCCCACGCTGAGCTGCTGGCCAGGTTGGTGTCCGACCCGACGCACTAGTCGGCGCCCCATAGCAAGCAGCCCGGGACCGTCGGCAACCGGGACCCCCTTGTGGGGACGCGCGGGGCCGTCCACTAGGTTTTGGTCGCGTTAACACCAAAGTCAGGCGCCAGACACTCCTCCCCCCACGGAAGCGATTCCTTCCCCGGAGAATCCTGCGTGCCCCGAGGAGGCTGCATGACCACCGCCGCGACCAGCACCACACCCGCTCCCGACGAGCGACTCCTGGAGGCGCCGATCGAGCACGGGGTGCTGTCACACGTCGAGCAGCGGGGCATCGAGCCGGTGCCGGCCGACAAGCGCAACGGCACCCCCGGCCAGCTGTTCTGGATCTGGTTCGCGGCCAACATCTCCATCCTTGGCATCCCCCTGGGCGCCACGCTCATCGCGCTGGGGCTGAACCTGTGGCAGGCCGTATTGGCCACCGCGATCGGCGCCTTCGGCTCCTTCGCCGTGGTGGGCGTCATCTCCGTTGCCGGACGACGCGGCGGTGCGCCCTCCCTCACCCTGTCGCGGGCCATCTTCGGGGTGCGCGGCAATGCCGGACCCACCCTGGTATCACTCGTCTCGAGGCTCGGCTGGGAGACCGTCACCACGCTGACCGGGGCGTTCGCGTTGATCTCGCTGTATTCGATCGCCACCGGCACCACCGCCGACGCGAAGGCCCATCCGGTGCTCACGGTGGTGTGCATCGTCATCTTCGTGGCCCTCACCGTGGTGGTCTCGGCCACCGGCCATTCCTTCCTGCTGACCGTGCAGAAGTGGGCCACCTGGGTGTTCGGTGCGCTCACCGCGCTGGTCGCCCTGTACCTGGCCACCACCGTCGACTGGTCGGCGTTCATCGGCAACGCACCCGGACCGGCCAGCGCGTTCGTGGTGGGCATCGGCACGATCGTCGCCGGCACCGGCGTCGGGTGGGCCAACTCGGGGGCCGACATGGCCCGCTACCAGAAGCTGTCGGTGAAGACGCGATCACTGGTCGCCTCGGCGTCGGTGGGGGCAGGCATCCCGCTGGTGGTGGTGATCGGGCTCGGTTCGGCGCTGACCGCCGGCAATTCGTCCATCGCCACCGCCTCCGACCCGATCGCCGCAGTGCACCAGTCGCTGCCCACCTGGGTGTCGGTGCCCTATCTGATCGCCGCCTTCGCCGGGCTGCTGATGAGCAACCACATCTCCATGTACTCCGCCGGGCTCACCACCATCACGCTGGGCGTGCGCATCCGCCGCGTGTACGCCGTGGTGGTCGACATCGTGGTGACGATCACCGGCAGCATCTACTTCATGCTGATCTCCGACAGCTTCTACGGGCCGTTCATCAGCTTCATCTCGGTGCTCGCCGTGCCGATCACCGCGTGGATCGGCTGCTTCCTGGTGGACATGGCGGGACGCCGCAGCTACGACGCTCATGGGCTGCTCGACCTTCGTCCGGGAGCACGCTATTGGTACTGGCACGGCATCAGCCTTGCCGGCACCGGCAGTTGGCTGATCGGGCTGGTGGTTGGATTGCTGTTCATGAGCGCGAAAATCTCCGACACCGAAGTCTGGTTCGCCGGGCCGCTGTCGCACACCTGGATCGGCACGAACGGGCTCGCCTGGCTGGTGTCGTTGGTGGTCGCCGCCGGCCTGTACGCGTTGTTCGGTGGGCTGCGCCGCAAGGACGACGCCGCCGCGGCACTCGCCGCCGGAGCCGCTGCGTGAGTGAGCCCGTTGACCGCAGCCGGGGGCGTTTCCTGCACCTGGGGCAGATGATCGTCGACCTCACGGTGTACGTCGACCGCATCCCCGAGCGCGGGGGTGACGTGTTCGCCGACAAGGCGACGATGAACGCCGGCGGTGGCTACAACGTGTTGTGGGCCGTCAAGCAGATGGGGTTGTCGCCCGACTTCTTCGGCGCGGTGGGCACCGGCCCGATGGGTGACATCCTGCGCGGCGCGATGCGTCGGATCGGCGTGGCGGCGCAGGGGCCCACGATCGCCGGGCTCGACACGGGCTACTGCGTGGCCATGACCGAACCCGATGGGGAACGCTCCTTCATCTCGGTGAGCGGCGCCGATGCGCAGATGGGGCCCGACGAGTTCGCCGGCCTGGCCCTGCGTGACGACGACCTGGTGTACCTGTGCGGCTATTCCTTCATGTCGCCCGGCACGCGCACCGCGGTGGAGCGCTTCGCTGCCGCGCGCACGGAGTGGACGCAGGCCGGCGGCCGGGTGTTGTTCGATGCCGGCCCGATGGTGGCCGAGTTCCCCGGATCGAGCCTGCAGGCCATGATCGACCTGCACCCGATGTGGTCGATGAACGACCTCGAGGGGTGCTTGTTGGCTGAGCGCCTTGGGGTCGCGGCGCGCGGTGAGCAGGAGCGCTGCCGGCTGTTGTCGCAGCGGCTCGGGGCCCCGGTGATCCTGCGGGTGGGTTCGGATGGCGCTTGGTTCGCCGATGGCGATGCGGCCCGCAAGGTGCCCACGCCGCGGGTCGGGGCCGTTGACACCAATGGTGCCGGGGACGCCCATGCCGGCGTGTTGGGTGCGGCCCTGCTGGAGGGAATTCCCCGTGATCGGGCCCTGGTGCTGGCCAACTGCGCCGGTGCCCTGTCGACGACGCGTCCCGGTCCGGCAACCTGCCCCGATCGGCTGGCCATCGAGGATGCGGCCGACAAGCTCGTGGGTTCCGCAGACTCACTTGTGGGTTCCACAGACTCATAGGCCCAACGGGCGCAGGGGTCCAACAGGCGCATGGGTCCAACAGGCGCGGGGGTCCAACAAGCTCATGGGGTGTGACGGGCCGTGCCTAGGCGATGGCGGGCCGGGGGTCTGACAGCCCAGGGCTCAACCCCGGGTGCAGGTGCGATACCACCCATTCCTGTGACGTGCCACTATGGGAAGCGTGCTCTATCCCAAACTGCAGGTGCTTGACGTGGTGGCAGCCGTCATTGTCGACGGCGATCATTACCTTGCCTGCCGACGCGACGCGGGCCTTGATGCGGGTGGCAAATGGGAGTTCCCCGGCGGCAAGGTGAAGCCCGGAGAGACCGCCCAGCAGGCGCTCAGGCGCGAGATCCGCGAGGAACTCGGCGTCGACGTTGAGGTGCATGACATGCTCACCTCGTCGCAAACGACCAAGTCAGACCGCATTATCGGCATCCGCTTCTATCTGGCCACCGCCGCTGAGCGTCCGACGCACAGCGACGCCCACGACAAGCTCACCTGGCTGACCGCCGATGAACTGCCCGCCCTCGATTGGGCCACGCCCGACCTGGCCGCCGTCGGCCAGCTGAACTCCAAGTACGCCCTGGAGTTGTCGGCGCCGGTGTTGAACTAGACCGACAGGCTCAGATTCTCCGCGTACCCAACCGGGCGCCGTCCGGCACGTCCCACAGGTTTCGCTTGGACTGTGCTACTAGCGTTTCCGGTATGCGCGATTCGAAGAACCTTCCCCAGGACGCCGTGGACATGGCGCGCGCGTTCATCGCCGACTACGCACGACGCAACGATGGCGACGTCACCGCGGGCGCCGACTTCCTCAAGGGACCGCTCGACACGATGCCCGAGATCGTGGACGAGGCCCTGCGCCAGATGCAGGAGTTCCCGCAGGCGCGTCGCGCCCGCGTCGCCTGAGCACCGCCAGCTGAGTCCCGTCGCCACAGGCCATCCGGCCCCGGGGGACGCCACCAGGACACGGGTCGTCCGGCCTCGCGCCACCAGGACGATGCGGTCGACAAGAGCACCGTCCACGGTGCTTTATCCGCACCTATCACGCCGCCAACCCCGACCACGGCCGTTAAGTGGACACCTATGCGGCGTCATTCCCGCACAACTGCCCACTTAGGGGGATCCAGCACCCACCACACACAGCAGGGGACCCGCCACGACGGCGGATCCCCTGCTCAGTATCAACGGGGCATCAGCCCCGGGAACTTCCGGTGTGAACCGAGCCCAGCTCAGTCCTCTTCCTGGAAGCTCTCCTCGACGGCGGCGTCATGTGACGCGATGAGCCGCTTCTCCTCCGGGCCGATGCAGGCCAGCAGCACGATCGCTATGACCACGCACACGGTGAGCGCACCGAAGGTGACGCCCCAGCCGAAGTGCTGCACCATCCAGCCCACACCGGTGGACGCGAGCGTCGCACCGATCACATAGCCGAACAGGCCGGTGAAGCCCGCCGAGGTGCCGGCCACCTGGCGCGCCGACATGTCCAGGGCCTGCAGGCCGATGAGCATGACCGGGCCGTAGATGAAGGCGCCGATGAAGAACAGGAAGACCATGAGCAGCCAGTACGGCGTGCCCACCGGCGCCAGCCAGTAGGCGACCAGCGAGATGCCCACACCCACCATGAAGGTGATGCCGGTCTTGGTGCGGTTGCCGTGGAACACCTTGTCGGACACCCAGCCACAGGCCAGCGTGCCCACCAGGCCCGCCAGCTCGAACAGCGAGAACCCGGCGATGCCCTTGGTCACCGACACGTGGTGCACCTGCGAGAGGTAGGTGGGCGTCCACGACAGCACGCCGTAGCGCAGCGCGTACACGAACACATTGGCCAGCGCCAACAGCACCATGGTGCGGTTCTTGAGCACATGCTCCCAGATCACGCGCCAGTAGCTCTGCTGGGCGATCTCGGAGTTGTCGACCTCAACCTTGGCCGGGTCGTTGCGGAAGTCCTCAATGGGCGGCAGGCCGACGGACGCCGGGGTGTCGCGGATGGTGAGGAAGGCGAACAGGGCCACGACCAGCGCGATGAGGGCGGGCAGCCAGAAGGCGCTCTGCCACGAGTCGCCGGTGATGGCCAGGCCCCACGAGGCCGCCGCGCCGACGGCCATGCCGCCGACATTGTGGGCACAGTTCCAGATGGCGGTCTTCCAACCGCGCTCATTGGTGGAGAACCAGTGCACCAGCACGCGGCCACTGGGAGGCCACCCCATTCCCTGGAACCAACCATTGATGAACATCATGATCGCGAAGATCGCGATCGAGCCGGTGAGCGCCGGCACGAAGGCCACCAACAGGTTCGCCACGGCCGACAGGGCCAGGCCGATGGGCATGAAGTAGCGCGCATTCGACCGGTCGGACACCGTGGCCATGAAGAACTTCGACAGGCCGTAGGCGATCAGCACGGCATTGGCGATGAGGCCGATGCCCACCTTGTCGATATGGCCGTCCTTGAGCAGGATCGGCGCAACCAACGAGATGTTGTTGCGAATCAGGTAGAAGCCGGCATACCCGACGAAGATTCCCATGAACACCTGGAATCTCATGCGCGGGTATCGCTGCTTCACCTCGGCATCCGGCAAGCGTGGCGCGGGAAGCGGTGACGAAAGCCACGACCTCTTCCTCGCCGGCCGCGCAGTGTCAGTCGTTGACATTTTGCTCCTTTGCGGTGGCCCAGCGGGCGCAGGGCCGCCGGCCATTTAATCACAGAACGGCCCGCGCACCAAAGGACTTACTGTCGCGAAGGCGCACAGGGCAACGTTCTTGCGCGTAGCGCGTGCTCGGATGCGCACGCACTCATATCCTCACAGGAAATAAGTGCACACTGTGTTATCGCTATTGCGCTTCTCTGACAGCGAAATCCGACTCTCCGCCGAGCCCTATATCCGCATTGAGCCTCCCCGACGCAATGCGGCGTTCACCTGGCGCCGGCGAGCGCCCGATCAGGCCGAGGTCTCGTCGTCGTCATCCTCATCTTCGGCGACACCATGCAACAACACCCGGTCAACACCGGGAATCTCCGACATCGGCACCACCAATTCACGCAATGGCTGATTGCCGAAGAAGCGCAGCTCCATCGAGATCAGGTCGCGGTCCTTGCGCGGCAGGCGCCGGGTGGAGCGCACCTCCGCGGCAAATCCCTGGTCGGTGGCCGCCCCCAGGATCTTGCGCAGCACGCCCTGACCGTCCTCGTAGACGATGGTGAGCTCGCGACGCCTGTCGGCCGGCGGGATCTTGCGGATCAGGGGCCCGACGATGAAGATCGTCAGCAGGTGGGCCACGGTGAGCATGGCCCCCAGCACCACCAGTCCGGAACCCACCGACATGCCGATGGCGGCAGTGATCCAGATGGTGGCCGCCGTGGTGAGGCCGCGCACGAAATTGCGTCCCTTGAAGATCACGCCGCCACCGAGGAAGCCGATGCCCGACACGATCTGCGCTGCGATACGCGTGGGATCGATCCCGGCGCCGTGGCCGGCGATGCCCGCGCCGAATCCGTACCAGGACACCAGCGTGAGGCCGCAGGCACCCATGCCGACCAGCACGTGGGTGCGGTAGCCGGCATTCTTCTGGTGGATGGACCGCTCAAGGCCCACCACTGAGCACAGCACGAACGCAATGCTCAGCAGGATGAGCTCACGCAGCGCGAGCTCGGACGACAAAAATGGCACAGACAATCAATCCCTCGTCAGACTTGCTCGAAGCACCGCGGACACCAGCTCGGGCGGCAGCGGTACGTGCACGATCACATTGCGGTCGCGGGCACTCCCCTGGGCCTCAAGGCCCCCCACGGCATCAGGATCGTTGGCGGCCACAGCACGATGCAGGCTGGCCAGCTCCAGCGGAGTCTGCCAGCTTTCGGCGTGCAATGGGGCCGCCGAGTCGTGGATCGTCGAGCGGATCACGGCCCCGCGGGGAGCGATCCGCACCTCCAGGTGACGCCACTGCACCGGCCACTCCGACACCGCTGCGGTGGAGAACTCCACGAAACCGCCGCCCGGGGACGACTGCTGGCCATCCGCCGGACGCGGGGTCACCAGGTTGACGTGGGTGTGCCCCGAGATCCAGGCGATCACCTGCGGATGGCGGTGCAGCAGGGCCTCGACGTCGTCGGCCAGGTGAAGCTCCTCATGGTGCTCGGCGTCGCGATAGCCGTTGGTCAGCGTCGACAGCCCGTGGTGCGCCGCGATGATCACCAGCCGCGGATCGTCGGAGTCGGCCGAGACCTCGGCCAGCCGCTCGGCCAGCCAGGTGAACTGGCCATCGTTGAGGGCGCCGTCCCAGAAGCCGGCCGCATTGTTCGTGTCCAGGGTGATGATGCGCATCCCGGGCACCGCGTCCCACACGTAGTAGGCCGTATGGGTCTCGGCATTCAGCTCGCTGAAGCCGTGCCCCACCGGCAGGCCATCGGCCGCCAGGTGGCCCTTCACATAGCCCTCGCGGTCGAGCACGCGCCGGTCGGGGTCGGCGGGCACCGGAATCGAGGGACCACCGGTGAGCACCATCGGATCGGCCACGAAGTCGACCAGCGCCTCGTCCGCGGGTTCATAGCCCGCGGGGGGTTCGACCGGCTTGCGATTGCCCTGCACATATTCGCTGTACAGCGAACTGCCCGTCGCCCTGCCCTGCACCAGGGCGTCATGGTTGCCGTAGACGGTGAGCCACGGGGTGCCGACACCGGTGGCGGTGAACGGCTTGGCGGCCGCCGCATCGGCTCCGGGACGTCGCGGCACGCCGCGATCGGTGAACTCGTCGGGTGCGGTGCCACTGGGATGCCAGTAGGCCGGGTCGTCGGCCAGTCCGGTGGGCGAGGAGGGATGGCCCACCCCGAGCGCCGTCGGGTCGACCGGTCCGCCGGTGACAAGCCGCATATAGGTGGCCAGCTCGTTGTGCTGGGCCGAATCGGTGTTGTCGCCCGTGGTGACCGTGACGTCGAGGTGGTGCTGCTCGGCGAACTCGCGGATCGACGCCGCGACCCCCTCGATGGCATGCAGCTCAAGGAACTCCTCGGGCCGGTACGACGGCGTCATCCGCGTCCAGCGCGGATCATCGGAGCGACGCTGCAGGTAGTCGGTGCGCGCCGGCGAGATGAGGTCGGCCAGCTGGAAGTCGGTGAGCTGGGCCAGGCTGAGCAGCGGCCCGCCCGATGGCGTCCAGTCGGACGTCGGGTCATCCCCGATTCCCGGCGCCAGCTCGTCGCGTGTCACGTGGGGCTCGCCCGGCGCGTCGGTCAGTTCGACATAGCGGCCCTGATAGGGCTGCGCCCGCACGATGCGGTGGTTGGTGGTGTCAGCGGTATCGCCGGCAGCCGGGCCGTTGTCGGCCGGGTCGTCGTCGGTCGTGGCCTCTCGAGAAATATCAGACATGTGCGGGCTCCCCCGGTTCGGGATTCAACTCCTCGAGCGTACGATTCTTCGTCTCGGGCGCCAGCGCGATACAGATGATGGTCCCCAGCGCACCCACGGCCGCGAAGATCCAGATGGCCGAGTTCTGGCCCCAGGCCTTCACCACGTTCGGGAACACCAGCACGCCCAGGATCGAGCCGAAGCGGCTCACCGAGGTGGCCAGGCCCGAGGCGGTCGCGCGGATGTTGGTGGGGAACAGCTCCACCGGGTAGACGAAGTTGAGGATGCCGCCGCCGGCGTTGGCGAACAGCACCGCCGACGAGAACAGCACGATGAGGAAGCCCAGGCTGGGCGAGGTGTTCACGCCGATGATGGCCAGCGAGATGGTGAGGCCGGCGAAGCTGGTGATGATCAGCGGACGACGCCCCCAGCGGTCGACGGTGTTCATGCCGATGATCGACCCGATGAGGCCGATGATGGCCACCACGCCCGAACCGACGATGTTGGCAGTGCGGTCGCCCTTGGTGAACGGGGCAAGGATCGTCGGGGTGTACATCGAGATCGCGTAGTAGGCGGTGGAATAGCAGAACCAGAAACCACAGGTGAAGATCGTGCGCTTCAGGAAGCGCGGGGTGAACAGCTTGCGGGCCGGCACTGCCTCGGGCACCACGAGCTTGATGTGCTCGGCCACCTGCAGGCCGGTGACACGGTGCATCACCTCGCGGGCGTCCTGCTCACGGCCGTGGGCGATGAGCCAGCGCGGCGACTCGGGCAGCTTGATGCGCATGAAGAACACGACCAGCGCCACGGCGGCACCCACCAGCAGCATCGCGCGCCAGGCGAGGTCGCCCATCGGCGCCACGATGAGGCCCACGATGTAGGCGAACACCGAGCCGACGAACCAGAACGCGGCCAGCGAGGTGGAATGCATGCCCCGCCGCTTGTTCGACGAGAACTCCGAGACCAGCGTCGCCGAAATCGGATAGTCAGCGCCGATGCCCAGGCCCAGCAGGAAGCGGAAGATGATCAGCCACAACACCGAGGGGGCGAAGGCGGTGAGCGCCCCGAAGACCACGAAGCCGAGCAGGTCGATCACGTACATGGCCTTGCGGCCATGGCGGTCGGTCAGGTGGCCGAGCCACAGGGCACCGATCAGCGAACCGACCAGGGCCGCCGACACGATGATCGACTGCTGCAGCGCGGTGATGTGCCATTCGTCCTTGATCAGCGGCAGCGCCACGGCGATCACCGTGAGGTCAAAGCCGTCCAGGAAGGTGCCGCCGGCGGACAGCAGGGTGACACGTCGCTGGAAGCGGCGCATCTGCGGGGTGTCCACCTCGTCGAAGCCGGTAGTGGTGAGAACTTGTGGAGATCCCTGTGACGGGGATGTGCCAGAGGTCATGACTGCTCCTGGTCAAGGGCATGGAGGCGGCCACCACTGGATCCGTGCTGCGCATCGACCGGTGCAGTGGTCCACCACACCGTGAGACGTGAGACATGCCGCCCCACCGCGCGCTGCCGCCGCGTCGGGAACGGCGTGGTTCCCGAGGTATGGACGCAATGCAGCCTGCCGTGGAGCAGGATCCCCTGGTCGACGCGGGCACACCCGAATCGATTCAAAACGATTGGACACTAGCCCCGTTATCAACCGGACCGCAAAAGACACCAAGCGGCGGAACAGCGACTTCGTGACGGGCGAAAAATCCGGTCTGACTAGGGGGTTCGGGAACCACTCCACCAGCCCGTATGACGCCATCGGTCGACGTCGGACCCCGGGGCGAAGTCAAGGGTTCGCCCCGCGTTCATCGGGGGCTCACATCCGGGCCCTCGACGACGGAATCATCGATGCGGCGGGGCCGTGGCCGCGCATCCATGCCGGCGGCGGCGATCAGCTGGTCGATCTGCTCACGGCTGATGTGTAGCTGGGGCGCCAACACCGGCAGCTGCGACAGGCGCAGGTCGTGGGCGAGGCGCATGAACTCCTGGGGGTCGCGGGGGCCGGCGCCGTCGGTGGCGGCGGCGGGGTCGGTGGCCAGGTTGGCCAGTTGCACGGCCAGGAACTGGGCCATCAACGGGCTCGACAGCCACTCGCTGACGGTGGAGTTTCGATCCAGCGTGCGCGGGCGGGCCTCGCCCCGCACGGTGACGATGCCGTTGAGCCGGATGTCGCGTGACGACGCCCCCACGGCCACGTCGTAGTCACCGCCCTCGACCAACCACCGGTGCAGGTCGGCGTCCCAGACCCCCAGGTCGGCAGGCGGCACGCTCAGCGTCACCTCGCGCTGCTCACCGGGGGCCAGCTGCACCACCGCGCTGGCCTTGAACTCGAAACCGGCCCGACGATAGGCCGAAGCGCGCAGGGCCACGTAGAGCTGCGGGATCTCGCGTCCCACCCGGGCACCGGTATTGCGCAGGGTGAACCGGGCGTGCAGCCCCGACTCGTCAGCCGCAAGGTGCAGCCCGTTGTAGCTGAACCGCGTGTACGACAGCCCGTGGCCGAAGGGATAGGCCACCTCCAGCTGGCTGGCGTTGTACCACTTGTAGCCCACGTGCAGGCCCTCGGCATAGCGCACCTGATTGCGGTCGCCGGGAAAGTTGAAATAGGCGGCGGTGTCCTGCAGCCGCAGCGGAATGGTCTCGGCCAGCCTGCCCGAGGGGTTCACCTCGCCGAACAGCATGTCGGCGATGGCCGACCCGCCCGCCTCGCCGAGCAACGACGCCTCCACCAGCGCCGGCACCTCCGACGACCACTCGGCCAGCTGCACGACGCCACCATTGGTCAGCACCACCACGGTGCGCGGATTGGCGGCGGCGATGCGCTGCACCAGCCCGGTCTGCACCGCCGGCAGCAGGATGGACGTGCGGTCGAGGCCCTCCGACTCGGCGTCATCGGGCAGCCCGACGAACACCACGGCCACCTCGGCCTCCTCGGCGGCCTCGACGGCGCGGTCGGCCAGTTCGTCGTCCGACTCGCCCGACAGCAGGAACCCGGCCTCGTAGCGGACGGGTTCGTCGGCACGCCCGCGGATCTCGTCCAGGGGGATGTCGAGCAGCATCGGGATCACCTGGGAGGATCCACCGCCACGGAAGCGCGGGTTGGCGGCGAACTCGCCGATCACGGCCAGCTTCGCGCCATGGGCCAGCGGCAGCACGGGATTGGCGGAGCCGTGGTTGTTCGCGTCGACGGCACGATTGCGCAGCAGCACGATGCTGCGTCCGGCGGCCTCGCGGGCCACGTGGTGGTGGGCACCCACCCGGCGTCCGAGCTCTCGGGTGGTGCCCTGGGTCACCTTCAGCGCCAGCTCGACCACCCGCGCGCATGCCTCGTCACGGCCCTGCGGGCTGAGCGTGCCCCGGGCAATCGCCGACTGGATGTCCGCCGCGTCGCGCGCCAGGTCGGGCGGCATCGCCAGGTCGACGCCGGCGGCGAGCGAGCGCACCCGGTCGAGCACCGCGCCCCAGTCGGACACGACGAGCCCGTCGAAGCCCCATTGATCGCGCAACAGCTCGGTGAGCAGCCAGTGGCTCTCGGAACAATAGGTGCCGTTCACCCTGTTGTAGGCGCACATGAGCGTCCACGGGTCTGCGGTGCGCACCACGTGCTCGAAGGCCCTCAGGTACACCTCGTGCAGCGTCTGCTCGTCGATGAGCGCGTCGGCGGTCATGCGACGGGTCTCCTGGTTGTTCGCCGCGAAGTGCTTCACGCAGGCGCCGACGCCGCACGACTGCAGGCCCTGCACCCAGGCGGCGCCGAGCTGGCCCGACAGGATCGGGTCCTCGGAGTAGTACTCGAAGTTGCGCCCGCCCAACGGGGAGCGCTTGATGTTGATCCCCGGGCCGAGCACCACGCCCACCGACTGCTCGCGGGCCTCCTCGCCGATGGCGCGGCCCACCATGGCCACCACATCGGGGTCGAACGAATTCCCCAGCGCGGCCGGCACCGGGAAGGCGGTGGCGCGCACGGCGTTGTCAAACCGCATGACGCCGACCTCGGGGTCGGCCACCTTGCGCAGCCCGGCCGGACCGTCGGCCAGGGTGACGGCCGCCACGTCGAGGCGGTCGAGCCCCACCGTGTGCCATGCGTCGGCACCCGACAGCAGCGCCGCCTTCTCGTCGGGGGCGAGCCGACTCACGATCCGATGTGCCTGACGACGCTGCTCGGACTCAGGGACGGATGCGGCCCGGGCGGGTTGGTCAGGCATGGCTGCTTCCTTTCACGCCCGCTCCGCGCCCTCCCCGCACCGCCGGCACGTGATTGTGGGGGATTTGCACAAAGGAGCAGACCTATCGATCGTCGCGCACAGTGCATGCTATGCCGACAATTGTGCGCGCTGTGCACGCCCATCCGGCCTGCGGCACCCGGGCGCTGCGCCCAGCGCGGTCGGCGACGTGCTTCCCCCTGGTCAGGGACCTGTCCTCCCCCCGACCAGGAGCCGTTCCCGCCCATGATCCAGGGGCGATTCGGCTGGCACAAATTACCGTACGCCATTCAATTCTTCCCACCACTGGGCACCGTCGACGAAGTCATTCCGACTTAAACTGGCCAGCATGACTCTTCGTCACTATCCAACATGACTCTTCGTCACTATCCAAAGGGTTCGGCCAAGCGGCTCGAAATCCTTGACGCCGCCCTGGAGGTATTCACCACCGAGGGCTATCGAGCCACGTCGCTGCGCGGCATCGCCGAACGGGCACAAATCACACCGGCCGGCATCATGCACTACTTCGACAGCAAGGAGCAGTTGCTCAGTGCGGTGTTGCAGCACCGCGACGCGATGGACGTGCGCCGCTCCGACCTCGACGCCCAGACCAATCCGGTGGAATCGCTGGCCCAGATCATGGACTCCAATATGAAGGTGCCCGGGCTGGTCACGCTCTACCTGACGATCGCCGCGGCGGCCGTCGACCCGCACCATCCGGCCCACGACTACCTGGAGCGCCGCTACCGTCGGCTGGCCGGCTGGCTGACCTCGTGGATCACCGAGATGTCGCAGGCCGGGCTGGTACCGCAGGTGGTCTACCCGGCGGGCGTGGCCACGGCGATCGTGGCACAGGCCGACGGCATCCAGTTCCAGTGGCTGCTCGACCCGAGTGTGGACATGGGCATGCACGTGCGTCGTGGTGGACGCCGACTGCTGGGCCTGCCCTATGGACAAGCCGATCCCCCAGCTACCCACCCCGTGGACCATGCGCCCCGCCCTGCAGCAGTATCCGGTGACCATGGTCACCGGCGAGCGCGTCGGCGAGGCACCGGCCGGCTGATGGGCCCCCTGTCCGTGGGCCCGCGCTGATCAGGCGCCCTGCGGGTGGGCCCGGCGCGCATTCCAGGCCGACTCCACCATCTGGTCGAGGCTGTGGCGCATCTTCCAGTCGATGTCGCGGGCTGCCTTGTCGCCGCGCGCCACGATGCGGGCCGGGTCTCCGGGCCGACGCGGGGCGATCTCGGGGGTGAAGGCGATGCCGGTGACCCGGGCGATCGCGTCCATGATCTCGCGCACCGACGAGCCGGTGCCGCTGCCCAGGTTGTAGGCCTTCTCGAGCTTCTTGCCGGCCATCATCTGCTCGGCCGCGGCCACATGCGAGCGGGCCAGGTCGGCCACGTGCACATAGTCACGCACGCAGGTGCCGTCGGGGGTCGGGTAGTCGTCGCCATTGATCCTCGGCGTGCCGCCGCTCAGCAGCAGGTCGAAGACGATCGGGAAGAGATTGTGCGGGCTGGTGTCGTAGAGCTGGTCGCTGCCCGAGCCCACCACGTTGAAATAGCGCAGGTTGACGCCCTGCCACTGGTCGTCCACCGGCTCCATGTCGTGGTTGAGCCATTCACCGATCAGCTTGGTCTCCCCGTAGGGCGATTCGGGGTGCAGGGCGGTCTGCTCGGTGACCTCGTCGACGTCGGGGGTGCCGTAGACCGACGCCGAGGAGCTGAACACATAGCGGTGGACGCCGGCCGAGCGCATCGCGCGCAACACCGAGACGGTGCCGGTGGCGTTCTGGTCGTAGGTGTGCAGCGGACGCGTCACCGAAACGCCGGCGTACTTGAACCCGGCCACATGCACCACGCCCTCGCAATGGTGCTCGTCCAGCGTGCGCTGCACCAGGCCGGTGTCGAGGATCGAGCCGCGCACGAAGGGCACGCCCTCGGGCACGAAGTGCTCATGCCCGCTGGACAGGTCGTCGATCACCACCGGATCGATGCCCGCCTGCTGGAATGCCTGCACGATGTGCGAGCCGATGTACCCGGCGCCACCTGTGACCAACCAACTCATCAAAGCTTCCTGTCTGTCGTCGTCCGTGTCTGCCGGGCGCCTGCACGACGCCCGTTCGTGACAGGCGTCCACCCCACACCACCCATTGGGGGCCCGACACCTGTAGGTTTTCCCTGCACGCGAATCAACGCGCTGCGAGGAACCCCGCGGATCAACGCTCCGCGGTGACCTCGTGGGGCGTCCCCCCCAGCGGGCAGCCCTGCGTGCGGGCGCCAACCATGTTGAGCTTATCGGCCGTTGCCCCGATGAGACTCACCCTGCACGGGCCCGCAGCACCCCTAGCATCCTGATCGCGCCACGTTGGAGGTTCATATGCGCAAGAACTGGATCTTTCTGGGCATTGCCACGCTCGGCTTCCTGCTCGTCCGCTTCGCCATCCCCACCACTGGAGCGCTGACACCCAGCGCCAAGGGCGCGCTGGCGGTTGCGGTGTTCGCCATCATCGTGTGGGTCACCCAGGCCGTGTCGGACGCCCTGTCGGGCTTCCTCATCATTCTGTTGTTGGTGGTGTCGAGCGGCACCAACCTGGCCGGCTCGTTCGCCGGCTTCTCGAACACCTCACTGTGGCTGATCGTGGTGGGCTTCATCATGGCCGCCGCGATGGAGAAGTCCGGACTGAGCGAACGCATCGCCCTGTCGGTGGTGCGGCTGGCCGGTGGATCGGCCCTCAAGATCTACTGGGCGATCGCGGGTGTGATGGCCGTACTCACCTTCCTGGTGCCCTCTATCACCGCGCGCACCCTACTGATGCTGCCCATCATCATGGGCATCGGGCAGGCCTTCGGCGCCGAGCGGGGGAAGAGCAATATCGTCAAGGCGCTCATCTTCATCGTCGCCATGAGCGGCACGATGATGAGCATCGGCGTGCTGACCGCCCATGTGGGCAACCCCGCCACCGTCGGCCTGATCCAGGCAGCCACCGGCCACACCGTCTCGTGGTCGGAGTGGTTCAAGGTGGGTGGCCCGCCGGCCTTCGTGCTGTCGGCGCTGTCGGTGATGGTCATCAGCCTCATGTGGAAGCCGGAGACTTCGCGCGTCGAGGGCGCCAAGGAGTACATCTCCGGTGAGCTGGCGCGACTGGGACCGGTGAAGAAGTCGGAGTGGTACACGCTGGCCGTGTTCATGGCCACCCTGGTGCTGTGGGCCACCGAGCCCCCGATGCTGTCGACGATCGTGGTGGGCATCATCGCGGTGATCCTGTTGTTGCTGCCCGGACTGGGCGTGCTCAATTGGAAGGAAGCCCAGGAGAAGGTGCCGTGGAATGTGTTCATGGTGTACGGCGCCGGCCTGTCGATGGGCACCGCGCTGACCACCTCGGGCGCCGCGAAATGGCTTGCCACCACCATGTTCGGGCCCATCACGCATCTGTCGATCCCGGTGCAGATGATCATCCTGTTGTGGTTCATCACCATCCTGCAGGTGTTCTTCACCGGCGGCGGTCCGAAGACCAATGCCCTCACCCCGATCATCCTCGCCCACGCCGGCGCGATCGGCGCCAACCAGGCGTCGTTCGGCCTGATCCTGGGCATGAACATGAACCACCAGTACCTGCTGCCGGTGAGCAATATGCCCAATGCCGTGGCCATGGGCACCGACTTCATCAGCACCCGCGAGCTGATCCGCACCGGTGCCGTGATGAGCGTGCTGGGCGCGGCCTTCATGAGCGTCATGGTGCTCACCTACTGGAGCTGGCTGGGAATGGTCGGCTGAGGCCGGACGTCGTCCACGCGGTCTGGCGAACTGGGCCCCACGGGGTTGCCATCCTCGTACCATGAGAGGCGTGACTCATGTGTTGGGAATCGATGTCGGCGGCTCGGGCATCAAGGGTGCCCCGGTGGACCTCCAGGCCGGAGAGTTGGCCGTGCCGCGACGCAAGGTATTGACGCCCCAGCCCTCCACTCCGGAGGCTTGTGCCGGGGCCATGGCCACGATCATCGAGCAGTTCGCCGATCAGATCGACGGTCCCATCGGCGTCGCCGTGCCGGCGCCGGTGCTCCACGGCGTGACGCCCTTCATGGCCAACCTCGACCAGTCGTGGGTGGGCCTGGACGCGGACGCCTATCTCTCCGAGAAGCTCGGCCGTGAGGTGGTGCTGGTCAACGACGCCGACGCCGCCGGGGTGGCCGAGATGCAGTACGGCGCAGGCCGTGGCAAGCAGGGCACCGTGGTGCTGACCACGTTGGGTACCGGCGTGGGTACCGCCCTGTTCCATGACGGACGCCTGGTGCCCAACACCGAGTTCGGGCACATCGAGATCAATGGCCGCGATGCCGAGAGCCGCGCGGCGTCGTCGTACATGGAACGCGAGCACATCAGCTACAAGAAATGGGCCAAGCACCTGCAGCGCTATTACTCCACCCTGGAGAAGCTGCTGTGGCCCGACCTGTTCATCGTGGGCGGCGGGGTGAGCCGTGAGTACAAGCGGTTCCTGCCGCTGCTCAACCTGCAGACGCCGATCGTTCCGGCCAGCCTGCGCAATGGCGCCGGCACGATCGGGGCCGCGCTGGCCGCGTCGTTGCGCGTCGGTGCCGACGTGCCGCCCGGCGCACAGCGCATCGCGTCGGTGCCGGCCTAGCGGCGCGGTAACCGACCAGCCACGCGCAATCACGCGCCATCGATCACGCGCGTCAACCTCGCACAAGGAAAGGGCGGGCACCCAGTGGGTGCCCGCCCTTTCCTTCGGCTTTCTTCGCCCGACCGCGCCGCCGCGAGGGTCGGCACCGGGTCAGGTGCTGGTGCGCCGGGTCAGGCCGTGGCCTTCTCGAGCTTCGGCACCATGTTGTCGAGCATGTAGTTCACGGCCAACGGGGAACCCACCGCGAAGGAACTGGACAGGTCGCCGTCGATCACCGCGTCATGGCCGGCCTGCACGGTGGACAGCTGCTTCCACTGCGCATCGTCGGTGATCTGGGTGGTGTCGATGTAGATCGGGAAGGCCACGATCAGGTCGGCATTGAACGCCGACAGCTGCTCACTGGACACGCTCACCGAGAATCCCGAGCTGCTGGGCGTCATCGAGGCGATGGTCGGATTCTGCTTGAATCCCAGCTTCTCCAGCGAGGCCAGGCGGGTGTCGCCCTCGATGTAGGCGCCCCAACCCTCGCTGGTGCGCGTGGCCACGGTGACGGTCTTGTCCTTCCACTGCGGATGGGCGTCGGCCACCTTCTTGTAGCTGGCATCCGCCGCGTCGAGCAGCTCCTTGCCCTTGGCGGGCTGGCCCAGCGCGGTGGCGATCATGGTCACCTCCTGGTCCATGGTGGTCAGGTAGCTGGTGCCGCCCTCGGGGATGCCGACGGTGGTGGCGATCTGCGCGAGGCGATCATGGCGATCCTTGTCGCCGCTGCTCTTCACGTCGAGGATCAGGTCGGGCTTGAGGCTGGCGATCTGCTCGTAGTTGGGCTCCATCGTGCCGATGATCGTCGGCGCGGTGGTGTACAGGCCCTTGGCCCACGGGCCGACGCCCTCGCCACCGAAGTTCAGCCAGTCGGACGCGCCCACCGGCTGCACGCCGAGCGCCAGTGCGGTCTCAGCGTCGCCCCAGCCGAGCGCGACGACGCGCTGGGGGGCCTTCTCGATGGTCACCTTGCCGAAGGCGGTGTCGACGGACTGCGGGAAGCTTCCCGCGGCCGCACCACCCGAGGCGCTGGCGCTGGACTTCGACGATGAGGACGAGCCGGAGCACCCGGCAAGCAGTAGTGACATGGCGGCGATCAGGGCGATCACTGCGCGACGCAGGGTCATATCGGGCCTTTCTTCACGCCACCGCCCCTTCCCGCCGCCGGAGGCTCCCTCACGCGACTGCGGCGTGATGGGTGGCGGCTGCGATGGGCCGCACCGGTGGGTGGAGGAGTGGTGGCTCGGGAGTTGTTGGTTCTGGAATCGATGGATGGTGGTGTGGGGTGTTTGCACAGCATCATCAGGGGGCGCGCTCAGCCTAGATTAGGTAAGGCTTAGCTTACAAACGTGAGCTGTTCTAGACTTTCACACCGTGACCCCCAACTCGTCCGCCCCTGCGCGCACCGCCGAGTTGTCGTCACCGCATGCACCCGACGCCACCCGGCGTCGCCTCATCGGACTGGTGGTCGGCATCGCCCTGTTGGTGGCGGCCTGCGCCGCCAGCCTGGCCGTCGGATCGGCCACGGTGCCGCTGCAGACCGTCTGGCAGGCACTCACCGGCGCCCATGATTCCGAGGCGGCCCGCATCATCACCACATTGCGCCTGCCGCGCACGGTGCTGGGCCTGCTGGCCGGCGCCGCGCTGGGCGTGGCCGGAGCGCTCATCCAGGCCGTCACCCGCAATCCGCTAGCCGATCCGGGCATCCTGGGCGTCAACTCCGGGTCGGCCTTCGCCATTGCCCTGGGCGTGGGCCTGTTCGGGGCCAGCTCACCGGGCCAGTACCTGTGGTTCGCCTTCGCCGGCGCCCTGGTGGCCACCGTGGTGGTCTACCTGATCGGCGCGTCGGGAAGCGGCTCGGTGAGTCCGGCGCGCATCACACTGGCCGGCATGGCCCTGGGGGCGGTGCTCAGCGGCATCACCTCGGCGATGCGGCTGGCCGACGACCGCAGGTTCTCGGTGATCCAGGCCTGGCAGGCCGGCTCGTTCGCCGACCGGGGCTGGGACGTGATCGTGCCCACACTGCCCTTCCTGGCCGCGGGACTCGTGATCGCCGCGCTACTGGGACGCTCGCTGGACGCCATCGCCCTGAGCGACGACCTGGCCCGGGCACTGGGCACCAACGTCAACCGGGCGCGCCTGCTCGCGCTCGCCGCCATCACCCTGCTGGCCGGCGGCGCCACCGCCATGGTGGGTCCGATCGTGTTCGTGGGGTTGATGGTGCCCCACGTGGCGCGGTGGATCAGCGGACCGCGGCAGGGCTGGATCATGGCGCTGTGCGTGGTCTGGGCGCCGGTGCTGGTGCTGGCCGCCGACGTCGTGGGACGCATCATCCTGCGTCCCGGGGAGGTGGCCGTGAGCATCGTCACCGCATTCATCGGGGGTCCGGTGCTGATCTACCTGGTGCGCCGCACGAAGGCGGGCAAGCTGTGAGTGACACGAGCACGACCGGACGTGCCCCGGAGCCGACCGCGATGCGTCCGTCCGTCGCCATGTCGACGATGGCTCCGTGGCGCCACCGCATCCCCCGGCGGATGATCATCGCGTGCGCCGTCATCTGCGCGGCCTGCGTGGCCATCTCGCTGTTGGCGTTGAGCCTGGGCGACTATCCGCTGTCGATTCCCGAGGTGGTCTCGGCGTTGTTCGGCGACCAGGGCTTCGCCACCACCGTGGTCACCCAGTGGCGGGCCCCCCGCGTGGTGGCCGGCCTGGTGTTCGGTGCCGCGCTGGGGCTGTCGGGGGCGCTGTTCCAGACCCTCACCGACAATCCCCTGGGTTCGCCCGATGTGATCGGCTTCTCCACCGGTTCGTACACCGGCGTGCTGATCGTCACCACGCTGGGCGCCACGAGCGCCGTGTCCACCTCGGTGGCGGCGGTGGTGGCCGGCATCGTCACGGCGCTGGTGATCTACCTGCTCGCCTGGCGGGGCGGGGTGCAGGGCTTCCGGCTGATCGTGGTGGGCATCGCGGCCACCGCCATGTTGACGGCCGTCAACACCTTCCTACTGCTGCGGATGCGCACCGAGGTGGCGATGTCCGCATCGATCTGGGGTGCCGGCACGCTGTCGCTGGTGAGTTGGGCGAAGCTGACCTTCGCGCTGCCGGCCGCCGCGCTGCTGGTCGCCTGCACGGTGCTGCTGGCCCGGCCGCTGCGCCAGCTCGAGCTGGGCAATGACACGGCGCTGGCCCATGGCACGCGGGTGGAGAGCTCACGGCTGGCGATCCTGGTGGTGGGCGTCGGGCTGGTGGCCGTGGTCACCGCGGCCGTCGGGCCGATCGCCTTCATCTCGCTGTCGGCCCCGCAGGTGGCGCGTCGGCTCGCCCGTTCAGCGGGAATCCCGCTGCTCACCTCGGCGTTCACCGGGGCGCTGCTGCTGGTCGGCGCCGACGTGGTGGCCCAGCACCTCACCACCAACCCGATTCCGGTGGGAATCGTCACCATCGTCATCGGTGGGGCCTATCTGTTGGCCCTGCTGTTCAGAGAGGCTCGCTCACTGTGACCATCAAGTCCACCCCCGACTCCCCCACCACGGCCGGCCGCGACGTCCCGCACGATGCCGGGGCAGACAGCGCTGGTACACACGGGGCCGATGCGCACAGCGCTGGTACCCACGAGGCCGGCACGGCCCTCGTCAGCCGGCTCGGCGCCGAACACGTGAAGCTCGCCTATGGCGACCGGGTGGTGTCCGACGACCTCACCGTGCACATTCCGCCCGGATCGTTCACCGTGATCATCGGGCCGAATGCCTGCGGCAAGTCGACGCTGCTGCGCGGACTGTCACGGCTGCTCAAGCCCCGGGGCGGCGAGGTGGTGCTCGACGGCAAGGCCATCAGCACCTATCGCACCAAGGAGGTGGCCCGCATCGTCGGGCTGCTGCCCCAGTCGTCGACGGCGCCCGAGGGCATCACCGTGGCCGACCTGGTGGCGCGGGGACGCTACCCACACCAGGGCCTGATCCGCCAGTGGAGCCACGACGACGAGATGGCCGTCAACGATGCGATGGAGGTGACCGGCGTCTCCGACCTGCGCAATGCGCCGGTGGACCAGCTGTCGGGCGGGCAGCGCCAGCGGGTGTGGACGGCGATGGCGCTGGCCCAGCAGACGCCGATCCTGCTGCTCGACGAGCCGACCACCTACCTGGACATCTCGCACCAGTACGGCCTGTTGAACCTGTTCGCGGCGCTCAACCGGCAGGGCACCACGATCGTGGCGGTGCTGCACGACCTCAACCAGGCGGCCCGTTATGCCACCCACCTGATCGCGATGAAGCAGGGCCGGATCGTGGCCGAGGGCACCCCGCGCGAGGTGGTGACCGAGCAGACCATGCGTGAGGTGTTCGACGTGGACGCCCTGGTGATGGACGATCCGATCACCGGCACGCCGATGGTGGTGCCGCGCTGAGCGGCCCGCGTTGCCCGTTGCCCACCCCGGACCCTCCCCCGGCCGATACGATCGCTCCATCCACCGTCAACCAATCATCAGGAGATGCGCAGTGCCCCGCTTCCGCAGGCGTCGCCCCGTGGGTGCCGGCCAGCGCTGCCGGTTCGCGTCCGTGCGGGCTCCGCAATTCCCCACCACCCGGGACCGGTGGCCGGCACACGCCTGGTGGTGGCGCACGGCGCCGACCGAGAGGTGCGCACACCGCCGTCGGACATGACGGCGACGCACGTGACGGCGCCTGACATGACGGCGCCTGACATGAAAAGGGTGACCCGCCCCCGAAGGGACGGGCCACCCCATGTGACGGGGGTCCGGGGGGACCGTCAGCCGGCGCAAACGAGCTGACGGCGCATCAGGCCACCCACCACACGCTCCCGACAGCCTGCGGCATCACGAACCAGCAGCTGTCGGCTCACCGTGCTGGCGCATCTCCTCCTCGAAGTGCTCGAGCGTCTTGTTGCGCGTCTCGGGCACCATGCGCACCATGAAGATGATCGCCAGCACCCCCAGCCCGGCGAAGATGAAGAACGTGGTGGACACGCCCACGCCCTCGACGAGCGGCGGGAAGGCGAAGGCGACGATCGAATTCGCCACCCACAGCATGAACACCGAGACGCCCATCGCGAACGAGCGCACCCGCAGGGGGAAGATCTCCGACAGGAGCAGCCAGGTGAGGGGTCCGATGAGGGCCTGCATCGAGAACACGAAGCACATCACCAGCACCAGGATCACGACCGGCTTCGCCGCCACCCCGTCGGGGATGGCCAGGGCACAGATGCCGACCAGCACATGGAAGGTGGTGGTGAGGCAGAAGCCGGTGATCACCATCGTGCGCCGGTTGATGCGGTTCATGATGATCACCGCCACCGTCACGCCCATCATCGACGCCAACCCGTTGAGGGTGTTCGCCATGATGGCCGTGTCGGCTGAGAACCCGGTGTTGCTCAACAGCTGCGTGCCGTAGTACATGATCGCGTTGATGCCGCTGAACTGCGAGAACATGCCGATGCCGATTCCGATGAACACGATGCGCCGGATCCACGGCGTGCGCAGATCCGACCAGCTCGCCGACTCGGCCTTCTGATCGGCGCTGACCAGGCAGCGCATCTCCACGAGCTCCGCCTCCGCCCGTTCGGGCGCGCGGATCAGCTTCAGCACTGCCAGCGCATCGTCCTCGCGTCCCTTCGACATGAGCCAGCGGGGACTCTCGGGCACCTTCAGCATCCCGAAGAACAACCCGATCGCCGGCAGCAGCGCCACCAGCAACATGTAGCGCCACACCGACAGGTGGTCGCCCCAGTACTGGTAGATGATCGCGTTGATGATGAACGCCGAGACCTGGCCACTGACGATCATGAGCTCATTGCGCGTGACGAGGCTGCCGCGACGTTCCACCGGCGCGATCTCAGCCAGGTAGACCGGCACCACGGCGGACGCCCCGCCGACGGCCAGTCCCAGGATGAAGCGGAAGATGCCCAGCACCTGCCAGGTGGGTGCCAGGACGCACCCGGTGGTGCCGATCATGAAGATCAGGGCCAGCATCTGGATGCTGCGCCGCCGGCCCAGGCGGTTGGACACGCCGCCCTCGATGATCGCCCCGAAGGCCGCCCCGACCACCAGGATCGAGACCACGAATCCCTCGGTGACCGAGGTGAGGCCAAGGTCGGCCTTCATGGGCGTCAGGGCACCGTTGACCACTCCGGTGTCATAGCCGAACAGCAGCCCGCCGAAGGTGGCGATGACCGCGATGATGCCGAGCCGCTTGGAATGCGGGCCGACCGTGAATGGGGGGAGCTGATTCTCTTGCTGCGACGCTGGTTTCGTACCCCCGGCGTCACGTACTGCATTGGACATGACTCTCCTTTCTGGTCGGGCCCCGGCTCGACATTGCGCCCGGGCCCGACAGGGGATGGTGAGCGGACCCACCCGGATCGAACTCGACGACCCGGGTGGCCGACTACTGGTTGAGGGGGGATGGCCCGCTGCTCGCGACGGGACTGCTCGGCCGCGAAGGCGGCGGCCAGGGCCTGGCGGGCGTCGTGGCCGTCCGAGGCCACCGGCGAACCCTTCTCGATCGCATCGGCGAAGACGTCGAGCCCGATGCGGTACGACTCGGCGTAGCGCTCGGGGAAGAAGTCGGGCAGCGGCGGGGTGAGATAGCCCGCGCCATCGGCCACCGTGGTGGTGGTGCTGGGGACATTGCCCATCGATGCCAGGCCCAGGGTGCCGAGCACCTCGGCGCGCTGGTCGTATCCGTAGGTGGCCAGGCGCGAGTTGTCGATGACGCCCAGTGCCCCGTTGGCGAAGCGCAGGGTGATCAGGCAGGTGTCGGCGTCGCCGGCGTCGCGCGCCAGCTCGTCCACCAGGGCGGCGCTGAACGCGGAGACCTCGACGATCTCCGAGCCGGCCAGGAAGCGGGCGGTGTCGAAGTCGTGGATGGAGGTGTCCATGAACATCTTTCCCGGGCCGCGCTGGTAAGAGGCGTCGGGCAGCCCCGGATCGCGGGAGATGATGTTGACGATCAGCGGATCGCCCACGCGCCCGTCGGCCACATTGGCGTGCAGTGCCGCCATGTTCGGGTCAAGGCGCCGGTTGAATCCCATCTGCAACAGGGTGCCGGCCTCCTGCACCGCGGCCACTGCCGCGTCGGCGGCCTCCAGGGTGAGTCCCAGTGGCTTCTCGCAGTAGACGTGCTTCCCGGCGCGTGCGAAGGCCCCCACCTGCTCGGGATGGTCCTCGGCGGGGCTGGCGATCAGCACGGCGTCCAGGGAGTCGTCGTCCACCAGGGTGCGCCAGTCGGGCACGATGGTGGCGCCGGTGAGCTCCTCCACGGCGCGGGCGTGGTCGGCGTTCGGTTCCGCGACCACGGCGAGGTCGAAGCGCGGCGAGGCGAAGAGGTTGCGGGCGTGCAGCGAGCCGATGAATCCGGCGCCGACGAGTCCGATGCGAAGTGTCATGTCATGTCGCTTTCGTGTGGAGGAGACGATCAGAGGGCCAGCGGGACGCTGCGCAGGTAGCCGCAGGTCCGGGCGGCGATGGGCAGGGGGTCGTCGGGATCGCAGGGGAACATGTCCTGCTCGACGATCACGAACAGCTCGGGGTTGAGCAGGTGCATCTGCGCCGCGATCGACTCAGCGGTGGGGATGCCCTTGGGTGGCTCGCAGATGGCGCCCAGCTTGACCGCATCGGCGAAGGCGAGGTCCTTGTCGCGCACGGTCTTCATGAGCTCGGGGTCAACCTGCTTGAAGTGCATGTACTCGATGCGCTGCGGGTAGCGGCGCATGATCTCTGCGCTGTCGCCGCCGCCGTACTCGATGTGGCCGGTGTCGAGGCACAGGCCCACCGCGTCGGCATCGGTGTCGTCCAGCCAGCGGTAGGTCTGCTGCTGGGTCTCGACGTGGGAGTCGGCGTGGGGGTGGAACACCGCCCGCAGCCCCGTCTCCTGCTGCACGGCCCGTGAGACCTCCTCGCACGAGCGGATGAACTGCTTCCAGCCCTCGGTGTCGAGCGTCTTGTCCTCGAGGTAGTCACCCGAGAGCAGGTCGCGGTACATGGCGGGCAGGAGCACCAGGTACTTGCCACCCACGGCCGCGGCCAGCTTGGCGACGCGCAGCGCCTCCTGGGTGAGTGCCTCGAGCTCGTCCTTCTTGTGGAAGGCGCCACCCACCGTGCCGGCCGACACGTGCAGGTCGCGGGCGGCCAGTTCGTCGGCCAGCTGCGAGGGGTCGGTGGGCAGGAAGCCGTAGGGGCCGAGCTCCATCCAGTGGTAGCCGGCCTCGGCGATCTCATCGAGGAAGCGGGTGCCGGTGGTCTGCTGGGGATGGTCGGGGAACCAGACTCCCCACGAGTCGGGGGCGCTGCCCAGTCGGGCCCTGGTGGCGGGCGCCTTGTCAGTGGTGGTCATGAAGTGCTCCTTGTGCTCAGGCGGAGAGTTCGCCGAATCTTCTGGGACCGGTCCCAGATTGACGTGAGCAACTCTGCGCACTGATGTGGGACCGGTCCCAGTATCATTCCCGGGAAGACCGCTTGTCAACCCCTCGGTCCGATCCCCCGACGCGAACCGAAGCTGCTTGACTAGACCCGGGACTGCAGGGCGCCGGCCCACGGCGCGGCCCCTCGGCTGACAGAAGGCAGGAGACGCGTGACGCACACAGCAGGCCCCGGCCCGGAGAACCCGTCGGTGACGATTCGCCAGGTCGCCGCGCGTGCCGGCGTCTCCAAGTCATCGGTGTCGCGGTTCCTCCAGGGCGGCACCTACCTGAGCGACGCGGCCCGCGAGGCCATCCAGGCCGCCGTCGACGAGCTCGGATACCGCCCCAATGCGATGGCCCGCAGCCTCACCGAACGACGCACCCATGCCATCGGGGCGATGGTCAACGACCTTCGCCAGCCCTGGTTCGGCGATTTCCTGGGTGGCCTGGGCGCTGCGCTGCACCACCACGGCTATTACATGGTGGTGGGTGACACCCGGGTGGACCGGCACATGGACGAGCGACTCATCCACACCTTCCTGGAGAGCCAGGTCGACGGCATCGTCCTGGCCGGCACGATGCCGGTGACGCACGCCCTGTCGGAGGCGATCGAGCTCATGCCCACCGTCATCGCCGGCAGCCGGGACTTCGATGACTCACCGGTGGACGTGACCACAGGCGACGATGCGGCGGCCGCCGCGCTGGTGATGCACCACCTGTTCGACCTCGGCCACCGCCGGATCGCCCACCTCGCCGGACCGGACGCCCGCTCGTTCGCCATCCGGCGTGACAGCTACCGCGACTTCATGGCCACCCACGGGCTGGGCGGGAACACCATGATGGAGAGCTCGGACGGAACCGACCTGGGCGGATACGACGCCGGGCGTCGCCTCCTCGAACGCGGAGGGACCCCACCCACGGCGGTCTTCGTCTCCAATGACTTCGCGGCCGCCGGGCTGCTCACCGCCGCGGCCGACCTGGGACTGCGCATCCCCACGGACCTGTCGGTGGCCACCATCGACAACTCATTCCTGTCACGGTCGGGCACCACGCCCCTCACCTCGGTGGACACGCACAGCGAGGAGCAGGGACGACTCGCGGGCGAATCGATCATCCGCCGCATCCTGCAGCCTGCGTCGCCACCCCAGCGCAGCCTGGTGGCACCCTCGCTGCGCGTCCGCAGGTCCACGGCGGCACCGGCGCGGTAGTCACCGGCCGGCGGCGCCGGTTCACATCCGTTCGGGCGCCGCAATTCCCAACAGGTCGAGACCGGTGGCCAGCACACGCTTGGTGGTGGCGCACAGCGCCAACCGAGAGGTGCGCACATCGCCGTCGGACTTGAGCACCGGGCAGTTCTCGTAGAACGTGGAGTACTTGGTGGCCAGCTCGTAGAGGTAGGTGCACAGCTTGTGGGGCGTCAGCTCGTCGGCCACCTCGTCGACGGCGTCACCGAAGCGCGTCAGCCACAGGGCGAGTTCCTGCTCGGGCACCTCGTCGAGCACGCTGATCGTGTCGCCCGACAGGCCCTCGGCGTCGGCCTTACGCAGGATCTGGCTCACGCGGGCGTGGGCGTACTGCAGGTAGGGGCCGGTGTCGCCGGTGGTCTGGGTCATCCGCACGGGGTCGAAGACGTAGTCCTTCTGCAATGAGTTCGACAGGTCGGCGTATTTGATGGCCGCCAGCGCGATCTCGGGGGCGGCGTGCTCCTCGGCCTCGTCGAGCAGGTCGTTGAGGTGCACCGCGGTGCCCTCGCGGGTGGAGAACTTCTTGCCGTCCGCCCCGAGCACCATGCCGTAGCCCACGTGCTGGGCGCTCACCCAGGCGGGCAGGTAGCCGGCCTCGCGGCACACGGCGAAGATCAGGTTGAAGTGATAGGTCTGCTCCGAACCCACCACGTAGATCAGCCGGTTGGCCTCCAGGTCGTCGACGCGGTAGCGCACGGCGGCCACATCGGTGACGTCGTAGCCGTAGCCGCCCTGCGAGTTGCGCAGGATCGCCGGGGCGTCGAAGCCCTTGACGAAGACCACCAGGGCGCCCTGGTCGAGCTTGGCGATGCCGCGCTGCTCGAGGTCGTCGCACACCTGGGGCAGCATCTCGTTGTACATCGACTCGCCGGCATAGTCGGCGTCGGTGAGCAGCACCCCCATGCGGGCATAGGTCTTGTTGAACCCGGCCTTCGACAGGTCGATCATCTTGCGCCACATGGCGCGGGTGTCCGCGTCGCCGTTCTGCAGCTTGACGACGCGCTCGCGGGCGCGGTCGGCGAAGGCATCGTCCGACTTCAGGTGGGCGTTGGCGCGCTTGTAGAGCTCCTCGGCGCCGGCCAGGTCGAGGCTGTCGAGGTCGAGCTTCTCGTCGAGTGCCTGCTCGATGAGCATGCCGAACTGGCGTCCCCAGTCGCCGATGTGGTTCTGGGCGATCACCGTGTGGCCCTTGGCGCGCAGCACGCGGTTGAAGCAATCGCCGATGATCGTGGAGCGCAGGTGGCCCACGTGCATCTGCTTGGCGGCGTTGGGTGCCGAGTAGTCGATCACGACGGTCTGCGGCAGCTCGGTGGGCGTGATGCCGGCGCGCGGGTCGTGCAGCTGGTCGGTGACGGCACCGGCCAGCACGTCGGCACGCAACCGGAAGTTGAGGAAGCCGGGCCCGGCGATCTCCACGGGCTCGCACAGATCGCCCACGTCGAGCTTGTCGACGATTTCCTGGGCCACCTGGCGCGGTGGCTTGCCCTGCTGCTTGGCCAGGCGCAGCGCCACATTCGACTGGAAGTGGCCGAATTGGGGCTTGGTGGCGGGCCGCATCTCGGGGTCGATACCCGCCACGGATTGGACACGTTCGGACAGCTGCGAGGGCAAGGACGACATGGGGATCATTGTTTCACGGCCGGACGCGCAGGCCGTCGCCGCGCCCGCGTCGGCGGCCGGGGCCTGCGCGGCGATGGCTACCGTGGCAGGCATGCACATCAGCGTTATCGGCTGCGGCTATCTCGGCGCAGTGCACGCAGCCTGCCTCGCCGGGGCGGGCCATGAGGTTGTCGGCCTCGACGTGGACGCCCGCAAGGTGGCGGGCCTGCAGGCCGGCGAGCCACTGTTCCATGAGCCGGGCCTGGCCGGGCTGTTGGGCCGCACCGTGGGCCATGGCCTGCGGTTCACCACCGACCCCGGCACGCTGGGGGCGGCCGAGGTGATCTACCTGGCGGTGGGCACGCCCCAGCTGGGAGATGGGCAGGTGGGAGCTGGGCACGGGGGAACTGGGCCTGCGGGAAGTGGGCCGGTGGGCAACGGTCGGGCCACCGGGAACCCGGCTCCCGACGGATCGGGCGCGCAGGGGCCCGTGGCAGCCGGGCGCGCCGACCTGTCGCAGCTGGATGCGGCGCTGCGTCAGGTGGAGGCCCATGCCTCGCGCACCCATCGCACGCTGGTGGTGGGCAAGTCGACGGTCCCGGTCGGCACCGCGGCCCGGGTGGCCGAGCGGCTGTCGCGGTGTGATGCCGACCTGGTGGTGGCCTGGGAGCCGGAGTTCGTGCGCGAGGGCCATGCGATCGCCGGCACCCGGGCACCGGCCCGCCTGGTGCACGGCCTGCCCGACGACCCCGAGCAGGCCCGCTTCGCGCGCAGCCAGCTGGCCCGCTGCCATCGTGGGATCGACGCCGCGACGCCCCGGCTGGCCGTGGACTATGCCACCGCGGAGCTGGTGAAGACCTCGGCCAATGCCTTCCTGGCCACCAAGATCAGCTTCATCAACGCGATGGCCGAGCTGTGCGACGCCGCCGGCGCCGATGTCACCGCGCTGGCCGACGCGCTCGGCCTCGATCCGCGGATCGGCGCAGGATTCCTCGATGCCGGCATCGGCTTCGGGGGCGGCTGCCTGCCCAAGGACCTGCGCGCACTGCAGGCGCGGGCCGGCGAGCTCGGCGCCCAACCCGTCGCCGACCTGCTGGGGCGCGTGGACGCCCTCAACCTGCGCGCCCGCGACCGGGCCACCGATGCCCTGGCGCGGCTGTGTGGCGGCGGCCTGGCCGGACGCCGGGTGGCGATCCTGGGTGCGGCGTTCAAGCCCGACAGCGACGACTTGCGTGACTCTCCAGCGCTGGGAATCGCCGACCGGGCACGGGCCGCCGGCGCCCGGGTGACGATCACCGATCCGATGGCGACCGGCGGGCTGCGTCGCCTACGGGCCGACCTGGAGGTCGTCGATGACACCCTCACGGCCGCCACCGACGCCGACGTGGTGGCGCTGCTCACCCCGTGGCCGCACTACCTGCGCCTCGACCCCGCCGAGCTCGGTGAGGTCGTGGCCCACAAGGCCCTGTTGGACGGCCGCAATGCACTTGATCCCGACGAATGGAAACGGGCCGGGTGGCGCTATGCAGGAATGGGTCGGCGCTGAGGTTCAGGCGATTATCGATATCCCGATCTTTTCAATACCCCTAATCCCACCAGGAGGTTATCGGTGGGCAAGTCCGCGTCGGGACGCTCAGCGGTCGTGCTCCGCCAGGGCGTCGGTCACCGAGGTCTCGCGCTGGCCCAGGATCGGCTTGCGATGGGTCACCCGGTCCCAGACGAACTTCACGTTGGCGGGGATCTCACGCATCTCGCCGGTGCGCCAGGTGGACGTGTCGTGCGACTGCTCGTCGCTCACCCCGATGGTGTCGTCGATGCCGATGCTGCGGCAGGTGGCGACCGCGCGGTCGAGGTGATAGCTCTGCCCCACCACGGTGACGGAGTTCACCCCGAAGATATTGCGCGCCCGATAACACGAGTCGTAGGTGTCGAGCCCGGCATAGTCGGCCACCACATCGCGGTCGGGCACGCCCAGCAGGCGCAGGTAGCTGCGCATCGCCCCCGGTTCGGAATAGGTGACGGTGCGGTTGTCGCCGCTGACCAGGATCACCTTCACCTTCTGTGACACGTACAGGTCGTAGGCGGCCCGCAGCCGGCCGGCCAGGTAGAGCGAGGGCGACCCGTCGGCATTCAACCCGGCCCCCAACACCAGGGCCACGTCGCGGTTCGGGGCACTGTGGGCGGTGAACACGCGGTCGCGGGCGGCACCGTGCACGAGCGCCCAGGAACCGGTCAGCACCAAGCAGGCGAGCACCACCATGCCCACCAGGATCACCCGGAGGGGATGGCTGACACGACGACGCACGGCACTCACCCTGAAAAGGCTATAGCGACGCACTGACAGTGCCGGGAACACGCGCCCGGGTGTCGCACGGCCATCCCGGACACGCGGTGATGGGAAACGATGCCGCCGGCAGCGGCGCCCCGGGGGAAGGTCAGGCTCCTGGTCATCAGCTCAGCGTGCTCCGTCCTGTCGGGTGAATGGCGTCTGGTCGGGTGCGGCGTGCGGTCAGTGTTCCGGGCTCGGGGCCCGTCCTGCCGGCCGATTGCCCGGCGCTCAGGGGCGTGCCTCGGGGTGCATGAACCAGCGACGCAGCATGGCGGTGCGTTCGTCCACCTGCTCGGTGGTGCACCGCGCGAGCTCGGGGCCACCGCACGCACGCCGCAGCGCCGCATGCACATGGGAATGGGGCACGCCGCTGGAGCGCGCGTACTGCGACACCAATGAGTTGAGCTGCTTGCGCGAGCTCTCCAGCGCCTTGTGCAGACGTTGGGCCTCGGGCACGCGCTCGCGTCGGTCGGCGCGATCATGGCGACGCAGCTGCTTGCGTTGGCGTTCCTTGAGCAGCGCGCTCACCTGATCGGGCTCCAGCAGGCCGGGCAGGCCCAGGTAGTCGGCCTCGTCCTGGCTCGTGGCCTCGGCCGGCAGCCCATAGGCCTGCGAGTCGTAGAGCACATGGTCGAAGTTGGCGTGCGAGCCGAGCGCCTCGAAGCTGCCCAGCAGGTCGTCGCTGGCGCCCTCGGCGGCGTTCGCCTGCGCGATCAGCGCCTCCTCGGGTGCCCACAGGTCGCCCTCGTCGTTCTTGGGCTTGCCGATCACATGGTCGCGCTCACGTTCCAACAGCGTGGCGTGGGCCAGGATGATCGGCACCGTGGGCAGGAAGACGGTGGCCGTCTCGCCGCGACGCCGGGTGCGCACGAAGCGTCCCACTGCCTGGGCGAAGAACAGCGGCGTCGACACCGAGGTGGCATAGACGCCCACCGCCAGGCGCGGCACGTCGACGCCCTCGGACACCATCCGCACGGCCACCATCCAGCGACTCTGCGACTCCGAGAACTCGGTGATGCGCTCATTGGAGCCGGCGTCGTCGGACAGCACGAGCGTGGCTGGCTCGCCGGTGATCTGGTGCAGGATCTTGGCATATGCCCTTGCCAGCTGCTGGTCGGAGGCGATCACCAGGCCACCGGCGTCGGGCATGTGGGAGCGCACCTGGGTGAGCCGCGCGTCGGCGGCCCCCAGCACGGCCGACATCCACTCGCCCTTGGGGTCCAGCGCAGTGCGCCAGGCCGACGCCGACAGGTCCTTGGTGAGCGGCGCGGCGAGGTCGGCCTCCACCTCGTCGCCCATCTTGGTACGCCAGTGCATCTGGCCGCCGTAGGCCATGAACAACACCGGACGCACCACCTGGTCGCGCAGCGCCTGCGCGTAGCCGTAGGTGAAGTCGGGCGCCGAATGCAACGAGCCGTCATTGTGGCGTTCGTAGCGGATGAATGGGATCGGGGTGTCGTCGCTGCGGAAGGGGGTGCCGGTGAGGGCGAGGCGGCGGGTGGCGGGCTCGAAGGCCTCGGCGATCGCGTCGCCCCAGCTCAGGGCGTCGCCGGCGTGGTGGATCTCGTCGAAGATCACCAGGGTCTTGAAGTTCTCGGTGCGTGCCCGGTAGTGGAACACCCGGGCCGCGACGCCCGCGTAGGTGACCGCGGTGCCGTGGAACTGGCGGCTGCGGCCGCGACGCGACGAGCCGCCCAGCCCCGGATCCAGCTGGATGCCCACCTTGGCGGCGGCCTCGGCCCACTGGGTCTTCAGGTGCTCGGTGGGGCACACGACGGTGATGCGCTGGATGATGCGGGCGCTCAACAGCTCGGCCGCCACCCGCAGTGCGAAGGCCGTCTTACCGGCGCCGGGCGTTGCCACGGCCAGGAAGTCGCGGGGCGCCTGGTCGCGGTACTGCTCCAGGGCGGCGGCCTGCCAGGCACGCAGCCGGTTCGACGTGCCCCAGGGCGCCCGGCCGGGATAGGCCGGTGAGAAGTGGTCGAAGGCTGAGGTGCTCACGCCATGCCCCTCCACATCCGGCCGATCGTGCCCCGCGCACGCCAGATCCGGGCCCCTTCGGGCCGGCCGCCATGGCAGGGGTTGGTGCGTACAGTGCGCCCGAAGAACCGCGTCGGATCAAGCACTCGCATAGGTGAAAGGACTCTAGTCCATCGGGTCAAGCCCAACCTGTCAGGCCGCATGGCGACGGCGGTGGAGCGCGTCGGGCCCATCGGTGCGACGTCCGCCTGCACCGGGGCCACCTGAACCGCGCCCGGCGTCCGCCTGGACCGGACCCACCTGGACCGAGACCACTTGAACCAGAACTCCCTCTAGGTGGGCAGTTGTGCGGCGTCATTGCCGCACAAGTGACCACTCAGCGGCCCGTCCAACAGAAATCGGGCCCGTCCCCGGGGACTAGGGCCGCCCATCACCGCCAGCACCTCCAACCTCCACAAGATGGACATCTGTGCGGCGTCATTGCCGCACAGATGACCACCCAAGGACGAATCCACCACCGGCAACCACCCGACGCCGTCACACCACCAGGACACGGACCGTCCGCCCGCGAGCCCACCACCACGAAGACAAGGTCGACAAAAGCACCGTCTACGGTGCTTTATCCGCACCTATCACGCCACCACCCCAGGCGAAGGCCGCTAGGTGGAGGGTTTCGATGCGTCTACTCACCACAACCATTCACTTAGTGACGAACCCGGCAGGACCAGACACCACGAACTCGCCGTCCGGCACCAGGCCGCGTCCGGCAAGGAACCCCACTAACTGGACACCTATGCGGCGTCATTCCCGCACAACTGCCCACTCAGTGAGGGTTCCTACTGGCGGGACAACGAGTCTGCGACGCAGGCTCGGGCCGCCCGTCGCACCGCCCGGCGTGCTCCTGCACCGGAAACCGGCCGACCCCGAGGACGCCAGGACTTGGGGCGTCGGGCGTCGTGCCCACGATCTGGATGATGGGATCGCTAAAAGCACCGTCTACGGTGCTTTATCCGCACCTATCCTGCTGGCCCCCGTCACCAGTGCCGTTATGTGGACACCTGTGCGGCGTCATTGCCGCACAACTGCCCACTCAGTGAAGGTTTCGGCGAGACAGGGGGTTCCGGGGACGGAGGGCTCCAGCGGGGCCGCGGGTTTCGACGGGACGGAGGGGCCCGGGGGGATTCCGGAGGGACAGGGGATTCCGGGGGGGATTCCGGAGGGACAGCGGGTTTCGACGGGACGGAGGGACCCGGAGGGACAGGGGGTTCCGGCGGGACGGAGGGCTCCAGAGGGGCCGCGGGTTTCGACGAGACAGAGGGTTTCGACGAGGACGACCCGATTCGCAGGGCACGGCGGCTCCTTAACCGGAGGACGACCCACTTCGCAGCGCACGGCGGCCCGTGAACAGGACGACCCCTCCCCACCCCAAAGTTGTCCACAGATCCTGTGGACAAGGCGGTGGACAACCCGCTTTCCCTGTGCAGACGCCCGCCGGGCCTGTGCACACCGGCGTGGAGCCAGAAATCACAGATCTGTAATTCCAGCGATAGGGGTGTGTCGGCGCCGCAGGTCCCGTAGAACAGAAGGAGCGTCGGCCATGGTCTGTGGTGGCCGGCGCGGCGAAAAGGCACATGCGACCACTCGGCAGGCCGGCACCGTCCCCCAGGGCTTTGCGCTGCCACCATCGGTGAGGGTGACGCCCGATGGGGTCGCCGCTGTGTGGGCAAGCCGGAATCGTCACCACTGTTCTTCGGCTTCCGGGGGCCCCTCCCCGCGAGGGGCCCCTCATGCCCCGCCCGGCCGCAGCACGCGCCGCACCGCTCACCAGCACCGCCGACCCACAGCACCGACCCCACGAGCCCCGCATCCACAAGCGCGCAACGCCCAATCCCCACCAGCGCGCAACGCCCAGCCCCCCGCACACCCCAACACCGACAAACGCAGTGGGCCCCGCCGATCCGACGGGGCCCACTGCGTTGTACCTGTTCTGCGTTGTACCTGTTCCGCGCTTGTTCCTACTCTGCGTTCTTCCTACTACGCGGCTGTTCCCACTCCGTGCGACTGCCACGTGCCTCGACAGCCGCCACTGCTTGATGCCGCCACCCCTGCGGGCAGCGCCACATCAGCCTTCGCGGAACACCACTCCCATGCCACCACGCGGGTAGTGCCAGGTGAGCGTCCCGGGGGGCGCCACGGCCAGGCAGGTGCCACATTCGAGGCATGCCGCGTATTCCACCGAGATGGTGCCATCGGGCTCCTCGGAATACACATGGGCCGGGCACACCTGCACGAACAGCTTGCCGGCACCGGTGCGCCTGGCCTCCTCCTGGTGCACCTCGATATGCGACTCCTCCTCGTCGGTCTCGTACGCGTCGTGCGCCAGACGCTCAGGGATGCTTGCCAAATAGTCGATCATCACTTCTCCCCTCTCACAGCGCCTTCAGTGCAGTGATTCCGTCGCGGACGAGCTCGCCGAGCCGCACGCTCGATTTCTTGAACGCGCGGGTCGCCACCTTGATGGCATGCGTGCGCGGCCTGGTGTCCATGTTGAACATGCCGTGCATCACATCGGCGATCATCTCGCCGTACGCCCCGTACATGCGGGGGCTGTCGAGCAGCTCGGGCATGTGCGCATAGGTGCGCATGTCCTGCCCCACGAAGTCACGCTCGAGATTGCGCTCGTAGCGGGCCATCGACTCGTCGGAGTAGTCCTTGTCGGTCAGCGCACGATGGGCGGCCGAGGCCGCCGCCAGCGCACTGCCCGCCGCCAGGTCCATGCCGCGGATGGTCAGGCCGGTGTTCAGGGTGAACCCCGCCGCATCGCCCACGATCATCAGGCCGGCGCGATGCAGCTCGTGGGCCACCATCGCCGGACCGTCCTCGATGGTGAGGTGACAGCCGTATTCGCGCAGCTGACCCCCCTCGAGTAGCGGTGCGATCGCCGGATGTGCCAGGAAATGGTCGTGCACATCACTCGACGCCAGCCCCTTGGCCACCAGGTCGTCGAGCCGCAGCACGACGCCGATCGAGATCGACTCCTTGTTGGTGTACAGGAAGCCGCCACCGGCCACGCCCTGGGTGCAGTCGCCGACCACGGCATAGGCCGTGCCCTCGTCGCCCGAGCAGTGGAAACGCTGCTCGATCGTCGCGGGGTCAAGCGCGATCACCGACTTCACGCCCACGGCCAACGACTTCTTGGGTTCCTTGGGACGGATACCGGCCTGCTGGGCGATAAACGAGTTCACGCCGTCAGCAGCAATCACGATGCGGGCGCGCAATTCGTCCTCGCCCGCACGCACGCCGACCACCTGGCCGCCCTCGATCACCAGCTCATCGACCTTGACGCCGGGCATCACCATGACGCCGGCCTCCTCGCACTGCTCGGACAGCCATGCGTCGAGCTTGGCACGCAGCACGCTCACCGCGTTGACCGGCTCGGCCAGGCGCTGGTCCCAGTAGTCGATGTTCACCGTGGAGGTGGGGTTGGCGAAGCTCACCACATTGCGCGTGATGCGCCGTTCCACCGGGGCGTTGTCGACGAACCCGGGAAACACCTGCTCCATCACGCGGCAGTAGAACACGCCACCCGACAGGTTCTTGGAACCCGGCTGGGCGGCCCGCTCGATGAGCACCACCGAATGGCCCTGCTGGGCCAGCTTGTAGGCGGCGGTGCAACCTGCCACACCGCCACCGATCACCACGACATCAAAGATGTCTTCGTCTTCGTCAGCCATCGTTACGCTTTCAGGGCTTCGGTCAGCTGGGGCAGCACCTGCTCCAGCTCACCCACGATGCCGTAGTCAGCGGCCTTGAAGATGGGGGCGTTCTTGTCGTTGTTGATCGCCACCACCACCTTGGAGTCGAGCATGCCGGCCAAGTGCTGGATCTGGCCCGAGATGCCGACGGCCACATAGACGTCGGGTGCCACGGTGAGCCCCGAGACGCCGATGTAGCGGTCCTTGTCGAACCAGTTGACGCCTTCGGCCAGCGGACGCGAGCAGGCAAGCTGGGCGTCCATGGCGTTGGCGGCGTCCTGGGCAAGGCTGAGCTCCGACTGCTCCTTGAAGCCACGGCCGCAGGCGATGATGCGCTGGGCGGTGGTGAGGTCGACGCGCTCGCCCTGGGCGCTCTCGGTGGAGGACACCGTGGCCGGGTAGGCCTGCGCCGCGACGGACTCCGCCGCAACCGGGTCACCCTCGGGGGCCGGGCCGCCGTCCATGATGAGCACCGCACGCGCGGTGAGCGCGTCGGTCTGCAGGGTGATGCCGCCGAAGCGCGCCACGTGGGCACCCTCGGCGTCCACCTTCTTGACGCTCGACAGCACCGGGGCGTTCAGCCGGGCGGCCACCGCACCGGCGAGCACGCGCTCGGCGGGACGGTTCGGCGCCAGCACGACGTCCTGGTCGCCGGCTGCCACGGCATCGGCCACGGCTCCGGCATAAGCCTCGGCGGGCACGTCGGCGTCGGCGGTGATCGAGATCACCTTGTCAACGCCGGCGATCTGGGCGTCGCCCACGGCCACCACGGTGATGGTGCCACCGAGGGCACGACCCGCCTCGACGAGGTTCCCGATCTGGGCGTTGGTCGTCACAATCCATGTGTTCGTCATTGTCTCAAGCTCCTTTTCTCACAAGACCGGTTTGGCTCACAGCACCGAGTCGGCGCGCAGGGCGGCGACCAGCTGGGCGGCGGCATCGTCACCGGAAAGAATCTGCTGCTTACGGGCCGGCGCGGCCGGCTTCTCGCTGGCCGTGATGGCGATGGCGGCGTCGCTGACCTCCAGGTCGGCCACGGGCACCACCTCAACGGTCTTCTTGCCGGCGGCCAGGATGTCCTTCATGCCGGGCACCTTCGGCTTCACGGCGTCGGCGGCCACGGCGACCACGAGCGGTCCGGTGACCTCGACCACGCGGCGTCCGCCGGGCTGGTCCTGGGTCACGCGATATCCGTTGTCGGTCTTCTCCAGCGCCGAGACTTCCTGGAAGCAGGGCCAGCCCAAGTAGCCGGCGACCAGCGCCGACATCATCTTGGCGCCCTCGTCCACCGACGAGTCGCCGGTCAGCAGCAGGTCAGCGCCATCGACCTTCTTCACCAGCGCGGCGAGGGCCGAGGCGGTCCTGGTCGCGTTCCAGTCGGC
Organism: Propionibacterium freudenreichii subsp. freudenreichii; assembly: GCF_000940845.1. Lineage (NCBI taxonomy): Bacteria > Bacillati > Actinomycetota > Actinomycetes > Propionibacteriales > Propionibacteriaceae > Propionibacterium > Propionibacterium freudenreichii. Next base: position 280,278 of record NZ_CP010341.1, on the reverse strand, counting down.
GGCGGCGTCGTCGGCCACCACGAGTCCACGGTCGAGCCCGCGCGACATGGCGTTCTTCTTGGCCATCGAGCTGGCCACGTCGGCGCCACCCACCGAGATGCCGACCACTTCGGCGTCGCCGGCGAGCTCGCGGCCCAGCTGCACCGCAACCGGGTCGTACTCGCTGACTGCCGACTTGGCCCGGCTCCAGTCGACCGTGCCGTCACCGCGCACTTCGGCGTCCTGGGGGTTCGGTGCATATTTGTATGCCACGACAATCGTCATCGCAGTAACCTTTCCGTTATGTGTCACTTGCATGTCTGTGTTGCATTCGCCCCGACGTTGAACAGCCACGACGATAAAGGGGTTCTTTCACAATAGTTGGCGGACGAAATCCACACCCCTGCGTTGATCTCGTCCAATTGTCCCGCGGTCACCAGAGGTGCCACCGCGGAGGATCTTGTGGTGTCATGCCGGCTGCCCGACCCCGCCCAGCCCTGCGCGCAGCATGGGATTGCGGGCCCGTTCCACCGACAGGTAGGTGCGCCCGCCGTGGCCGGGCCACAGCTCGGCGTCATCGGCCAGTGCGCCGAGGCGGGCGGCCGTGGCCACCAGCGCGCGCGGGTCGGCCCGCAGGTACTCGGTGCTGCCGACCCCCTGGGCGAACAGCGTGTCGCCGGTGAGCAGCACGCCCTGTGCCGACGACCACAGGCAGATGCTGCCCGGCGTGTGGCCGGGTGTCTCGAGCACCTGCACGGTGTCGTCGCCGAACTCGATGAGGTCGCCCTCGTCCAGTGCCCGGTCTATGCGGGTGACGGCGTAGTCGCTGCCCTCCCCGTCGAAGCCGGTGAGGTGCGGGTCGGCCATCGCGGCGGCGTCGGCGCGTCCGCACATGATGGGCACCCCGAAGGCCCGGGCCACCTCATTGGCGGCGCCGATGTGGTCGGAGTGGCTGTGCGTAAGCACGACGCCGACCACGTCGCGGCCGGCAAGCCATGCCAGCAGCAGCGGCGCCTCGGCGCCCGGGTCGACGACCAGCGCACGCCCGGCGCTGGTGAGCACATAGCAGTTTGCCTGATAGCTGCCGAACGGGACTGACTCGATGGTGAACAAGGCCCTACCTCCCCTTGAATTGCGGTGCGCTGGTTTCTGACAGGTCGTGGCCGCGCGTCTCGGGCGCCCACACCAGTGAGACGACGAAGCCGACGGCCGAGATGATGGCGCCGGCGATCATGGTGGCGCCCATGCCCTGGCGGGCGATGAATCCCGGCAGGATATAGATCGAGACGACGGTGCCGATGCGGCTGACGGCCATGGCCACGCCCATCGCCGAGCCCCGGATGTCGGTGGGGAACAGCTCATTGGGGTACAGCCACTGCAGGTTGCCCGGCCCGCCGGAGAACAGGGCGTACAGCGCGAAGCAGATCAGGATCACCAGGGTGCTGGGTGCCGGGATCGCACCCAGCACGGCCAGTGCCACCGTCATCACGGGACGATCCGATCACCAGCTTGCGTCGCCCCAGCGATTCGGCCAGGAACATCGCCGGGATGGTGCCGATGAGGAAAAAGGTGCCCACCACCATCTCGCCGAGCAGGGCGTTGCGTCCCTCGCCCAGGCGGAAGGCGTTGGAGATCTGGGGTCCGTAGGTGTACATGGCGAACATCGGGATGGCCTGGCACAGCCAGATGACGCCGACGAACAGCACCCGCCACAGGTAGGGGCGGCTGAACACCTTGGAGAACTTGGTGCGGGTGGGTTCGGGTTGCAGGCCCAGTTCCACGTCCTGCCCGTAGAGGCCGCGCACCACCTCGGCGGCCTCCTCGGTGCGTCCCTTGCTGTAGAGCCAGCGCGGCGATTCGGGCACCGACCAGCGTCCGATGAGGATGATGACGCACGGGATCACCGAGCTGCCGAGCATCCAGGTCCAGCCGCGGGTGACGTTGTCGAACAGGTAGCCGACCACATAGGCGACGTTGGCGCCCAGGTACCACACGGCCGCGATCGCACCCATGGCCATGGCCCGGTATTTGCGCGGGGTGAACTCGGCGATCATCGAGGTGGCGATGGGATAGTCGGCCCCGATCACCACGCCGATCGCCAGCCGCAGCACGAACAGCTGCCCCGGCGTCGACACGACCATGCACAGCAGCGACAGCACGCCGATGAGGATCAGGTCGATCACGAACATCTTGCGACGTCCGATGAGGTCGGTCACCCAGCTGCCGGCGATGGCGCCGACGAAGACGCCCACCAGCGCGGCGGCACCGAGCAGTCCGCTCCAGTGCTCGTTGATGCCCAGGTCGGGACCCATGTGCACCAGCGCGACGCCGATGATGCCCAGCACATAGCCCTCCAGGAAGGGCCCTCCGCTGGAGAACACCACCACCTTGCGCAGGGCACGGCTCATGCCGACGTCCTCCAGGCTCACTGGTTGTTGCGACGTCAGCTGTTGCGACACTGGTTGCTGTGGCATTGTTCCGCCCTCCTTCGTGCTGTCGTGGTGCCCTGTTCTTCGATGATCGGTTCCCGTCGGTTGGCTGCGCTGATGGTGTGCGGTCCCTGCGTACACGGCGAGTTGCCGGCCCGGGACAGGCCGGCAACCACCGAAGCCACAGGGCTCACCCGGAATGCTGGTTCCGGGTGGTGGACCCACCGTGGTGGTGGGCCCAGCCGGGCTCGTGCCTCACTTGTATTCGATGATTCCCCAGTTGAGGTGCGGCTTGGCGCCGGTCGTGTCGACGTCGTCGTCCACCAGGCGGAAGCGCAGCTCGCCCTCGCCGACCTTCCACATCTGCGTGCGCAGGGTGGAGCCGGGCAGCACCGGGGAGGTGATGCGCGTCTTGAAGCGGGTGATGCGCTCGGGCTCGCCGGGCACGAAGGTGTTGATGGCATGGCGCATCACGACGCCCGCATAGCTGATGGCGTGCAGGATCGGGCGGGGCTCGCCGTTCTTGGCGGCGTACTCCCAGTCGATGTGCTGCGGGTGGTAGTCGCCCGACAGGCGGTAGATGAGCGCCTGGTTCTCGGGGATGCGCTCGGTGACCTCGGCGTCAGGTGCCCGGTCGGGCATGTCCACCAGGTCCTTGGGGGGCTTGGGGCCGCCCCAGCCACCGTCGTAGATCAACGCGTCCCACGACTCGTTGGTGAACAGCAGGTTGCCCTCGGCGTCGTAGCTGTCGCCGATGTGCTGGGCCAGCAGGCCCTTGCCCTCGCCGCGGTCGTAGAGGCCGGCCAACTTCACCTTGGTGCTGATGGTGTCGGCCATCTTGGTGATCGGCTGGTGGTACTTGATGTCGAAGCCCCAGTGCAGCGAGCCGGCGTAGTTGTAGCCGTAGTCGATGGTGCGGGTGACTTCGGAGTCGACGATGAGCATCGCACCGAACATCGGCAGCACCTTGAGGCTGCGGTTCAGCGGGTCGTGCTCATTGATGTATTCCAGGCCGTCCTTGCCGTCGATACCGGCGCCGCAACCCAGTGCGAACAGCTCGAGGTCGCGGAAGTTGTATTCGCGGACGAATGGGCCGAACGTCTGGCCCACCATTTCTGTCTTGATCCTGTTCATAATGACCTTCCCTTTGCCGTCATTAATTCCTTCCGCAAGAGGTCCTTGCGGATCTTTCCGTAATTCCCCCGAGGCAGCTCGGAGCTCACGTGAATGGCTTCGGGCACCTTGAAGTACGCCAATCGTTCGGCGCAGCGCTTGCGAATCTGCTCAACATCGAGCTTCACGCCGAGCGCCGGCACCACAAAGGCCTCGATGGCCTCGTCCTTGATGGGGTCGGGCACGCCGACCACTGCGGCGTCCACCACGCCGGGCTGGTGCAGCAACGCGTCCTCCACCTCGGCCGACGAGATGGTCTCACCGGCCCTCTTGATCACGTCCACGTTGCGGTCGACGAAGTAGAACCAGCCGTCGGCGTCCATGCGTCCGCAGTCGCTGGTGTGCATCCAGCCGTCGTCGGTGAAGCAGGCGTCGGTGCGTGCCGGATCGCGCCAGTAGCCGGCCATCAGGCTGACGCCCGGTATGCCGCGCACCTGGATCTCGCCGACCTCGCCCACCGGCATCGGATGTCCGGCGTCGCTGGCCACCCGCACCCGGTAGCCCAGGCCGACCCGACCCACCGAGGGCCACCGCGTCGGCCCGAAGGGACGCTCGGTGAGCACCCCCACCAGGCTCTCCGACGACCCGTAGTTGTTGAGCAGGCGCACCCCGAAGCGGTGTTCGAAGGCGGCCTTCTCGTCGTCGGTGATCGGCAGGAAGTAGTGCACCAGGCGCACCTGGTGGTCACGCTCGTCGGGCGCCACCGGCTGGGCCATCATCGTGCGCACCATCATCGCCATCGACTGGATCAGCGTCGCCCGATGGCGCCGCACCTGGGCCCAGGCCCGGGTGGCCGAATAGCGCTTCTCGAAGATCATCGTGGCGCCGGCGGTGATCACCGGGGCCAGCGCCGACAGCTGCAGGTTCACGTGCGTGCCCACCATCGACGAGTAGAACCGGTCGTCCTGGCCCATGGCGAGCTGCCAGTTGACGAACAGCCCCGAGAACACGAAGTTCGCGTGGGTGAGCATCACGCCCTTGGGCCTGGCGGTGGTGCCCGAGGTGAACATCACCTCCAGCAGGTCCGACCCGTCCAGCGCCGGATGCACGCCGGGCTCGGGTGACGCCTCCCCCACCGTGGTGGTGAAGTCGAGCACCCGGCCGGGCTTGTGTTCCGGGTTGCCCCCCAGCGACAGCACGGTGCCGATGGCGGCGAGTTGCTCGTCGCCATGGATCGCCAGCAGCTCCGGTTCGGTGACCAGCACCAGCGGGGTGGTACGCGCCACGATGTCGGCGCACTCCACCCGCGAATAGGCCGGGCTGATCGGCACCAGCACGCCGCCGATCTTGGCCAGAGCCAGCAGGCAGGCGATGAACTCCGGGGAGTTGTACAGGTGCACGGCAACCCGGGTGCGCTGGCCGACGCCGGCGTCGGTCAGCACATGGGCCACCTGGTTCACCCAGGCGTCGAATTCGCCGTAGCTGTATGTGCGCACCTGCCCGGTGTCAGGGTCACCGAACACGAGGAACTCGGCCGTGCGCCGGGAGCGCACCTGGTGGTCCCAGATGGCTCCCAGCGACAGCTCCTCGCCGGCTTCCGCGGCATCCCACATCGTCATCTCTCCTGCCCGCAAGGGCCTGGTTCAGCTCTCGTCCTGGTCGCCGAAGCGCACCTTGCCCGACGCCTTGAAGCGCTCGATGTCGGCCGGGCTGAAGCCGGCCTTGGCGAGCAGGTCGGCGGTGTCGTAGCCCAGCGGGGGCAGCGGACGCCAGAACTGGCCGGGACGGTTCTTGAACACCGGCACCGTGTTGAGGCCCTTCACGTCCTGGCCCTCTGCGTTCTGCCATTCGATGAAGTTGCCGCGCTCCTGCACGTGCTTCTCGGCCAGGATGTCCTCGAAGCTGAGGCACTTCTGCGCCGCCAGCTTGTGGGCGGTGAAGTCGGCCTCCACGTCCTCCACGTCGCGGGCCAGCAGGTACTCCTCGAGCTTCGACTCGATGAGTTCCGCCTTGGGCGACGACAGCCACAGGGCCGAGGTGTCCTCCGGATAGTCCTCGGTGCCCCACAGCTCGCCCAGCCCGATTGCCTCGAGCAGGTACTTGTTCTGGGGAACGCCGTAGACGCACAGGCCGATCACGCCGTTGCGGCACTTGTACTGCCCGATGGCGCACAGGTTCTGGTTCCTGCCGCCGGCGCGCGGGTACTCGATGCCGGCATTGAGGTAATCGATCATGTAGTACGCGCCCATCCGCAGCATGGTCTCGTACATGGCCAGGTCGATGGACTCGCCCTTGCCGGTCTTCTGCGCCCGGAAGACGGCTGCCAGCGCGGAGCTGACGACCATCAACGAGTTGAAGTAGTCGCCGGTGTAGGGCGCTGCCGTCATCGGCTAGTCGGGCGTGCCGTTCTGGTAGACGTAGCCCGCGTAGTCCTGCACGGTGAGGTCATAGGCAGCCGAGTTCACCCGCACGGGATCGCCCGTGTGGCCGAAGCCGGAGACATGCACGATGACGAGCTTGGGATTGCGTTCCCACAGCATCTCGTCGGTGATGCCCTTGCGTGCCCAGGCCGGGCCCTTCGACGATTCCACGAAGACGTCGGCGTCCTCGATGATCTTGAACAGGATCTCCTTGCCCTCGTCGGAGAAGGGGTTCATCGACAGGGAACGCTGGTTGCGGCGCTCCATCTCCTTGACATAGGTGGTGTCGCGCACCGAGTCACCGGTGTGGGTGTTCTCGATCCAGGTGACGTCAGCACCCCACTCCGACATGATCTCGCAGGCCGTCGGCACTGCGATCTCCACGGCGGAATAGATGACCTTGAGACCGTCGAGCACTCCGAATGACGGCTTTTGCGTTGGCAATGACATTTCGTTCATTCCTTCCATGTGACGCTTTGGTCAATTCACGCTCTGGTCAAGCTGGGGCCGGGGGTTCCGGCTCAGCTGCGGTAATCGCGCAATGCACCACGGCCGGCGGCGAGGATCATCATCTCGTCGGTGCCACCGGAGACGCGGTCCACGCGAAGGTCGCGGTAGAAGCGCTGCACGCGGTGTTCGCCGGTGACGCCCACGCCGGCCAGGGTCTGCAGCGCGTTGTCGACCACGCGGGCCGAGGCATGCGAGCAGTAGTACTTGGCCATGGAGCAGTCGCCGCGGCCGAGCTGGTCGTTGTCGGCCTTCCAGGCGATCTCGTAGAGCATGTTGCGCATATTGGTGAGGTCCACCTTCATGTCGGCGAACTTCAGCTGGATGAGCTGCTTGCGGGCAATCGCCTCGCCGCCCTGCACGCGCTGGTTGGCGTACTTGGCGGCGTCCTCGAAGGCGCAGTAGGCGGTGCCGTAGTTGGTCAGGGCCACCTCGAAGCGCTCCAGGTCGAAGTCCTTCACGCCGCGCTTGAAGCCATTGCCCTCGGTGCCGAACAGGTCCTCCTCGCGCAGTTCGACGTTGTCGAAGTAGATGTCGGCGCACGAATCCATGCGCAGGCCGAGCTTGTGCAGGGGCTCCTTGGTGATGCCCGGCAGGCTCATGTCGACGAACCACTCGGTGTAGGTGCCCATGTTGTCGGCGTCGCGGGCCATCACCACGAGGTAGGGCACCTTCATGGATGAGGTGATGAAGGTCTTGTGTCCGTTGAGGTACACCTTGCCGCCCTTGCGGCTGTAGGTGGTGGACATGTCGTCCCAGCTCGACCCGGCGCTGGGCTCGGTCATGGCGTAGTTGAGCATCTGCTTGCCACTGCCGACGAACTTGAGGATGTCCTTCTTCTGCTCCTCGGTGCCCTCGCGGATCACCCTGTCCCAGCCGGGCAGCTGGTAGAGCACGTAGGTGGGGCCACCGGCGCGGCCGAGTGCCTCATAGGCGGCGGCCAACGTCTGCCAGCCCAGGCCCAGGCCGTCGTATTCCTCGGGCAGCAGGATGCGGTCGAAGCCGAGGTCGCAGATCGCCTTGACCCAGCGCTCGGGATACTCCGAGTTCTCGTCACACTCGTGGAAGTACTTCTCCCATGCCTCACTGTTCATCAGCTCGGTGAAGCCGTCCACCATGAGCTGCTGGTCTTCGGTCAATGAGAAATCCATTGTCTTTCCCTTTTCTGTGGTTGTTTCGTTGGCTTGGCTGTGTGGGTTGGGCTGACGTCGACCGCACCGTTGCCGACTGCGTCCCGCGGGGGGGTCGGGTCGGCGTGCCGGCGACGTCGGACGGTTCGGCTCAGGGTCGGGCGGGTTCGGGGTCACGGGAGCGATCCGGTCCCTGCTCGGTGAAGAACTGCGCCGAATGCGCCAGCAGCCGGCGGGCGGCTGACAGCATGCGGGTGTGGTGGGCGAACCCGTGGATCACCCCGGCGAATTCCTCGTACTGGTTGGTCACGCCCGCCAGTGCGAGTTGGGCCGCCAGGGTGCGGGAATCATCGCGCAGCGGGTCGAGCGCCGCCGCGGCCACGTAGCAGGGCGGGACGCCATGGCCCAGGTCGGCGCCCACGACGTTGAACCAGGGCGAGGACACGTCCTCGGGCGAGCCGAAGTAGGCGTCGTAGTAGTACTGCAGGTCGTCGTCGCCCAGTCCGTCCCAGGGGCCACCAAGCAGGCGGCGTGATGCGGAATCGGTGAGTCCGTAGATGCCGTAGTACAGCAGCATGCAGCGCAACCGGTCGGCCAGCTTCTCCTCGTCGCGCAGGTGCAGCGCCACGCCGAAGGCCAGGCTGACCCCACCCGAGTCGCCGGCCAGCGAGATGTCGTCGGCGTCGATGCCCCATTCGTCGGGTGCGTCCACCAGGGCACGCACCCGACGACGCACTCGTTGAGTGCCCGGGGATACTTCGCCTCCGGCGACAGCGTGTAGTCCACGCTCACCACGCAGGCCTTGGTCGAGTCGGCCAGGATGCGCGTGATGCGGTCGTGGGTGGTCGGATTGCCCACCACCCAGCCGCCGCCGTGGATGAAGACGATCACCGGCAGGGTGTCTTGCGGTGCCGGCCCGGCGGGACGGTACTGACGCACCGACACCGCGCCATAGGCCGTGGCCACCTCACGATCGGTGGTCCGGGCCATCTGCGGGCCGCCCTCGTTCCAGAAGGCGCGTTCGGTGTCGTAGTTCTCACGCATCTGGGCCGGCGTGACGTCGGTGGCGAAGGCGTCGCCCGCAAGCTCGTTCTGCTTGGCGATCACCTACCCCATCTCGGCACTCCACAGGCCGGGGACGTTCAGCTTTTCCGCCATGTTGGCCTCATGCCTCCACGATGCCGGCGTCGGCGACTGCCTCGTCAAGGGGCTCGTCGGCCTTGTGCTTCTTGACGTACCAGAGCAGCACCACGGCGATGGCGCCAGCAATGAGCGCCGAGATGGCCAGGATGATGAAGATGTCGTCGTAGGCGGCATTGCCCTTCTGGTCCATCAGCTTTCCGAACCAAGTGCTCGAGAAGGTATCAGGCAGGAACCCGACCACTGACAGCAGGCCCGAGGCGGTACCGAAGACCTCCAGGGGCACCTTGCCCTCGGTGAGCTGACCCGAGACGATGCCGAAGACGCCGTTGGCGACGAAGCCCAGGAAGATCACCAGCACTGCGGCGAGCACGGCGATGGCCGGCTTCTGCGGCAGGAAGACGAAGCCGAGGAGCACGACGGCTGCGAGCACCGAGCCGACGGTGATCACGCGGGAGGGCGAGCCCACCTTGGAGGCGATGGCACCGAATACCGGGCCGGAGAACAGGGTGATGCCGTAGGTGCGGATGGTGCCGATGAGCAGCACCAGCTTGGCCGAGGCGCCGAGCGCGCCTTTCAGGTAGGGCGTGGTGTAGGTGACGCCGGTGTAGTAGAAGTACACGAAGAACATGCAGGCCGAGCTCAGCCAGACCACCGGCATGGTGAGGGCCTTGCCGACGCCCTTGAAGCTGAAGCCGGTTCCGTCGCCGCCGATCTCACCCGCGAAGCGCGGGATGAAGAGGAACGACAGCACGGCGAGCACGGCGATGAGGATGCCCAGGAAGATGATCAGCACGCGCATGCCCACCTCGGGGCTGGCGGCGAGCTTGGTCACGATGAAGGTGTTCACCAGGCCGACCACCAGGCCGGCTGCGCCGTACAGGCCGTAGGACAGGCCGATATTGCGCGAGTACTCGCCCTCACCGGAGATCAGGCGGATCACCTTGAAGCGGATGCCCCACCAGATGAGGATCGTGGTGAGGCCCATGCCCACGAACACGAACATCAGCGTGTTGTACGACGGCAGCGTCGCATAGACGAAGGTGAGCAAGGCGGTGAGCGCGAAGCCCACCCACGACAGCGTGCGGGCGCGCACCTTGTCGGCCACGATGCCCGAGGGCAGGTAACAGATGGTCGCCGTGATGGCGTAGGCCGAGAGCAGCGTGCCAACCTGTTCGTTGGTGATGTGCAGGGCCGCCATCAGCTCGTTGTAGAAGACGAACTTCAGGTAGGCCGGCGTGTAGATGATCGAGCTGCCCATCGAGATGATGACCAGCAGGAAGACCGGCGCGCACGGCTCAGGTCGGCCGCACGCTTCTCCTCTTTCAGTGACGCAAACACTGTTCTTCTTTCACTCCGGTAGACCGCCGCCCAATAGACGCGTCTGCTCAATGGCTGACTGATGGTGATGGGTCGACGCGCCATCCACCGGGTGAATGCTGCGCTTCGTGGGGGGCCCCGTTTGTGTGCTGCTGTGGTGTCTGTGCTGCTTGACCGACTGTGTTGCTGAGGTGCGAACGGCTGTCGCCTCGGCTCGACGCTGAGTCTGTTTTTCGCACCTCCCGCCGATCGTGACGATCGCCGTTTCCCTCGTGCCGTCAGATTAGTCCTGACAAGCGCACATACAGACGATAACAGTGTGTGTCTCGTCGTACATCGCGGGGTGGTGGAACCACACGCTACGGGATGTCCGCACCGCTCGCGACACCGGGGTTCCCTTGTTGCACCGGTGCCACCGTTACCCCGTGGGATCACGCCGTGATCACTCGCACGCTGTCCCATATGCGCCACAGCGGGGCTCCGGGAACTGTCAGGAGGCTGGGGCATAATTGGCGAGGCCGACCGGTGCAATCCCCCAAGTTCCCGTCAACGGCGAGGAGAGCATCCCAGATGAGCGACCAGTACGGACCCCACCCGCACCAGCCCCGCCGGGACGACGCCGCCCGAAACCACGCTGGACCCATCCGCAGCGCGACGGACCCTACCCATGGCGACCCGGATCCGTGGGCTGCCATGCCCGGCCCCGATGCACCCAGCCCCTGGGCGCGCTCTTACCGCCCCGTGCCGCATGCCCAGGTGTCGGACGGGCAAGCGCTGAACGACCCAACACCGGACAGTCCCACACCGAACGGCCCAGCACCCGACAACCCAGCACCGAACACGCAGGTACCGACGGCACCCTTCTTCATTCCCGGCGACTATCCACCGCCCGCGCCGGGCCAGCAGCCCTGGGGCGGCTACCCGGTACAGCAGGGGCAGGCCAGCTTCGGGGGCGGGTGGACGCCACCGCCGCCGGGCCCCGGCCAGAGCAGCTGGGGTGGTGGTTGGGGGCCGGCCCCGCAGCCGCCCCGACGGCGTCGCGGGCCACTGTTGTTGGTAATCGGCCTGGCCCTGGTGGTGTTCACCGGCGCCCTGTTCGGCTCGATCGGTGTGCTGCTGCGTCCGACCATGCCGGGCCTGGCCCCGCCGGCAAGCGGTGCCGCCAGCTGGGGCAACTACACGCCCTTCATGCCGAACGCCTCGCCGAACGATCCGGGTGCCACGGTGCGCCCCACTGCCCCGTCGGCCGAGCAGACCGACGCGAGCGGCGACCAGATCCGTGGCGTGGCCATCGTGGAGGCCATGTTGTCGGTCACCGAGGGATCGGCCGGCACCGGCATGGTGATCGGCGATTCGGGCATCGTGCTGACGAACTACCACGTGGTGCAGGGCACCAATGGCACGATCAATGTGACGATCGCGTCCACCGGGTCGACCTACAGCGCCAAGGTGCTGGGGCACGACAAGGCCAATGACGTGGCCCTGCTCAGCCTCAATGGGGCCAGCGGGCTGCCGACCGTGAAGATCGACGCCGATGGCGTGCGCGCCGGCGACCAGGTGACCTCGGTGGGCAACACCGACGGACGACGCAAGATCATGGCCGCCCCCGGCGAGGTGCTGTCGACCAATGAGTCGATCCTCACCCGCGACGAGGGCAGCACCGCGACGAACCAACTGTCGGGTGTCTACGAGACGAGTTCGCGCGCCATGCACGGCGATTCGGGCGGACCCACCTACGACTCCCAGACCGAGGTGATCGGCCTGACCACCGCCGGGAGCGCCGACGACGGCAGCCAGTTCGCCACGGCCTATGTGGTGCCCATCGCGCGGGCGCTCGACATCGCCAACAAGATCTCAAGGAATGAACCTTCGGGCACCGTGCAAATGGGGCCGTGACAGGCGTAAACGTCGCCGTCCACAGGTCAATCACAGGTTTCGCCCAGCTGGGCGACAACCTCGCCGTTTCCAATTGTTGGTGCGGTGACTGACCGAAACACCGTGTACGACCCCGGCTGGTTAGCTCGCTGGTCGGGAGGCAGGACGAGGAACGATGGGCCCGCGAGAGACTGGGCCGCACGGCAGCTGGTTTGCTCGTTGCTGGCTGTCGAGCACCATAGGCTCGCGGGCATTGAAACTCCCATGCCGATGAGGGTTTTCCTGGTCGGACATCACCCCGTGCAATGCCGCACCGAGATTGCACCACCGCTTCTTCATACGAACAGAGCCAGAGGGGCTCCCCACATGTGGGGAGCCCCTCTGGTGTTCCGGCACCTTCACGAGGGCCGGAAAACACCCGCCACCGCTCACAGGAATGGCACAGAGACCACTCAGGCTCGGAACAAGGCGGCCACCTCTAATGGTTGTCAACGGTGACTGACCGAAACACCGTGGAAGGCCCGGGCAGCTAGCTCCTGACCGGGCAGGCGCAGGGCGGGAAGAGAGACGACGATGAGCGAACGAAACGACCAGTACAACGCACACTCGGCTGAGGGTGCGGGCACCGGTTCAACCACGCCCGCCGGCTCGGGTCCTGCCATGCAGCCCCCGGCGACGCAGCAATCCTCGGCTGCCCAGCAGGGCTGGCAGGCCCCCCGGGAGACCTGGGACGCGACCTGGTCGCCGGCATCGCTCGATGACGGCAGCTCCACCTTCAACGCCGACCCGTCGGCGGCTGCGGCATTCAGCAATGCTGCGGGCAACGGGGGTGGCTACGGCGGATACCCGCCCGCACCGAATGGCGCGAACTGGGGCGTCTATCCCCCCTCGAACAATCACAAGGGCCCCAACACCAGGTTGGCCGCCCTGCTCACCGCGCTGGTGGTCGTGCTCGCCATGGCGGTCGCGCTGGTGGCCCCCAATTGGTCGGGCTCGGGCATCGGCCAACTGCCGGTGAGCACCCCCTCGGCCACCCAGCCCGCGCAGGCGAGCCCCTCCACCAGTTCCCAGCGGGCGGTGGCGCAGTCGCAGACCACGGCCAGCGAGGCGCAGAGCAAGGGCGTGGTGCTCATCACCACGCAGACCACCTCGGGTGCGGCCGCCGGCTCCGGCATGGTGCTCAGCTCCGACGGCTATGTGTTGACGAACTACCACGTGGTGGAGACCAGCACCCAGATCACCGCGACCGTGGCGTCGACGAACAAGCAGTACAACGCGACCGTGGTGGGCCGTGACGCCACCAATGACGTGGCGCTGCTCAAGCTCGACGGCGCCTCGGGCCTCGACACCGTGACCATCGACAGCGACACCGTCAACACCGGCGACCAGGTGACCGCCGTGGGCAATTCGTCGGGCCAGGGCTATCTGTCGGCCGCCACCGGGCAGGTGGTGTCCACCTCGTCGAGCATCACGGTGCAGAACGAGACCAGCGCTTCCCAGACCGAGACGCTGACCAATGTGTACGAGACGAGCACCCAGGCGGTGCCCGGTGACTCGGGCGGCCCGATGTTCGACGCCGAGAATGAGGTGATGGGCATCACCACCGCCGGCGAAACCCAGACGAACTCCCGCACCGGCCAGTCGAGCACGGTGTCGAGCTATGCGATCCCGATCGCGCGGGCGATGTCCATCGTCAAGCAGATCGAGTCGGGCCAGTCCTCGGGCACGGTGCAGGTGGGACCCAAGGCCTACCTGGGCGTGACCGTGCAGTCCTCGCAGTCGGGCAGCGTGACCATCTCGCAGGTGGTCTCCGACGGGCCGGCCGCAGCGGCCGGGTTGAGCGTCGGCCAGGTGATCACCGCGGTGGACGGCACCCGGATTGATTCGCAGGCCACGCTGAGCAGCGTGTTGGCGCAGCACAAGCCGGGCGACAAGGTCTCGGTCACCGTGTCGTCGGGATACGGCGGCGGCACGCAGACGGCGTCCCTCACCCTGGGCACCAGCCCGATCAACTGAGCGTCAGGCCGCAGGGGCCTGGATGTTGAAGCTGGCCCCGTACTGGGTGGAATCCATGATGGTGGTCGAGGTGATACCGCCGGTGGTCACCGAGGTCTGCACGCGCACCGGGCGGAAGTCCTGGTCGACCCAGTAGCCGGTCTCGTCGTGGGCCAGCACGCTGGGCGAGGCGGACCCGGGGGCCACCACGGGCTTGAAGACGAAGTGGTGGGCCCTCACCTGATTGACGTCCTCATCGCCGGCATAGACCACCGAGGCGATCTCGCCGGCCACCTGGCCCACATAGTTGTCCATGCCCTTGCCCGAGACCACCGCCGAGGCGCTGTTGGTGGTGTGGGCCCAGCCGGCACCGGCAGCGCGCGTCCACATGTCCGAGCCGATGTAGATCGTCTCGGTGCCGGTACTCGTGATGGAACGCACCTTCGGGCGCGCCGCGTCGGTGAAATCGTACTGGAAAGTGGTGGTCGACTCCTGGGTGCCGGCCTGCGGGGTCACCGTCCTGGTGGTCATCACCGTCTGGTAGCTCTTGATCGTCTGCTGGGCGCCCGCGCACCGGGCGACGAACGAGGCCTTGTCCACCGTGCCGCCGGGAGCGGGCAGGTCCAAGCGGGTGAGCACCGACGCGCTCGCCCCCGACGAGGAGGCGTCGCCGCGGGGGTTCTGGGCGGCGCAACCGCCCACAATGATGGCGGCGGCCAGTGCCGGGGCAACCAACGCCGGGGCAATGAGTCGACGAAGTGTCATGGCGGGCCTTCTTGACCTGTTGAGGACGGGTGGAGGTGACGGCCACCATGCTAGGGCCCCCCGCGCACGGAATATCAGGTGGTAACGCTGCTCGCGCACGTGCTCCGAATTGCCGGGGTCCCTCCACAACCGGCGCGAAACAGACCACAATGGTGCCATGTCCGTAGTCGAACGCCGCCAGATCAACGCAGCCATCAACCTGAGGCTTTCGTTGCTGGGCCTGCCCCATCCCGACAGCAATGCTGAGAGCCCCGATGCGATCCTTGTGGAGCCGCTGCTGGCCCGCCAGCGCGAGTTGAGTCGGCGGTTGAAGGATCGGCTCAGTGCCCCCGACCTGCGCATCCAGCGCTTCCTCGACGACTACCTGGCCGACTGCGATGAGCACCCCCAGCTGCCACGCACCACCTTGGTGCTCGACGAGCCGGGCCTGGCCCGCGGCCTGTCGCTGCCGGTGGACGGCGACGAATTCCATTCCGACATCGTGGCGTCATATCGCCTTGTCAACGGCGTATTGCACAACCCCAAGCATGACCGGCGCACCACCGCCGGGGTGTTCCACATCTCCACCGGCGGCCTGCCCATCCCCCAGGACAAGGTGGAGGTGGACAAGAACGTCTACGCCCGCATCCTGGCGCGCGCCTTCCAAGCCCCCGACGAGGAGCTGGCGCTGCCCTACACCGCCAACCTGCCCGAGCAGGCGCACTGTTGGGCGTCGCTGCTCATGCGCCCCACGGTGTTGCCGGCCGTGCCCGGGCGCACCACCGAGAAGAGCTACGAGGTGCACTTCATCGTGCCCGGTGGCCTGATGTGCAACCTGGACTTCGTGGAGGGCATCTTCGGCAATGCCGGCGACCCCTACCTGCCCGAGAACGACGCCTCGCTCGACCCGGACAGCTGGACCGGCCACACCGGCTGCGTGATCCTGGCCCCGCATCTCACCACGATGACCAAGAAGAGCCTGGGCATGCCGCACTACGACGACGCCACCGAGCGCCAGCGTCGCGATGGCCAGTGCTGGCGCCACGAGGACGACCTCTACAACGACGGCAAGGCCTTCAAGGTGTGTGCCCGCGATGAGCGCGGCGTGATCGTCACCGTGATCGCCGACAACTACTTCGGCTATTGCAAGAAGGAGGTGAAGACCCAGATCAGCTATTCGGCCAACCTGTTGGGCGGTGCCGAGGAGGAGCACTCCGGCGGCGCCGAGGTGTATCCGGCATGGAACCTGAACCAGGACTTCACTGACCGCACGCCCGACGACTTCACGCTGGCCGATGTGATCTCCACCAATCGCGAGCTGCTGGACGTGCGCCCCGAGGGATATGCCGTCTACAAGCCCGAACCCAATATCGTGTTCATTCCGGAGCATTCGCATTATTCGATGCGCACCCAGACGATCAGCTGGACCGCCCATGGCGCCGAGCAGACCATCAAGTTGCTGGCCGGCAAGCACTATCTGTCGCCTGACGGCTATCGCATCCATGCCAAGCACCGTGAGATGGATGCCACCCAGTGGCACCTGATCGGCACCTCGTCGCGGGCGGTCACCTGCCACAAGCCGGCCACGGTGTCGGGTGGCGGCAAGAGCGAGATCAGCAAGTCGATCAGTGACGCCTTCGTGTTCGGCAATGCCTTCTCGCACGATATCGACAGCGCCATGGACCAGGTGCAGGCACTCTTCGACACCGATTTCACCAATCGCTTTGCCGACGCGTCCCGCAACGGCACCGATCATCGTCCGGTGCTGTCGATTGACCGCTCGCTGGGTTCGGTGATCAAGCTGCTCACCCCGTCAATCCAGTACAACGACGAATACAACGCCTTCCTCGAGGGCATTGAGCCCGATGTGAAGGAATTGGCGTTCACCGTCAAGCGCTATTACCTGCCCGAATGGGGTGAGGACTGGCGCAGCCATTTCACCGTGGGCATCATGAATGGCCGGCACGGGAACATGGTGCGCCTGGACGGCAAGAAGATCATCACCAATATGTTGCGGGTGGGTTTCCGTGAGGACGGCTCGTGGCGCCTGTTCACGCTGCGCCCCGATTACAGCCCGGCCGTGAAGGTGCAGACCGAGGACGACATCACCGCCAGCACGGTGACCCCGCCGTGGGAGGACGCCGAGGGCCTGCCGCGCAAGTACGTGACCAACTGCGAGCACCTGCTGTTCCAGCGTCCTGACGATGCGATCCACCGCGGCTACGACAAGCAGGCCGAGTTCGACCTGGCCAGCGGCACCGACACCTTCATCTCGAACTTCGAGCCGCTCACCCATGAGCAGGCACGCGACCTGCTGACCGATGTGCAGGCCTACAGCGAGTTCACCAAGCCGGTGCGCAAGCTCATCGAGCGGGTTGCCGCGATGCCCGACGACCAGTCGCCCGAGTTCTGGGTGTGCTCCGATGATCCGCGCCACCTGCCCGACGGCGGCCGGTCGAAGAACCCGCGCTACCTGCAGGTGCGTCCCACCGACTCCAACCCGGAGCTGACCACGGTGGCCGATGTGGCCGGCAAGCTGGCACGCAAGCTCCCACTGGCAGGCCATGCGCCGCAGCCGATCGACGTGGTCGCCGCGGGCCGGCGCAACAATCCGCCGGAGGACAAGGTTCCGGCGCTGTGCGCCTACAACCCGCTGCACTACATGGAGCTGCCCGAGCTGTTCATGGAGTACATCAGCTCGATGACCGGCAAGTCGCCGTCCACCACGGGTGCCGGCTCGGAGGGCGCGCTCACCAAGGGCCCATTCAACGCACTACCTGCCGTCTACGACCTGAATGCGGCTCTGCTGAGCTATGCGCTCACCGACTATGACGGCTGGCTCAGCTCGGCGGGCTATATCGGACCGAATGCCCGGGTTGACCACGACATCTCGATGCTGATTCCCGAACTGTTCTCGCACATGGGGCCCAACGATCGCAATACGAAGCGGTTGATCTCCGAGGGCTACCTGGAGAAGATGCAGGACTTCGACTTCGACGGGCACCGCGTGCTGGCGAGTCGGCTCGGCTACCGCATCAATGATCGCTTCGTCACCCACTACTTCGGACGCATCTTCCTGCACCCCGATGTGGTGTTCAGCGAGGAAATGTTGCGCCCTGAGCTCCAGGACGAGAAGATCTTCGCCGATTCGATCGATGTGATCGTCAAGACGCACCAGCGGGTGGCACAAATGTACTTCGACGACGGCACCGTGTCGCTGGCCTGCCCGCCGATCCGGGCGCTGCTGGAGATCATGGCGCACGGCGCGTCGGCCGAGGGTTGGACGCTGGACAGCCCGGAGTTCCGCAAGCTGTTCGAGCGCGAGTCGGTGCTGGCGTCGGATTGGTATGCGCAGCGCCTCGACGCCAAGCAGGCCGAGGACGTGAAGCAGGCCGAGGAGGGCGTCGAGCGCCTCAAGGAGTACATCGGGCGCTCCGATTCGGGTTCGGTGACCGGACGCCTGCACCTGGCCGATCGCCTGCGTGAGCTGGAGGCGCAGTTGACCTACGAACGCTCGCCGGAATACCGCCAGTCGCTGGTGGGCACGCTGGGACGTCAGCCCAGGTTCGTCTGATCGGCCGCTTGCCCCTCCACCGCTGAGTGGATGGTCGTGGTGAATAGACGCATCGAAACCATCCACTCAGTGCCGGCTTCGCACGCCCCATGTGCACAATGGAGTCAGCCAACGAGATGGAGCACACGATGAGGCATCTGCAGATTTCTGGCGTATCCGTGCCGGCCATCGGCATCGGCACCTGGCACATGGGTGGCAGCCCGGCGCGCTTCGACGCCGAATGCGACGCCCTGCGCGCCGGCATCGACGCTGGCGCGCGGGTGATCGACACCGCCGAGATGTACGGCTCGGGAGCCTCTGAATCAATGGTGGGCACGGCCATCAAGGGCCTTGACCGCTCCGAGCTGTTCATCATCACCAAGGTGCTGCCGAACAACGCGTCCCGCAAGCAGATGGAACACAGCCTGGACGCGAGCCTGGCCCGCCTGGGCACCGACTACGCCGACCTGTACCTGTTGCACTGGCGCGGCGAGGTGCCGCTGGAACAGACCGTCGAGGAAATGCAGCGGCTGTGGCACAGCGGCAAGATCAAGTCGTGGGGCGTGTCCAACTTCGACCTTGCCGACATGGAGGAGCTGGCCGCCCTGCCCCATGGCAACCATGTGGCTGCCAACGAAGACCTGTACAACCTGTCGAGCCGGGGCATCGAGTTCGAGCTGATCGGCTGGCAGCGCTCGCTGGACATCCCACTGATCGCCTACAGCCCGCTGGGAGCCTCCGGCGGCGAACGCGGCGCGCAGGAGATGCGCGCGAGCCCGGCCGTGAACAAGGTAGCCGAGACCCATGGGGTGACGCCGTCGCAGGTGCTACTGGCCTGGGTGATCCGCAACGGCCACACCCTGGCGATCCCGCAGACCTCGAACGAGGATCACATGCGCGACAACATCGCCGCCGCCAACCTCACGCTGACCGACGACGACCTGACGCTGCTCGATCAGGCGTTCCCGCCGCCCCGCCACAAGATGCCGCTCGACATCCTGTGATCCCGGGCCGAGCCGGCGCGCGACATCGGTGCCGGCGTCCGCCTACTGTCCGGCAACCGCCGTCATCAACGGGCTCAGGCCCTGGGCACGCTCAGGAGCCCCCAGGTCGCCGCATGCCGCCAGCCAATTCGCCAGCAGCTGGTAGCCATTGCTGGTCATCACCGATTCCGGATGGAACTGCACCGACTCCACGGGCAACTCGCGATGCCGCAGCGCCATGATCACCTGGTCGTCGAGCGAAGTGGCGGTCACGTCGAGCACATCGGGCACTGATCCGGGCTCGACGGCCAGCGAGTGGTAGCGGGTGACCTCCAACGGATCAGGCAGCCCGTCGAACACGCCCTGCCCGTCGTGGGAGATCATGCTCATCTTGCCGTGGCGCGGCTCGGGAGCGCGCACCACGCGTCCGCCAAAGGCCACCGCCATCGCCTGCAGGCCAAGGCACACCCCGAACACGGGCATCTGCTCGCCCAACGTGCGTGCCACCTCGACGCAGACGCCGGCGTCCTCGGGAGTGCCGGGGCCGGGAGACAGCAGGATGCCATCGAAGCCGTTCGCCCACCCCGGGGTGGCGAAGCGCGCATCGTCGTTGCGCCAGACCTCGACGCGGGCGCCCAGCTGGGCAAGGTACTGCACCAGGTTGTAGACGAACGAGTCGTAGTTGTCGATGACAAGAATCCGCGCCATGGCGAACAGGCTACCCGCGCCGCGACGCCCGCTCGGCGGCCTCCATGCGGTGGTCCGGCGCGTGGCTCCTCCCCCTGCGCAACCCGCCGGGAGCCCTAGCGCACCGGGGTGGCCTGGTTCAGCTGCACCGAACCGGCATAGCCGGGCATGGTCACGTCGGCGATGCGCTTCTGGTCGTATCCCAACCGGTAGGCGAGCACGTACTGCTTGTAGATCTGCACATTGCGCGACGCCGCCAGCGACTGCTCAAGCGCCTGCTGGTCACCGATCGCAGCCACCACATAGGGCGGCGAATAGGGCACGCCATTGAGGATCACGGTATTGCCGACGCATTTCACGCCGGTGGTCGAGATCACCCGGATGCCCTGGATGGTCATGGCCTCGGCACCGCCGGCCCACAAGGCATCCACCACCTGCTGGATGTCCTGTTGGTGCACCACCAACATGTCGGGATCGACCCCGGCCGGGTTCTCGTCGAGCGGGGCATCGGTGAGCGTCACCTGCACCACCGGCCCACGCACCGCCGTCAGTCCGGCCGCAGCCTCCGCCGAGGCCATCGAGGCCGACGCCACCCCCGCCGCCTCGGCGTCATGGTTGGACAGCTCGTTGACCTGGGACTGCAGGGCCGAGGCGGTTGACCTCGCCCGTGAATTGTGGGCGGCCTGGGCGGCCACCAGATCGGCCATGTCCTGCTGGCGGGTGGGCCGCAGGTCAGATCCGTGCGAGGTGGTGGCCGCGGCCACGAACAGCAGCCCGGCCAGGGCGCCGACCAGCACGGTGGCCATCCTGCGGGTGATTTTCCGTCCACGCCCCGGCTTCTTGTCAGCCATGAATCCCCTGTGCACCAGACGTCGCCAGTAAGCCGGAAAGCCCGGCGTCCACTAGGCTACCGGGTGACGGTATCCGCCCATCTGGGCGCGCACGCTCAGCACACGAGCACATCGATGCCATCGGCAACGCCAGGCGGGCCGCGAGGCCTCGCTGGGAACCCCAAGGAGCAGCAACACAGTGCCGGAGTCACAGTCCCGCAAGAAGGCCCAGCAGAAGAAGGCCGCCAAGAACAAGCAGGCAGCCGCCACCAAGAGCGCCAAGAACCGCGAGGCCGTCAACGTCTCCAGCCGCGCCTGGGTGCCGTGGGTCTTCGTGCCGATGGGCCTGCTCGGAGTGATCTGGCTGGTGGTCTACTACATCGGCGGTCAGCAGATCCCGCTGATGTACGCCCTGAGCAACTGGAACTTCGTCATCGGGCTCGGCCTGATCGCAGGCAGCTTCTTCGTCGCCACGCTGTGGAAGTAGGTCACGCCTCCGGCGTGGGGAAATAGGTCACGCCGCCGACCCGGGGAAGTAGATCGCCCCTCCTGCCGGCAGACGCTCACCCGTCATGACGTGACAAACAATTGATCGATCAATTTCTTTGATGCCCGTCTTCTGTTCCGCCCCGCCTTCCCCGGCCCCGATCGTGGAATTATTCTCATACCTCGCAACAGCTTTATGCAAATTTGCGTGTAACATGTGATAAAGCAAGTTGGTTCGGGAATACCCCCATCCCACCCCACTCCGGCGACGTAGCTGGGACCACGATGAGGCCCAGACCCGAGGGAGGTACTGGCGATGCCCGATTACGAGCAGATCATTCCAAGAATCCTGACCGGTGCCGGCACCGGCGACCGGCGTCCATCGGCTGCGCCTGCCAAGGCGCGCGTGGTGGGGGCCTATCTCAGCCAGCCCCTGGAACAGGTGAAACGCCCCGCCTATGCGCACGCGGTGCTGCAGCTGCCGGGTGTCACCGGCCTGGAGATTCCCCTGTGCACCACCATGGCCCGCGACGACGCGAAGTGGCTCATGGACGTGCTCCCACCCGGCGCGCGCAATATCGCCACCCTGATGGGTGCCTGCGACGAGGCGGCCGCCGACGACCCCGCCTTCGGCCTGGCCTCCACCGACCCGGCCGGACGCAACCGCGCGCTCGACCTGCTGCAGCAGGCGCGCCACAGCATCGCCCGGATGACCGAGCGGGGCCAGCACGTGCTGGCGCTCGAAGTGCACTCCAGTCCCACCCACCGCGACAATGTCGACGGAACCAGCCAGGAGTTCGCGGCATCGTTGGCCCAGGCCGCCGACTGGGACTGGGGCGAGACCGCATTGGTGGTGGAGCACTGCGATGCCGCACGCAGCTCGGGCGGCGCGTCGAAGGGCTTCCTGACCCTCGACGAGGAGATCGACGCCGTCGAGACAGTGCGGGCCCTGTCGCCACGCACCCCGGTGATGATGTCGATCAACTGGGGACGCTCCGCGATCGACACCCGCAACGCCGGCGGCCCGCTCACCCAGATCGACCGGCTGCGCCGCCACGGCCTGCTCGCCGGCGTGATCCTGTCGGGCGCCTCCGACAGGGCCTCGTCGTACGGCGCCCCGTGGACGGATGCGCAACTGCCCGCCGCAGCACCCGACGGCAGCGGCGAGGCCTCGTCGCTGCTCACCCCGCAACGGGCCGTCGAGGCGATGGAACGCGCCGGTGACCACCTGCTGTTCGACGGCGTCACCTTCGCGATCATGCCGCAGTGGACGCCCAGCCAGGAACGCCTGCGCTATGTGCGCGGACTGTTGTCGGTGATGCCCCGCGGACACCTGTCCGTGGCCTTCTGAGCTGTTCCCGGGTGCGGCCAACCGGTCAAGCCCGGGGCACGGGGACGACTTCACGCCACCCAACTTCCCGCAGGCTGACGGGCGCGAAGTCAGATGCCGCAGGCCCCGCACAATGGAGTGCGGAGCCCGCGGTAATCATCACCGTGCCGGCCGGTAGAGGTTGGGCCGTCGGAAGCCGGATTGGCGTGGGACCAGGCCCCCGCAGGGGCCAGCACCAATCCGGGACTAATACGCCATGGCCATCGCGGGGTCGCGCACCAGCGCGGCAAGGTCGCGCAGGAACCGCGAGGCGATCGCCCCGTCGATCAGGCGATGGTCGAACGAGATCGACAATGTGGTGACCCAGCGCGGCACGATCTTCTCGTCGTCGCCCTGACCCACGACCCAGGGCTGCCGGGTGATCGCACCCATCGCCAGGATCGCGCTCTCGGAGCCATTGATGATCGGGGTGCCCGCGTCCAGCCCAAGGCCTCCCACGTTGGTGATGGTGAAGGTGCCGTCGCGGTAGTCGCTGGGTTGCAGCGTGCCGGCCTTGGCCAGGTTGACCAGGCGGGTCAGCTCGTCGGCCATCGACAGCAGGTCGCGGTTCTGCGCCTGCTTGATCACCGGCACCATGAGGCCACGCGGCGTGTCAGCGGCGATGCCGATGTTCACGTCGTGGTGCAGGATGATGCGCTCCGAGCCGTCCTCCCAGCTGGCATTGAGCATGGGATTGTTGCGCATGGCCAGGCAGACCGCCTTGCACCACACCAGCAGGGCGGTGACATGCAGGTCCTTAAACTCGCGGCGCTTGCGCAGGTTGGCCACCAGCTCCATCGTGCCGCTCACATCCGTGCTCACCCATGCGGTGGTGTGCACCTTGGACGTGCGCGAATGCACCACATTGCGCGCGGTGAGGCGTCGCACCGTGTCGACGGGGATCTCCTCGTCGCGCAGGGCACGCTCGTTGGCACCACGGCGGCTCACCTGGTGGGCACGCCGACGACGCTCGGTGGAGCTGGGCGTGGACTCGTCGGCGGGACCGTAGCCGACCAACATCTGGCGCACGGTCTGCTGGGTCGGCTTCGACGCCGGAAGCTCATCGAGCGACAACAGCCGCTCACCGGTCATGCCGCCGTCCAAGTCGCGCTGGGCCGACGCCTCGTCGGCATCGGGACGCGCCGCGGCAGGTGCCGCCTTGGCCGGACCCTGGGCGGCCGGCGCAGGGGCGCTGGACTGGGCCGGGCCGGACTGGTTCGAGCTGGACTGGGCTGAACTGGCCTGGGCTGGACTGGACTGGGCGCCCGGCTCGGCACCCTGCGCGGGCGCACCGCCGTCATGCTCGGGGGCGGGGCCGGTGCCGTCGTCGATGAAGACGATCGGCGCACCCACCGCCACGGTGGTGCCCGCCTCGGCATAGATCTTGGTCACCTTGCCGGCGAACGGCGACGGCAGCTCGACCAGCGACTTGGCGGTCTCGATGTCGAGCAGGTTGTCGTTGACCTTCACCTGGTCGCCGACCTTCACGTGCCATTCGACGATGTCGGCCTCGGTGAGGCCCTCGCCCGGGTCGGGCATGTTGTATTCGGGCATCAGTGGCTCCTCAGTAGTCGAATGACTTGTCGACGGCGTCGAGCACCCGCTCGGCATCGGGCAGGTAGCCCTTCTCGCTGCGCGAGGGGGGATACACGGTGTCATAACCGGTGACGCGCAGCACGGGGGCGTCCAATTCCCCCCACAACTCCTCGTCGAGCCGGGCGGCCAACTCGGCGCCGGGCCCGAGCGTGCGGTGGGCCTCGTGCACGACGATCGCGCGCCGGGTGCGCTTCAGGGCGTCACGGATAGTGGCCATGTCGAACGGCGACAGGCTGCGCAGGTCGATCACCTGCACATCGCGTCCCTCGGCGGAGGCCACGCGGGCCGCGTCGAGGCAGGTCTGCACCATCGGGCCGTAGGTGAGCAGCGTGAGGTCGGCACCGGGACGCACGATGCGCGCCGAGAACAGCGGCAGGTCAGGGGCCGACGTATCCACCTCGCCCTTGGCGTAATAGCGGCGCTTCGGCTCGAAGAAGATCACCGGATCGGGGCAGGCGATCGACTGGCGGATCATCCAATAGGCGTCATGCGGGTTGGAACAGGCCACCACGTGCAGGCCCGGAGTGTGTACGAAATGCGATTCGGGCGATTCGGAGTGGTGCTCGGGTGAGCCGATGCCGCCGCCGAAGGGAATGCGCACGACCACCGGCAGGCTCTGGCGTCCGTGGGTGCGCGAGCGGTAGCGGGCCAGCTGGTTGATGATCTGGTCGATGCCCGGGTAGACGAAGCCGTCGAACTGGATCTCGCAGACCGGACGATAGCCGCGCAACGCCAAGCCGATCGCGGTGCCGATGATGCCCGCCTCGGCCAACGGGGTGTCAATCACCCGGTCGGCACCGAAGTCGTCGAGCAGGCCCTCGGTGATGCGGAAGACACCACCAAGCTTGCCGATGTCCTCGCCCATCATGAGCACCTGGGGATCTTCGTCCATGGCATCGTGCAGGCCCTGGTTGAGACCCTTCGCCAGCGTGAGTGTGGTCATTCTGCTGCTCCTTCGCTGGGCGGGGTGGCGAGCCAGTCGAGGCAGTCGGCCCGCTGCTCGCTCAGATAGAGACCCGGATCCGCGGTGACGGCGTCGAAGACCTCCGACATCGGGGTGTTCGGCAGCGCCCGACAGGTGTCGCGCACCAGCGCACCGAAGGTGTCGAGGTCGGCGTTGAGCTTCTCGGTCCACGCATAGTCGATCAGGCCGCGCTCCAGCAGATAACTGCGCAGGCGCTCGATCGGGTCCTTGGCCTTCCACTCCTCGGTGACCTGCGACGAGCGGTACTTGGTGGGATCGTCGCTGGTGGTGTGGGGGCCCATGCGATAGGTGACGGCTTCCACGAGCACCGGCCCGGAACCCGAGCGCACCTCGTCGAAGGCCCAGTTGAGCACCGCGTGGCAGGCCAGCGGGTCGTTTCCGTCCACCCGGATGCCGGGGATGCCGAAGCCCATCGCCCGCTGGTAGAGCGGGATGCGCGTCTGCACGCTGGACGGCTCGCTGATGGCCCACTGGTTGTTCACGTTGAGGAAGACGACCGGCGCCTGCTGCGAGGCGGCATAGACCAGCGCCTCGTTCACATCGCCCTGGCTGGACGCGCCATCGCCGTAGATGGTCAGCGTCACGGCATCGTTCGCCGGGTCGGTGGGGTGCTTGGCCTTGTCGCGGGCCACTCCCATCGCATAGCCCACCGCATGCAGCGGCTGGGCGCCGATGATCATGTAATAGGGCGCCACCTGGGCGTCGCTGGCGATCCAGCGAGACAGGCTCGACCCGCGCCACACGGCCAGGATGTCACCCAGCGGCACGCCCTTCTGCAGGGCGATCGACTGCTCGCGGTAGGTGCCGAACACCATGTCCTGGGGCTTCATCACCTGGGTGACGGCGGCCTGGTAGGCCTCCTGGCCCGACAGGGGCGCCCACAGGCCGAGTTCGCCGTGACGCTGCAGGGCCGCGCCCTCGACGTCGAAACGGCGGGCGGTGGTCATCTGGCGCAGCATGTCGACGAGATCCTCGTCGCTGCCCTCCCAGGGGAACCGTGGATTGTCGACGAGCGTGCCGTCAGGTGTCAGCAGCTGCAGGGGCTGCGTCGGGTCATCGGAATCCATGACCGTCCTTCGAGGAGACAACAGGAACCTACGCGACAGTAGGTTACTGCACCGTAGGTTGGGGCTGCAATCGGCCGACAAGGCAGAATGGATGTGCACAGCGGGTGACTGCCGTTATCCGCGAGTCGATGAAAGCGAGCCACGATGAGCGAGTTCCCCCACCAGGAACATCCGTCAGACCAGTTTCCCGGAGGCCCCGACGAGCCCACAACCAGTTCTCCGGAATCCGTCACGGAGTTCTGGGAAGAGCGCTACGCGGGGCCCGAGCACGTCTGGTCAGCGCTGCCGAACCACACCTTCGTGCAGGTTGTGGCGAGCCTGACGCCAGGACGCTCCCTCGACCTGGGCTGCGGCGAGGGCGCCGACGCCATCTGGCTGGCCACCCAGGGCTGGCAGGCCACCGGCTATGACATCTCACAGACCGCGATCGGACGGGCACAGCAGGCCGCCGCCGAGAAGAACGTGGCCGACACGACGCACTTCGAGGCCGTCAACCTCGACGAATGGTCGCAGGCGCCCCTGCCTGATGACCAGGGCCGCGGCCAGTACAACCTGATCACTGCCAGCTTCCTGCAGTCACCGGTGGCCCTCGACCGCATTCGCATCCTGCAGCGCGCCGCCCGCCTGCTGGTGCGCGGTGGACACCTGCTGATGGTCACCCATGCGGCTCCCCCGTCGTGGGCTCCCCCGGAGATGGCCAGCCAGGGTGACTTCCCCAAGCCCGAGGAGGACCTCAAGGCGCTGGATCCCGATCCGCGCTTCTTCGAGGTGAAGCTTGCCGAGACGCGGCGTCGTCCCGCCACCGATCCCACCGGGAAGCCGGCCACGATGAATGATGCGGTGATCCTGATCCAGCGGATTCGCTAGGACGAGGCTCTGCTCCGAAGACAAGGTCGACAAAAGCACCGTCCACGGTGCTTCATCCGCACCTATTCCGCTGCCGCCATCGGCCCGGGCCGTTAGGTGGATACCTGTGCGGCGTCATTGCCGCACAACTGCCCACTCAGCGATAGCAGCCACTCCAAGCGCGCCACCGCGACAGGGACCAGGCGTCAGTTCAACGGGCGCAGCAACGGGAACAGGATGGTCTCGCGGATGCCGGCGCCGGTGAACAGCATCACCAGCCGGTCGACGCCCAGGCCGAGCCCACCCATGGGCGGGCAGCCCTGCTCCAGCGCGTTGAGGAAGTCCTCGTCGAGCTGCATGGCCTCGGGATCACCGGCAGCCGCCGCCAGCGACTGCCGGGTGAGGATCTCGCGCTGGATCACCGGATCGATCAGCTCCGAGAAACCGGTGCCGCGTTCCATGCCGCCGATGATCAGGTCCCAGGCTTCGATGCAGCCCGGCTTGGAGCGATGGCGACGCGCCAGCGGCTGGGCGATCTCGGGGAAGTCACACACGAAGGTCGGCTGGGTCAGGCCCTTCTCTACCAGCTCCTCGAACAGGTGCAGCACCATCTTCTGGTCAATCCATGACGCGTCATAGTCCACCTTGTGGGCGTCGGCGATGTGTCGCAGGTGTTCCACCGGGGTCTTGGTGGTGATCTCCTCACCAACCTCGCCCGACAGCCCCTCATAGACCGGCAGCCAGATCCATTCGCCCTTCAGGTCGATGACGCCCTGATCGGTGGGGATCTCGAAGATGTCGAGTGCCTCGGCCACCTTCATGATGATCGACTTGAGCGTCTCGGCGATCGTGAACTGGTCGCCCCAGCTCTGGTAGGCCTCCAGCATCGTGAACTCGGGGCTGTGCGACGAGTCGACGCCCTCGTTGCGGAACACGCGACCCATCTCATAGACGCGGTCGGCCCCGCCCACCATGACGCGCTTGAGGTGCAGCTCGAGGGCGATGCGCAGGTACATGTCGATGTCGAAGGCGTTCAGGTGCGTGGTAAACGGACGCGCCGCCGCGCCGCCGTGCACCGACTGCAGCACCGGCGTCTCCACCTCGAGATAGCCCTGCTCCTCGAGCGTCTCGCGGATCTTGCGGGTGATCAACGCCCGCTGGCGCACCATCGTGCGCGCCGCCGGACGCACGATCAGGTCGTTGTAGCGCTGCCGGACGCGCGCCTCCTCCGACAGGTCGTTGTGCAGGGTGGGCAGCGGGCGCAGCGCCTTGCTGGCGAGCTTCCATTCGCTGGCCATCACCGACAGTTCGCCGCGCTTGGACGCAATGACGCGTCCGCGCACCCACACGAAATCGCCCAGGTCGACGTCGGCCTTCCAGGCGGCCAGCGATTCGTCGCCGACCTCGGCCTTCGACAGCATGATCTGCAAGCGCTCGGCGTCCTGGTCGGGAGTGAAGCCGTCCTGGAGCGTGGCGAAGCACAGCTTGCCGGAATTGCGGATGAAGATCACCCGCCCGCCGATGGTCACCTCGTCCTGGGTCTCCTCGCCGGCGGCCAGGTGGCCCCAGGTGGCGCGCACCTCGGCCAGCGTGTGGTCGCGACGCAGGTCAACCGGGTAGGCCTGCTTGCCCTCGTCGAGGAAGCGCTGGCGCTTCTCGGCGCGGATGCGCATCTGCTCGGGAAGGTCCTGCTCGACGTCGGCAGCCCCGTTCTTGCGGGGCTCGTTCTTGCGGGACTGGTTTCCGCCAGATTGCTTTCCAGCTGACTGGTTTCCGCGGGACTGGGGGGCCTTTTCGGGACGCTGCTCACTCACCATTTCAGCCTAGCGTGAGCCGCCCATGGTGCTCTGCCCATAACAAGCGGCCCGTAACAAGCGGCCCGTAACAAGCGACCCGCGACAGCCGCCCCGGGAACAGCTGCCCCACACAAGCGGCCCGCGACAACCTGCCCACGGGCTCAGCCGCCGAGCTGCTCCTCGATCACCGTGCCCTCGTCGGTGCGTCGCAACTGCCAGCTGCGGTTGAAGTGCAGGCCGCCGGCCAGGTGGGCATCGTGGGTCACCACGAGCAACGCTCCCTGGTAGCCGTCGAGGGCCTCCAGCAGGTGGTCGACCGAGGCCATGTCGAGGTTGTTGGTGGGCTCGTCGAGCACCAGCAGCTGCGGTGCCGGGTCGGTGAACAGCACCCGGGCCATCGCCACCCGGAAGCGCTCGCCACCCGACAATGTGGCGGGCAGCTGAAAGGCCTTGTCACCGGTGATGAGGAACCGTGCCAACAGTTCCCGGGCCTCCCCGGACGTGCGCTGCGCGGCAACGTCGAGCAGGGCGTCGATGCAGGTGTCGAAGCGGTCGAGTTCGTCGGTGCGCTGGCTGAGCACGCCGGTGGACACGGTCGGCGCCAGCTGCAGGCCCACCGGCGCCGCGAACAGGCCTGCGGGAACCGCGTCGACCTGGCCGGTGATCAGCTTGAGCAGCATCGACTTGCCGGTGCCGTTGTCGCCGGACACCCGGATGCGCTCGGGTCCGTCGATGCGCAACTGCTGGCCGGCGCCCACCTTCACCTGCACGATCTGCTTGCCGGGCGCGACGGCGGTGTCGGGCAGCGGAATGCGGATCACATCGGGCTGGCGGGCGGCCGCATCGGCCGCCGCGCGGGCCGCTTCGGCGTCATGGAGTCGGGCATTGTGCATGAGTTTCTTTCCTCCGGTGTTCTTCTCGGCACGGTTGGCGAGGAAGTCGCGCTCGCCCTTCGACACATTGCCGCGAGCGTTCTCGCGACGGGCCGAGCGGTCACGTTGCTGCTGGCGTTGCTGCTCGGCACGCATCTGCGCCCGGGCGCGGTGCACCTCGGCGTCGGCCGAACGCAGCTCGCGTTCCGCCGCAGCCCGCTGCACCTCGCGCTGGGCCTCGAACTGGCTGAAGTTGCCGCCGAACATGGTCACCTGCTGAGTACGCGACGCACCCGCACCCACCCACGACAGCTCACAGATGGCGTCAACGGCCTCCAACAGCCCCCGGTCGTGGGACACCACGATCACGGCACCGGGCCAGTGCGCCAGCTGCCCGATCAGCGCCGCACGGGCGTGCGCATCAAGGTTGTTGGTGGGCTCGTCGAGCAGGGTGACATCGGCCCGGACCAGCCGGGTGGCCGCCAGGGCGACGCCCATCGCCTCGCCGCCCGACAGCTCGGACATGGGCCGGTCGAGCCAGCCGACGTCAGCCCTCAGGCCGAGTCCGGCGAGCTCGGCGACCGCGCGGGCGTCCACGTCCCAGTCGTCGCCGACGAGGTCGTAGTCGTGCACGTCCACCGAGCCGGCCTCGATGCGGGTCAGGGCCTGCCGGATGGCGGTGATGCCGAGCTGGTCGGCCACGCTGATGTCCGCTGCGCTCGTGACGTCCTGGGGCAGATAGGAGCAGCTGCCGGCGACGTGCACCGAGCCCTCGGTGGGCGTCAGTTCTCCGGCAATGAGGCGCATCAGGGTGGTCTTGCCGGTGCCGTTGTCGCCGATCAGGCCGGTGCGGCCGGCAGGGAACGCGGCGGAGACATCGCTGAGCACGGGTTGGCCGTCGGGCAGCTCGAAGCTGGCGTGATCAACCACCACCGTGGGAGCAGCGCGCGTGAAAGCAGAAGGGGAAACAGAAGTATGGGACATGCGAGATCCTGGGGTCGACGTCGGTGGGCCGGATGGCACCGGAAACTCCCGGGTGCCGGATCTCACAGCTTCAAGAAAACTCCTGTGTTGGGGTGCCGTCCACTGTAAGCGCACGGACGCCCGCGGCCAAATGGCGACGGGGTGACGATCACCCCCGGGAAGGAGGAACCCGGGGGTGATCAGGCCCTGCAGGGCATCACTACTGCAGGGCAACCCGCACTGACAGCCGATCGCGTGGATGTGTGTACACGCACCGGACCGCGAGGAATCCCCTGGTCGGCCATGGGGCTCAGTGCTGGGTTGGCCTCTTCACCGCCACCATGGCGACCGCGCTCAGGTCGGCCTTGTGCGCCCGGAAGCTGTTGCGCATGGCCAGCACGCGCCGGCGCGCCTCGGGGCGCCGGATCATGTTCGTGGCAAACCGGGCGAAGCCGATCGGCCCCTCGTCGGCGATCAGGCGGCTCGGCTCCAGTAGGCGCATCGGGGCGGTGCCCTGCCAGACGACGTCGAAGCCGGCGTCGGTGAGCAGTGCCCGCCACACGGCCAACTTCACCGGCGTGGCCCCCACCTTGATCGTGGCCGAGATCTCGCGCGACACCTCGCCGCGGCCGGTGCGCCGGTCGGGGTCGGGGGCCGTATCGGCCAGTGCGAGTTCGTGGATGGCATAGCGTCCCCCAGCAGCCAGCACGCGGGCAGCCTCGGCGACGATTGCGCGGCGCTGCTGCGGCGACGACATGGTGAGCATCGCCTCGCCCACCACCAGGTCGGCCGAGCCCGCGTCCAGGCCGCTCGCGGAGGCCTCCGCGGTGACCACGCGTGCCGGACGCCCGGAAAGCACGGCGTCAAGCTTCGCGCGACCCTCGGTGTTGGGCTCGATGCCCACATAGAACGCGGGACGCGCTGCCAGCAACTCGGCGGCGGTGAGTCCCACGCCGGGCCCGAACTCCACGATGCGGTCGCCCGCATGGGGGGCGGCGGCCTCGAGCATCTCGTGGGTCAGGTGCAACCCACCGGGACGCAGCACGCGCTTGCCCATCGACGCCAGCAGCCAGTGGCCCTGCAGGCGCGCATCGGGCACCTCGTCGGCGGGCGGCGCAGAAGTCAAAGTCTCAGGGGCCAAGGCCCCAGCGGTCAAGGCCTCGGGGGCCTGACGCAGCCAGCCGCGTCGGCGACCCCGCCGCCCGGCCGCGGGCCCGTTGGTCGCGATTCCGGTGCTGGCCATCAGTTCTCACCCGCCAGGTGGGCGCCGGCCTCAACCATCACCAGGCTCATGCGGCAGGCGGTGGTGGCCACCAGCGCGTGCGGGGTGCCGGGCGCCAGGTAGACCACATCGCCGACGTGCAGGGTGCTCTCCGCACCGTCCACGGTGAACGACATGGTGCCCTCGAGCAGCTGCACCACCACGGCCCTGGGGGATGCGTGCTCGGTGAGCAGCTCGCCGGCGTCGAAGGTGAACTCGACCACCCGGATCAGGTCGTTGTCGAGCACCACGCGCGAGGTGGTGCTCTTCGGCACCACCGGCAATTCGCTGGCGAGGTTCGTGAAGACGCCTGCCTGCGTCACGGGGGTCTGCTGAGCCATGATTGAGCCTTCCTGGCGACGCCTCATGGTGCGTTACCAAGGTAAGCCTAACCTAACTCACAACGTCGGGGCAGTGCTACGCCCCCACCGTCCCGCTATGTGACCACGCGCTGCCACGTAGTCGTCCGCGCGGCGACGCGACGGGCCCATCCCGCCGGCCCGCTCACATGCGCCAGCGGTCCTCCGACACGGCCTCGATGCCGTGCTTGTCGCGCCACCGCTTCACCAGCGAATAGGCGCAGAGCAGCCCGGCGATCCACACCGCGCCGATCGGCAGGGCGATGCGGTAATCGGGCGTGAACGCCATCAGCACCATCACGAAACCGAGGAAGGCCAGGGTGGCGTAGTTGGTCCAGGGGTTGCCCGGCATCCGGTAGGCCAGCTTGGCGGCACCCTCGGGACCGATGCGCTGGCGGAACTTCACGTCGGTGTAGACCACCATCACCCAGTTGGTCATGGCGGCCATCAGGGCGATCGACATCACATAGAGGAAGACGGTGTCAGGGAACAGGAAGGTCAGCACCACGGCCACGGCAGTGACCGCCGATGACACCAGCACGCCCACCCACGGCGAGCCGAAGCGGTTCACCTTCATGAGCGCGCGGGGCGCATTGTGCTGGCGCGCCAGGCTGTAGAGCATGCGGCCATTGGAATACAGCCCGGAGTTGTAGGCCGACGCGGCGGCGGTGAGCACCACCAGGTTGAGGATATTGGCCGCACCGGTGATGCCGATCTTGTCGAAGATCGTCACGAAGGGACTCTCGGAGGTGCCCAGCTGGTTCCACGGGAACAGGCACAGCATCACGAACACGGCACCCACGTAGAACACCAGGATGCGCCATACCACCTGGTTGATGGCCCGCGGGATCGTCGTGCGGGGATTCTCGGCCTCCCCGGCGGTGATGCCGATCAGCTCGACGCCACCGAAGCTGAACATCACGATCACCAGCCCCAACAGCACTCCCCACAGGCCCTTGGGGAAGAAGCCGTCGTTCACCCACAGGTTCTCCACGCCGATCGGATGGCCACCATTGCCCAGCCCGGTGGTGATGATCAGGGCGCCCAGCACGATCATCGCGATGATGGCGACCACCTTGATGATGGCGAACCAGAACTCGAACTCACCGAAGGCCTTGACGCTCACCAGGTTCACCAGCGTCACCACCACCAGGAAGGCCGCCGCCGACACCCAGGCAGGCACTCCCGGCGCCCAGAACTGCACGTACTTGCCCACCACGGTGAGCTCGGCCATGGAGACCGCCACGAAGTTGAACCAGTAGTTCCAGCCCGAGACGAAGCCGGCGCGCTCACCCCAGTTGCGCCAGGCGTAGTAGCTGAAGGCGCCGGTCACCGGCGTATCGACGCTCATCTCGCCCAGCGCGCGCATCACCATGAAGATCGCCGCACCACCCACCAGGTAGCACAGCAGGATCGCCGGGCCGGCCTGGCCGATCGACTGCCCCGAGCCGTAGAACAGCCCGGTGCCGATGGCCCCACCCAGCGCGATCAGCTGGATGTGGCGGTTCTTCAGCCCGCGGCGCAGCCCGGGCTGGGTGGTGGGATCGTCGTCCAACCCGCTCGGCGCGCCGGACGGCACCCGCTGCCCCGTCGCCCCGCCGCCGGTGGTCGGGCGTGCTCCGCGCGGCCGATCAGGCTGGTTGCTCACCGCAATTCCTCCCCCACGCCTCGTCGTCGCCCCTCGCGGACGATTGTCCGTGGTGGCACCTGTGTCCGCGTCGGCATCTGTGTCTGTCGTGGCCCCTGTGCCCGCCGTGGCGTCTGCTCGTCGCCGGCACCGGCGCCGAAGCGACCAACCCTGACATGTAACCACTTTCGGACGCCACCGGCATCCGAAAGCCCCACCTCGCACGGCGGGGCTTGGGTGCCATGGCAGTATTTCGCCCAGGAGCGTGATCGCATGCAACAACGGCCCTCGCCCCTGCGACTGGGCACGCGCGTGTTCAGCACAGCGGCCCCCGCGGTGATGGCCATCATCAATCGCACCCCCGACAGCTTCTACGCCCCGGGACGCTTCACCGAGCTCGACGACGCCCTGGCGGCGCTCGACCGGTGCATCGACCAGGGTGCCGACATCGTCGACGTCGGTGGCGTGCGCGCCGGCCAGGACGGCCCCTGGGTGGGCGAGGCCGAGGAGATCACCCGGGTGCGCCCCTTCCTGGCGGCAGCCCGGCAACGCCATCCCGGCACCCTGTTCAGCCTCGACACCTGGCGCGCCGGCGTTGCCCGCGCCTGCGCCGGCCTGATCGACCTGGTGAACGACACCTGGGCGGGCGCCGATCCGCAACTGCTGCGCGTGGCCGCCGAGCAGCACGTCGGCTATGTGGTCTCACACACCGGTGGACTCGCCCCGCGCACCGACCCCGTGGGCGTGCACTACGGCGACGACTCCGACGCGGCCGTGGTGCAGGCAGTGCGCACCGGGCTGCTCGATGGGGCCGCCCGCGCGCTGGCGGCCGGACTGTCGCCCGACCAGATCGTGCTGGACGCCACCCTCGACTTCGGCAAGACCACCGCCCACTCGCTGGCACTGGTGCGCCATACCGACGAGCTCGCCGGCCTGGGCCATCCGCTGATGATGGCGATCAGCCGCAAGGACTTCGTCGGCGAGACGCTCGACCTGCCGGTGGACCAGCGCCTGGAGGGAAGCCTCGCCGCCACCGCCGTGGCCGCCTGGCAAGGGGCTATCCTGTTCCGCGCCCACGATGTGCAGGCCACCCGGCGGGTGGTCGACATGGTGGCGTCGATCCGTGGGGACCGTCCGCCCGCCCGGGCCGAGCGCGGCGTCTGATCGCTGCCAGAAAAAATCTCGGATTCGTACCCCCACGACTTGAATGAGTGAGTCCTCACTCATTACCGTGGTTCCTCGTGACTCGTGCCGCTCCACTCCCCGCCGAACAACGGCGGGAATCCATCATCGCCGCGGCCAGGCCCCTCCTCCTGGCGCACGGTGATGCCTTCACCACCAAGCAAGTGGCCCGGGCGGCCGGCGTGGCCGAAGGCACCATCTTCCGGGTCTTCTCGTCAAAGCAGGACCTGCTCAACGCGGTGGTGGCCGATGTGCTCGACCCCACCCCCCTGATCAAGGCCCTCGACGAGATGACCCCCGATGCTGACCTCGACGAGCGGGTGCACCACATCATCGAGCTGCTCCATCGCAGCATGAGCGATGTGCGCGCCTTCTTCGCCGCCATCCACGCCATCCCCGCCCATGGCAAGCTGTTCCGGGGCAGTACGCTGTCCAACCCGAAGAACCCCGACCCCCACCATCCCGACGCGTGCGACGACGCGGGCAGCGCATCACCTGCCCATCCGCCGGTCGCCCCCGACGAGCAGATGCGCGCGAAGCAGCAACAGACCGACCTCGCGTCGCAGGCTGCCGTCGAACGCGCCCTGTCCCCCTTCGCCGACCAGCTCTCGGTCGACCTGGCCACCGCCGCGGGCTTCCTGCGCTCGGTGACCTTCGCGACCATCCATCCGTTCCTCATGAACGGCGCACCACCCATGACCCCCGACCAGCTGAGCGCCCTGCTCCTGCACGGTCTGAAGAAGGAATCCTGATGCTCGTAAGACTCATCTGGCGCTATCTGCGCCATTACAAGGCGGCGGCCGCGATCGTCATCGCGGCCCAGCTGGTGGCGACCGTCTCGTCGCTGCTGCTGCCGAACCTGAACGCCAAGATCATCGACCAGGGCGTCTCCACCGGCGACACCGGCTACATCTGGCGCACCGGCCTGCTGATGCTGGCCATCTCGGTGGGCCAGATCGGCGGCCAGATGGTGGCAGCGTTCTTCGGTGCGCGCCTGGCCATGGGCGTGGGACGCGACATCCGCGCCGCGTTCTTCGACCGCACCCTGACCTTCTCGCAGCAGGAGGTGAACCGCTTCGGCGCCCCCAGCCTGATCACGCGCAACACCAATGACGTGCAGCAGGTGCAGCAGTTGCTGTTGATGACCGCCATCATGCTCATCGGCGCCCCGATCACCATGGTGGGTGCGGTGTTCATGGCACTGCGCGAGGACATGGGCCTGTCGTGGATCATCCTGGCCGCCATCGTTGCCCTCGGCGTGTGCGTCGGCATCATCGTGAGCCGCATGAGCCCGCTGTTCGGCCAGAACCAGCTGCGCCTGGACGCCATCAACCG
Source organism: Propionibacterium freudenreichii subsp. freudenreichii (assembly GCF_000940845.1). NCBI lineage: Bacteria > Bacillati > Actinomycetota > Actinomycetes > Propionibacteriales > Propionibacteriaceae > Propionibacterium > Propionibacterium freudenreichii. The sequence continues at coordinate 243,829 of NZ_CP010341.1, read as the reverse complement.
CGTGCTGCGCGAACAGCTGTCGGGCATCCGCGTGATCCGCGCATTCATCCGCGAACCCTCCGAGCGCAAGCGCTTCAACGCCGCCAACACCGACATCCGCCAGCTCGGTTACCGCATCGGCACGCTGTTCGCCTTCCTGTTCCCCGTCGTGGGGCTGGTGATGAACCTGTCGTCGGCCGCCGTGTGGTGGTTCGGCGGCATGCGCGCCGACAACGGCCAGGTGCAGGTGGGCCAGCTGACCGCCTTCATGACCTACCTGATGCAGGTGCTGATGAGCGTGATGATGGCCACGGTGATGAGCATGATCGTGCCGCGCGCCTCGATCAGCGCCAAGCGCATCATGGACGTCTTCCTCACCAAGTCGAGCGTGGTGCAGGCCGAGCATCCCGTCACCGAGCTCACCGGCCCGGCCGAGATGGACTTCGACCACGTCGAGTTCAGCTATCCCGGCGCCGAGGCGCCCGTGCTGCACGACATCTCCCTGGAACTGCGTCCGGGCACCACCACCGCGGTGATCGGCTCGACCGGATCGGGCAAGACCACCCTGGTGCAGCTCATCCCGCGCCTGTACGACGCCACCAAGGGCAAGATCACGATCAACGGCGTGGACACCCGCGACCTCGACATGGACCTGCTGTGGTCCAAGATCGGCCTGATCCCCCAGAAGGCCTATCTGTTCCGCGGCACCGTCGCGTCGAACCTGCGCTACGGCAAGCCGGACGCCACCGACGACGAGATGTGGGAGGCGCTGCGCGTGGCGCAGGCCGACGACTTCGTCCGCCAGATGGACGGCCAGCTCGACGCACCGATCGCCCAGGGCGGCACCAACGTGTCCGGCGGTCAGCGCCAGCGCCTGTCGATCGCCCGCGCGCTGGTGAAGAAGCCCGACTTCTACGTGTTCGACGACGCCTTCAGCGCCCTCGACGTGTCCACCGATGCCCGCGTGCGGGCAGCGCTGGCACCCACCACCAAGGACGCCGCCGTGCTCATCGTGGCGCAGCGCGTGTCAACCATCCGCCATGCGGATCAGATCATCGTGCTCGACTCCGGCCACATCGTCGGACGCGGCACCCATGCCGAACTTCTGGAATCCAGCGACACCTATCGCGAGATCGTCGAATCCCAGATGAGCGCATTGGAGGCAGCATGAGCGTCACCAAGGACGAGGACTCGACAGTGAGTGGCAAGAAGAACACCAACAAGCCGGCCGCCAACAAGAGGCCTGACTATGCACAGAGCGCCTCCCAGAGCCGGGGCCCCGGCCCCGGTGGTGGACGCGCTGCCGCCGTGGAGAAGGCGGTGAACTTCGGCCCGTCGCTGAAGCGCCTGTTCGGCGAGATGAAGCCCGACCGGGTGCTCATCGTCGTGGTGATGGTGCTCGGCGCCATCGGCGTGGCCGCCAACGTCTATGGCCCCAAGTTGCTGGGCAAGGCGGCGAATGCCGTGTTCGCCGGCGTGATCGGCAAGGGCCTGCCCGCCGGGGTGACCAAGGACCAGATCGTGGCCGCGCTCACCCAGCAGGGTAAGACCGACCAGGCGTCGATGATCGCCAAGCTCGACGTGATTCCGGGCCAGGGCATCGACTTCACCCACCTGGGCCACATCCTGCTGTTGTGCCTGGCGCTGTATGTCACCGCGGCCGTGCTCACCTTCATCCAGGCGTTCATCGTGAACCGCGTGGTGCAGCGTGCCGTGTACCGCATGCGCGACCAGATCAGCGCCAAGATCGACCGGCTGCCGTTGGCCTACTTCGACGGTCAGCCCGCCGGTGAGCTGCTCAGCCGCGTGACCAATGACATGGACAATGTGCAGCAATCGCTGCAGCAGACCATGTCGCAGGTGATCAACTCGTTGCTGACGCTGATCGGCGTGATCGCCATGATGCTCACCGTCAGCTGGCAGTTGACGCTGGTCACCTTGTGCATCGTGCCGTTGTCGTTGGCCGTGTCGATCCCGATCGGCAAGGCGGCGCAGAAGCGCTTCGTCGGCATGTGGAAGTCCACCGGCGAGCTCAACGCGAAGGTCGAGGAGTCCTACACCGGCCATGCGCTGGTGAAGGTGTTCGGGCGTCGTCGCGAGGTGGAGGCCTCGTTCCACGACACCAACGAGGAGATGTACAAGGCGAGCTTCGGGGCACAGTTCATCAGCGCCCTGATCATGCCGGCCAACTTCTTCATCGGAAACCTGAACTTCGTGGCGATCGCCGTGCTCGGCGGCCTGCGCGTTGCCAGCGGCACCATGCAGCTGGGCGATGTGACGGCGTTCATCCAGTACTCCCGGATGTTCACCCAGCCGCTCACCCAGATCACCTCGATGACCAACCTGCTGCAGTCGGGTGTAGCCAGCGCCGAGCGCGTGTTCGAGGTGCTGGACGCCGGCGAGCAGACGCCTGACGAGCACGGTTCGCTGAACCTCCCCGTGAAGGGCCATGTGCAGTTCGACCATGTGGACTTCAGCTACTCGGCCGACCAGCCGCTGATCAACAACCTGTCGATCGAGGCCAAGCCGGGTCAGCAGATCGCCATCGTCGGGCCCACCGGCGCCGGCAAGACCACGCTGGTGAACCTGCTCGAGCGCTTCTACGACGTGCAGGGCGGCAAGATCGCGATCGACGGCGTGGACATCGCCTCGGTGCCCCGTCACCAGCTGCGCGACCAGCTCGGCATGGTGTTGCAGGACACCTGGCTGTTCGGCGGCACCATCCACGACAACATCGCCTACGGCAAGATCGACGCCACCGACGATGAGGTGATCCAGGCTGCGAAGGCCGCCTATGTGGATCGCTTCGTGCGCACCCTGCCCGACGGCTATGAGACGAAGATCGACGAGGAGGGCTCGAATGTGTCGGCCGGTGAGAAGCAGTTGCTCACCATTGCCCGGGCATTCATCTCCGATCCGTCGATCCTGATCCTCGATGAGGCCACCAGCTCGGTGGACACCCGCACCGAGGTGCTGGTGCAGAAGGCGATGAACCGCCTGCGCAGTGGTCGCACGAGCTTCGTGATCGCCCACCGCCTGTCGACGATCCGCGACGCCGACCTCATCCTGGTGATGGAGCACGGCGCGATCGTCGAGCAGGGCACCCACGAGGGCCTCATCGCGGCCCAGGGCGCCTACTACCGTCTCTACGAGTCGCAGTTCTCTGCGGCCGAGCAGCCCGAGGAGTTGGCCGGCAGCGCAACGTCGGGCGCCAAGCGCGCCAGCAGTTGAGTCAGCAGCCGCTGACTGGTTGATGCGGCAGATGTGACGGCCCGGATGGCTCCCCTCGGGGGCCTGCCCGGGCCGTTCCACATTGCGTGGCGACGGGCGTGGCCCGGGTCACGCGGGATGGGGAGAACCTTTACGTCGTCCACCCTGCAAAAGTCATCCCTGAGTGGACCGTTGCGCAGGATAGGGGCGGATGGAGCACCGTCTTCAGTGCTTTATCCACCCCTATCCTCAATTCACACCCCACGATGCGGGCCTGCTGCGGGGCTTCCCGTCCCGACCGTCCATTCCATGGCCTCTGGTTCCCACGTCGTCCTGACAGTGCGGACGGCGTCCAGGGCGGGGTTGATGAACCTTGCAGCAAGGTCGACGGCATCCGCAAAGGTCGGCGCGACCGCGGCAGCGGAGGTTCCCGTGGCCAATGACTGGTAGCGGGGCTCCCAATGGGGAGGCACCCGGAGGTGGCGTCCCAGGTCCGTGTTGGCGCGTTGCTGCTGCACGGCCAGGGCAAGACGCAACTCGCGCAGGTCGACGTATTGGGTGGCGGCGATGATATCGACGTCGACGAGGTCCTTGGCGCGGCTGTTGGGCCGCCCGTCGGGCCGGGGCGTCATCATGGTGCTGACCTTCTCGGCAAGCTGGTCGGTCAGCGGAAACATGGCGTAGGGCGGGGAGATCAGTCGGGGACGGTCCGGACTGTCCGCCGGCCGGGTGTGTTCAATATGTCCGACCGGGGGCGGCCCCACGGCAAGGTCGACCGCGACATTGTCGAATCGCTTCCCCGTGTCCGTGATGCAGGCGAATGACAACCTGGCGACGAGGACGCCGGGCTGGGTGACGGCCAGACCGGGACGCTCCGACTCCAACTGGAACCGCAGATGGTCCCCCATGTCGACCGCGACCCGGTGCGCGAGGTCTTCCACGGCTTCATCGAGGGTTGCTCGTGTGGTTGACAGGTCAACGTCACGGGTATGGCGCCCCGTGGGTACGCGGGCCAGCATCGCGGTGCCGCCTTTGAGGAGCCAGCCTGATTCAGGATCGGCGAATACGCGGGAGAGGAAGCGGTCCCTGCGAATGTGGTCAAGATACTGACCGACGCTGGCACCGGGGTGGTCCGCGGCCTGCCGACGGGCCGCTTGCTGGATGGCACTCTCGACGCCGAACCAGTCGACGTAGGGCCCTTGGCCCTTCATGCGGCCGTGGCTGCCGGGAGGATGCTGGCGAGGAGCTCTGACCCGTCACCGTCGGGGAGCCCATGGTCAGCAGCCATCGGGGCGAGGGCCCGGGCGACGCGTTGGGGCGTGGTCAGGTGCTTGTCGAGGGCGTCAACTGTGGCGTCGCCGACCAGAGACACGTCATTGTGTTGCGCCAGGAGGTCTGCGATGGTCTGTTCCGGCGACAGGGTGGGCACGCCGTGGAGCGTCCGCACCCGCGGCTGGTCGACGTGCCCGGTGCGCAGTCGCACGTTTTCCACCGTCGTGGACGGATCGCCGGCCACGATGAATTCGGGGACGGTGCGCAGGAAATCCCCGATGCCGTACAGGGTGGCAGCGGTGGTACCGGCCGCTGTGAGGCGCCGTCCGGGATTGGACAGGGCCAGCCACGTAGCGGTGATCTCCTGGAAGTCCGTTGCCGGAGCACCACAAACCCGGTAGACGCCGCGAATCACCCGCTCGAGTGCCCCGGCCCTGCTCAGGCGCCAGATCTGGCGGGTGTCGACACCGGCAGCGCGGGCCTGGGTGGCGGTGACGAGGCCTTGCTGGTTGGCGGCGATCCGCCCGAGTGTGACGAGGTCTGAGACACTACTCATGTCGCGATTATAGCCGCATATGGCCATACTCTTCCTCGAAGGGAGCCGCGGTCGACCTGCCTGACGCAAACCAGGTTGCCTGATTGACGGGTCCTGCACGCGGGCCGTCACATTGGGTGGCGACGGGCGTGGCTCCGGCAACGCGGGATGGGGAGGACCTTTACGTCGTCCACCCTGCAAAAGTCCTCCCTGAGTGGACCATTGCGCAGGATAGGGGCGGATAAAGCACCGTCTTCGGTGCCTCATCCGCCCCTATCTTCGACTTTGCGGGTCCCGATGGCTCAGGCCGAGCGGGTGCGTTCCGGGTTGCGGGGACGCCCGCTGCGGGTGCGTCCACTGGCGGTGCCGCCCCAGACGGCCACCACGATGCCGACGACCACGCAGATCCACGCGGGCCAGACCTGCCCCACCTTGTAGAGCCCGACGGCGGCCACGATCAGGATCAGGGCGATCAGGGCCTGGATGATGTTCTTCAGCTTCATGGGGGCCCCTTCTCGACGCCGGGCAGGGTGCGAACGGCGTGGTCATCCTGAACGTTAGCGGTCGGCCGGTGATTCGGCGAGGCGATCATTGCCCGGCACCCGGCGGCCGGCCGTCGTCGCCGTTGCCGCCGCCCTCGTCGTGTCGGTCGGGGCCGCCGTCTCGGTCGGGGCCGCCGGGAGCGTCCCCGCCCAGCGCGCGGATCGCGTCGGAGATGGTGGCTCCGCGATGGGCCCGACGATAGGCCTTGATGTCGGCAGCGCTCACCCCGGCGGGCAAGCCATGGATGTCGTGCGGGTCACCGATCACCTGGGTGCCCATGCCGAGCAGGCCGGCACCACCCACCAGCACGACGGCGCCGAGCACATGGCGCCCCATCACCAGCAGCACGACCCCGATGATCGCGCACAGCGCCACGAGCGCCACGCGGACGACACGGGCCACGGTGCGGCTCTTCATGCGCGGGAAGACCTCCTCGTTGCCTCGACGCCCATTGCCCCGGACCCCTGCCGGACCCACCGGGCACCACCCTATTTGGTGCGGCGCATCCACACGCGGATGCCGACGCCCACCGCCGTGAGCATCGTCCCCAGCAGCAGGCCGAATCGGGTCACCGGGTTGAGCGCGGCCCACAGCGTCGTGCCGCCGGAAGAGCTTCCGGCACCCCAGACCTCCCCGGCAACCATGATGGCCACCACGAGCACCGCTCCGACGATGATCATCTTCGTGGAGCCCCTCATGGCGTGCTCCCGGCCGGCGCCGGCAGCCGCGCGCTCATGCGGGCCCCCGGCCCAGGGCGATCTCGTCGTCGAGCTCGTCGTCCAGGTCGGGCAGCACGGCCCGGGCATCTCCGCCGGCCGCCACCTTGAGGCCGATCGCCACCGCGGTGAGTGCCGCGCCCAGGTAGCCGCAGATCGACATCGCGAAGTCCAGCACGGCAAGCGGCAGCAGCTCCGGGCCGTCAGGTCCCTGACGATCAGCGCTGGTGAAGTTCAGGTATTGCAGGAATGTGACGCCGCAGCCCAGCACCAACAGCACGACGCCGATGACGAGCAACTTCGTTGAGCCCTTCATGGTTCCTCCAGAAGTCGAGGGGTCTTCCTGGAATCGTTCGCCCACCCCTGCCCGCCAGTCACCGTGCCGGCCGCTCCGACGGGCCACGCGGCCGGGCCGTTGCGACGCGCCGTCCTGACCGATTGGCCGCTCCGACGGGCCATGGGTGTTCTGGAAGGCTAGGCGAGCCGACGCCCGATGTCCATGGTTCGCGCCGGTCAATCCACCCCGGCAATCTCACCCCGACAATCCTCACCGGCAATCCCCCCGGCAGGGCCCGACCGCCCCGACGAGCGCGGCGTCGGTGTGTCCCGGCCATCCTCCCGACCGTCGCCCGGGGCACTCCGGGCGCGCCGGCAGGGGCGATGCCCACCATCCGCGTGCGTCACCGTGTGGATATCGCACCCACCCCACCCCGTGCGCGCCTATCGTTTCGCACAACAGGTGTGCCGGCTGACAAGGCCATACGAACCCGCCGGCCACCACTGTCCGCCGGGCCCATCAGCAGAGGAGAACTCCGTGGCGCTCTTGCAGAACTTCATCAACAACCGCTTCGTCGCCTCAACCAGCAGCGAATCATTCAACCTGGTTGATCCGGCCACCGCCGAAGTCACCGGGCAATCGCCCGCGTCGAACCAGGCCGACGTCGACGCCGCCTACGCCGCCGCGAAGGACGCCACGCGCACCTGGGGAAAGATGATCCCCGGCGAACGCCAACGAGCCATGCTGAAACTGGCCGACGCCATCGAGGCGCACAGCGACGAGCTGGTGGCCGCCCAGAGCCGCAACACCGGCCAGCCCAAGCACCTGATCGCCTCCGAGGAGGTCACGGTGGGCGCCGACCAGATCCGCTTCTTCGCCGGCGCCGCCCGCATCATGGAGGGCCTGGCATCGGGTGAGTACATGGAGAACATGAACTCGGTGATCCGCCGCGAACCGATCGGCGTCGTGGGCCAGGTGACCCCCTGGAACTATCCGCTCATGATGGCCATCTGGAAGATCGGCCCGGCCCTGGCCGCCGGCAACACGATCGTGCTGAAGCCCTCCGACACCACCCCCGAGTCCACCCTGCTGCTGGCCCAGTTGGCTGCTGAGTTCCTGCCCGAGGGCACCTTCAACGTGGTGCTCGGCCGTGCCGCCACCGGTGCAATGGTGGTGGGCTCGAAGGTGCCGGGCCTGGTATCGATCACCGGCTCGGTGCGCGCCGGCATCGAGGTGGCGAAGGCCGCCGCCGAGAACCTCACCCGCTGTCACCTGGAGCTGGGCGGCAAGGCACCGTGCATCGTCTTCGACGACGCCGACGTGGATGCGGCCGCCGAGGCGCTCACCACCGCCGGCTTCTTCAATGCCGGCCAGGACTGCACCTCATCCACCCGCCTACTGGTGCAGGCCGGCGTCCACGACGAGTTCGTCGCGGCGCTGGCCAAGTACGCCCGCTCCACCCGCTTCGGCAGCCCCGACGACGCCGATGCGCTCTACGGCCCGCTGAACAACGCCAACCAGCTGGCCCGGGTGCAGGAGGCCGTCGATTCGCTGCCGGCCCATGCCGAGGTGGTCACCGGCGGCAAGCAGGCCGACCGTCCGGGCTTCTACTTCGAGCCGACCGTGCTCGACGGCCTCAACCAGGACGACGCCCTGGTGCAGAACGAGATCTTCGGCCCGGTGCTCACGGTGCAGACCTTCGACACCGAGGATCAGGCCGTCGCCATGGGTAATGGGGTGCCCTACGGACTCGCCTCGTCGGTCTGGACGCGCGACCATGCGCGGGCGCTGCGGATGTCGGCCGCGCTCGACTTCGGGTGCGTGTGGATCAACTGCCACATCCCGCTGGTCGCCGAGATGCCCCACGGCGGCTTCAAGTCGTCGGGCTACGGCAAGGACCTGTCGAAGTACTCCGTGGAGGAGTACACCCGCGTCAAGCACGTGATGAGCTCGATGGAGTAACCGCTGGACGCACCACTCGGCCCCATCCTGCTCATGCGGGGTGGGGCCGAGCTGCGTCACCACCCACGCACCCTTGGCAGGTGCCCGCCAGGTACCCACCATGTGCCCACAACGCCCGCCACGACACGAAGGAGGCCGCCCCCTGATGGGGACGGCCTCCTTCATCGTTCATCCGGCCATGTCACCGGCTGTCCGGCGCCGGACACGGCCAGAACATCTCACACGCCGTACCGGCGCCCTGTTGTTCTTACACGCCGTACCGGCGCTTGGCCTTCTCAATGGCCGACACATAACCCGAACGCTCATACTCCGAGGCCGAGGCGTCGGAGGGAACGGCCAGCATGCCACGCAGCTGGTCGAGCGTCAGGTCGCTGCGCCGCAGGTAGTCGCGCAGGCCGTCGATGAGGCGACCCGCATAGGCGGCACCGTGGCGCACCAGCGCCGAGGTGGTCATCACGACGTCGGCACCGGCCAGCAGGCCCTTGACGATGTCGTCGCGCGTCTCCACGCCACCCGACACCGCCAACGACGACTTGACCTTGCCACTCAGCACGGCTGCCCAGGTGCGCGGCAGGCGTCCGATCTCGGGCGACGACAGCTCGAAGCCGGACACGACCTCGCGCTTGTTCACGTCGATGTCGGGCTGCAGGAAGCGGTTGAACATCACCAGGCCATCGGCGCCGGCGTCGCACAGGGACGTGGCCACCTCACCGAAGCTGCTGAAGTACGGCGACAGCTTCACGGCCACCGGGATGTTCACGACGTCCTTCACCGCACGCAGGATCTCGACGTGGCGGTCCTCGACCTCACGGCCGGTGATCGACGTATCGCCGGGAACCAGGTAGATGTTCAGCTCGATGGCTGACGCACCCGCGTCCTGCATGCGACGGGCCTCTGCGGTCCACGTGCCGCCACTGGCACCGTTGAGGCTGCCGATCAGCGGAATCTCGAGCGCCTTGGCGCCGTCCTCCAGCACCTGCAGGTACTGGCTCGACAGCGTCGCACCCACCGAGGCGATCGCGGTGACCGGGAAATAGCTGAGCGCTTCAGCGAAGCTCTCCGACTGCTCCTCGGTCTGCTGGACGATCTGCTCGCTCTCGTAGCGCAGCTGCTCCTCGAACAACGAGTGCATCACCACCGCACCCACGCCGGCGTCCTCGAGCGTCTTGATCGAGTCGACGGTCTGGGCGAGCGGACCGGCCGAGGCCACCACCGGGTTGCGCAGCGGCAAGCCCATGTAGTTCGAGCTCAGGTCGGTGGTGTTGGGCACCGTCACCTGGGCGTTCACCTCGCGCGGGGCCATCAGCTGGTCGGTGGTGGCATTGCCCGCCACCGACTTCGCCGCGGCCGAGGCCGCAGCAGCGGCCAGTGCGTCACTTCCGTAGTTGATCGACATCTCAGACATCCCTCCGTGCGTCGGTGGCGAACATCTCGGCCGGACGTGAGGCCATTTCCTCGTAGTCGGCGAAACGCCTGGTCACCTGCTCCTGGCTGAGGTCATTGAGGTGCTTGGCCTCTTCCGGATCCTTGACCATCAGCATCTTGAAGCGCAGCTCGGTCTTGCGGTAGTCCATCAGCGAGATGCGCGGACGGGCCGAGTCGAGCAGGAACGGGTTGCCACCCGAGTCGCGAACCTCCGGGTTGTACCGGATCAGCGGCCAGTGACCGGAGGCCACTGCCTTGTACTGCTGGTCCAGGCCCTTGCGCAGGTTGTAGCCATGGCTGATGCAGTGGCTGTAGGCGATGATCAGGCTGGGGCCGGGGTAGGCCTCGGCCTCACGGAATGCCTTCAGCGTCTGCTCCGGGTCGGCACCGAACGCCACGCGGGCGACATAGACGTCGCCGTAGGACACGGCCTGCATGGCGATGTCCTTCTTGTTCGTGCGCTTGCCGGCGGTCGCGAACTTCGCGATCGCACCCATGGGCGACGACTTCGAGGCCTGGCCACCGGTATTGGAGTAGACCTCGGTGTCGAGCACCAGCACATTGACATTGCGTCCGGTGGACAGCACATGGTCAAGGCCGCCCGAACCGATGTCGTAGGCCCAACCGTCGCCGCCGACGATCCACACGGAACGACGCAGCAGGTTGTCGGCCACCGACCGCAGGTCCTCGACCTTGGCCTTGGTGTCGGCGTCCACGTTCGGATCGTTGACCAGGTCGGTCAGGCGATCCTGCAGGGCGTCGACGCGCTCGGCCTGGGCGTGCAGATCGGACTCCTGCGCCTGCGGGGCGTTCAGCAGCTGATCGACCAGCTCGGGGTCGTTGATCGCATCGGACAGCTCGTCAACGCGCTGACGGGCCAGTTCGTTGTGCAGGTCGGCCGCCAGGCGCATGCCAAGGCCGAACTCGGCGTTGTCCTCGAACAATGAGTTGCTCCAGGCCGGGCCGCGTCCCTCCTTGTTCTTCGCCCACGGGGTGGTCGGCAGGTTGCCGCCGTAGATGGACGAGCAGCCGGTGGCATTCGCCACGGTGGCGCGGTCGCCGAACAGCTGGGTGAGCAGCTTGAGGTACGGCGTCTCGCCACAACCCGGGCAGGCACCGCTGAACTCGAACAGCGGCTGCAGGAACTGGGCGCCACGCACGGCACCGTAGTTCACGCGGGTGCGCGGGGGCTCGGGGATCTTCTGGAAGAACTCCACGTTCGCCCGCTCGTTGGTGCGGTCGAGCACGGAATCCAGGTTGATCGCCTTGCATTCGGGGTCGCCACCGATGGGATGCACGGGGCAGGCCTCGACGCACAGGCCACAACCGGTGCAGTCCTCGGCGAACACCTGCAGGGTGTACATCTCGTCGGGCAGGCCGGCCGCATTCAGCGGAACCGCCTGGAACGACTTCGGCGCATCGTCGAGCACATCGGGCTTGTAGTACTTGGCCCTCAGCACGCCGTGCGGGCAGACGAAGGCGCAGTTGCCGCACTGGATGCAGTTGTCCTGGTCCCAGACCGCGATGATCTCGGACACATTGCGCTTCTCGTACTGCGTGGTGCCCGAGGGGAACGAACCATCGGCCGGCAGCTTGCTCACCGGCAGCGACTCGCCCTGCTCGGTCATCATGGCCGCGGTGACGTCCTTGACGAAGTCAGGCGCGAACGACGGCACGGGCGGCAGGTAGTCCTCGGTGGAGGTGACCTTGGCCGGCACGTCGATCTTGTGCAGGTGCTCCAGGGCGGCGTCGACGGCGGCGTGGTTCTTCTCCACGATCTCCATCGACTTCTTCGCGTAGGTCTTGGTGATCGAGTTCTTGATGGCCTCGATCGCGTGGTCCTCGGGAAGCACGCCACTGATCTTGAAGTAGCAGGTCTGCAGCACCGTGTTGGTGCGGTTGCCCAGGCCCACCGAACGGGCCACCTCACCGGCGTCGATCGCATACACCTGCAGGTCGAGGTCGATGATCTTCTTCTGCATCGGGGCCGGCAGATGGCCCCAGACGTCCTCGGCGGGGTACGGGCTGTTGATCAGCACCGTGGTGCCCTTGCGGGCGAACGCCAGCACGTCGATGCGCTCAAGGTCGGCCCAGTGGTGCACGCCGATGAAGCCGGCCTGGTTCACCAGGTAGGGGGCCTTGATCGGATCGGGTCCGAAGCGAAGGTGCGAGGTGGTGCGGCCGCCGGACTTCTTCGAGTCGTAGACGAAGTAGCCCTGCGCGTAGGTGCCCGGCTCGGAGCCGAGGATCTTGATGGTGTTCTTGTTGGCGCCGACGGTGCCGTCAGCACCGATGCCGTAGAACACTGCGCGCGAGGTCTCGGGGTCCTCCAGGTCGAGCGAGGCGTCCCACGGGATCGACAGGTGCGTCACATCGTCGGTGATGCCGACGGTGAAGCGACGCTTCGGCTTGTCCTTGGCGAGCTCGTCGTACACGGCGGCGCACATGCCCGGCGTGAACTCCTTGCTCGACAGGCCGTAGCGGCCACCGATGATGGCGGGCAGGTTGTCGCGCTCGCCGTTCGAATAGGCCTCGGAGACTGCCGAGACCACGTCGAGGAACAGGGGCTCACCGTTGGAGCCCGGCTCCTTGGTGCGGTCGAGCACGGCGATCTTCTTGACCGATGCGGGAATGCAGTCCAGCACGGCCTGCGTCGGGAACGGACGGTACAGGCGGATGACCACCAGGCCGACCTTCTCGCCCTGCTCATTGAGCTTGCTGACGGTCTGCTGCACGGTCTCGGCACCCGAGCCCATGATCACGATGACGCGATCGGCGTCGGGCGCGCCGTAGTAGTCGGCCAGGTGGTACTGGCGGCCGGTCATGGCGGCGAACTCGTCCATCGCGTCCTGCACGATGCCCGGAACCGAGTCGTAGTACTTGTTGCCGGCCTCGCGGCCCTGGAAGTACACGTCGGCGTTCTGGGCGGTGCCACGGATGAACGGGTTGTCGGGCGACAGGGCCCGCTCGCGGTGCTCGCGCACGAGCGCATCGGGCACCATCGAACGCAGCTGGTCGTCGGTGAGCTGGATGCAGGTGTTGAGCTCATGGCTGGTGCGGAAGCCGTCGAAGAAGTGCATGAACGGCACGCGCGAACGCAGCGTGGCGACCTGGGAGATCAGGGCATTGTCATGGCACTGCTGCACGCCGGTGGAGCACAGCATCGCCCAACCGGTCTGGCGACAGGCCATCACGTCCTGGTGATCACCGAAGATCGACAGGCCCTGGGTGGCCAGCGAGCGCGCGGCGACGTGCATCACCGTGGAGGTGAGCTCACCGGCGATCTTGTACATGTTCGGGATCATCAGCAGCAGGCCCTGCGACGCCGTGAAGGTGGTCGCCAGGGCGCCGCCCTGCAGGGAGCCGTGCATGGCACCGGCCGCGCCGGCCTCCGACTGCATCTCCATCACATGGGGCACCTGGCCCCAGATGTTCATGCGGTCGCGGGCACTCCACTCGTCGGCCAGTTCGGCCATCGGGGAGCTCGGCGTGATCGGGTAGATCGAGCACAGCTCATTGATGCGGAAGGCCACATCAGAGGCGGCGGTGTTGCCGTCGCAGATCATCTGATGGGTGATGTCCTGCTCGCGTCGTGACTGGGCCAGCTCATCGGCAGCGTCCTTGGCGCCGGCAGCGACGTCAACGGGTGACGGGGTTGCGGTGGCGGCCTCGCCGCTCAGACCTGGATTGGCGGGCATGCCATTCGAGCCGGGAACCGGCCCACGGGTAGTTGTAGTCATATTGCTCACTTCTCCGGAATCATCTCGATGGCATGCACCGGGCACTGCTCGAAGCAGGTGCCACAGCCGGTGCACTTGTCATAGTCGAAGCGGTAGCGATGTCCCTTGCCGAGCTTCACGATTGCGTCTTCGGGGCACGAGCCGTAGCAGCCGTCGCACTCGAAGCAGTTGCCACACGACAGGCAGCGCGTGGCCTCGAAGATGGCCTCATCCGCGGACAGGCCCTTCACGACCTCATCGAAATCGCTCACGCGGGCGGCCGGGTCGAGCTCGGGCTGCACCTCGCGGGGGTGATCACCGAAGTACCACAGGTGCAGGTCGTCGAAGTGCACGATGGGGTGCTTCACCTTGGTCTGCGGGTTCTGGTGGTTCAACCAGGTATCGATCTGCTTGGCAGCACGCTTCCCGTGGCCGACGCCCACCGTGACGGTGCGCTCGGAGGGAACGGCATCGCCACCGGCAAAGATGCCGGGAACATCGGTCATCAGGGTGGTGGGATCAACCTTCACCACGTCGCCGTTGAACTGCATGCCGGGGATGTCGTGCAGGAAGCCGGTGTCGGCAACCTGGCCGACGGCCATGATGACGGTATCAGCGGCCAGCGTCTCGTACTTGCCGGTGCCGTGGGGCTTGCCGTCCTTGTCGAGTTCCATGATCTCGACCTTGATGTCGCCCTGCTGCATCTCATTGATGGTGCGCAGCCAGTGCACCTGCACGCCCTCGCGTTCGGCCTCCTCGAGCTCCTCCTTGTGGGCGGGCATCTCGTTCTCGGTGCGCCGGTAGATGATCACGGCATCCTCGGCGCCCAGACGGCGGGCGGTACGGGCGGCGTCCATGGCGGTATTGCCACCGCCGTAGACGGCCACGCGGCGGCCGATGACCGGCTTGTCGCCACTGGCAACATTGCGCAGGAAGTCAACGGCGTCGACCATGTGGCCGGCATCCATGCTGGGGATCTCAACGCGACGCGACAGGTGCGCGCCGACGGCCACGAAGACCGCATCGAAATGGCCCGACTTCTGCTCGGCGACGAGGTCCTTGACGTGGTGGTTGAGTTCGATCTTCACCCCGAGGCTCTCGACGCGCTTGATCTCGGCGTCGACGACGTCGCGCGGAAGGCGGTATTCGGGGATGCCGTAACGCATCATGCCGCCGGCCTGGCTGCCGGCGTCGTGGATTTCCACCTCATGGCCCAGACGGGCCAGGTGGTAAGCCGCGGACAATCCCGCGGGGCCGGCGCCGATCACGAGGATGCGGAAGCCGGAGTTGTTGCGGGGCTTGTCGAAGCCCCAGCCCTTCTCGATAGCTAGGTCACCCAGGTAGCGCTCCACCGAGTGGATGGAGACCGCCGAATCGAGGTCGCCGCGGTTGCAGGCGGTCTCGCAGGGGTGGTAGCACACGCGACCGTGAATGGCGGGGAACGGGTTGTCGCGCACGAGCTGACGCCATGCGGACTCCGGGTCCGTTTCCTTGACCAGCCGCAGCCACTCCTGGCAATTCTCGCCCGCTGGGCAAGCGTTGTTACAGGGGGGCAACAGGTCAACATAGATGGGCATCCGCGTGCGCACCGGCCCAACGCGACCTTCTCCGGTCGTGAGGTCGGGCAACTGCGTGATGTCGCGACGTTCAGGTGACATGGAAAGACCTTTTCCTCTACCTCGTCTGTGCGTTGCCTCCGGACGGAGGCAGTTGTCTGATCCAGCCCCGCAGCTGCTGTGCCGCAGGACGATTCAGCCTTGTGTCAGATTGGTCCCACCAATCCCACACAAGGCCGATGTTACTCATGGATCTGGCCTGCGCCTAGGCGAGGTTCCAAATACGGACTGTTTTGGTCGGAAATCCCCCGACACGCCTGCAGACGAGCCCGCACGCTGACCGATTGTCCTGTCAACGCAGGCGCAAAGACGCCCTGCAACAGGCGATGCTGCTGCAGGGCGTCGGTGGCCGGATGGGGGGTGCGGACTACTTGGATTCGTCCAACTTCTCCAGGGCGGCGTCGAGGCGCTCCACCTTGCCGGTGAGCTCGCCGGTGTGGCCCGGGCGGATGTCCGCCTTCAGCACCAGGGAGACCCTCGGTGCAACTTTTTCCACGGCTGCGCAGGAATCGTGCACGACGCGCATACACTCGTCCCAGCTACCTTCAATGGTGGTGAACATGGAGTTGGTCTCATTGGGGAGTCCGGAATCCCGGACGACCTTGACGGCTGCGGCCACCGCGTCGTGGACGGAACCATCGGGGTTGTCGTTGCCCATGGGGCTGATAGTGAATGCTACGAGCATGCTGCCAGCCTAGGGCTGGTCCGCTGTGTCCGCAGCGACAATTTCATTGGCTGACCGATCCGCGGATCGACTGCACACGCCCCCGCCTGACGTGGTGACCATCCACCACCGAAGGACCTCTGCCCCCAGATGCTCGCAGTCCCACCCCGTTTTGACGGACCGGGCAGTAACTCAACGAGTTAGAACGAGTCAAGGGGCGAATGATGACTACTTACGATGCCACCGGCATGCTGATCATCTCGGTGGCAATCCGCGAGATCCGGCGCGTCGGATACCGCAACCTGTCGTTGCGGGAACTGGCGGCGCGAGCCGGCATGACCACCGGGGCGCTGTACCGACGTTTCTCGGGCAAGGACGAGTTGTTGGCGGCCGCCGCCGCGTCGGTGGGCCAACAGATCGTCGAGGAGGCCCAGGCCAGGATGGCCGGCCTCACGCCAACGCCACATGAGCGCCTGGTGCTGCTGGGCGAGGTGATGTCGAACCGCTTCGAGAAGGACCGGGAGCTGATGGACTTCCTGTTCTCCGCACTGCCCGTGGGACGTTTCTGGCAGGGCGTCACCAAACCCGACCGCAGCTCGCCGCTGTTGGCACTCACCCTGGACACCCTCGATGCGCTGTTCGGTGAGAACGTCGACCACGAGCGCCAGCGGGAGCTGTTCGTGAAGGCCAGCGCCTTCATGCAGGGCTACGGGCTGCTGATCGCCAGCGGAGCGGTGCCCTATGAGCGCCAGATCTTCGCCAGCGCCATGACGGCCTTCGCACAGCAGGCCGGCGCCCTCGAAGTGGCCGACGCGGTGAAGGAACTCTACGTGCAGCAACCTGCCTGACCGGCGGGTGTGGCCACGGTCAGCCGGACAGGCGTCCCCGGCCCATCGGGGGACGACGCCCGGGCTGCCCGCGGCCACCGGCGGCCGGTCCCGGTCGCGCAGCCGCGGTCACCGGGTGGTTCGGGTGGCCGACTGCCCAACCAATCCGAGCGGGCATCCAACTTCCCTGGAGCCCAACAGCCCTCTGGAGCCCGGCGGCCCTCTGTACCTCAGCGGCCCTCTGTACCCCAACAACCCGTGTACCCCAGCAACCCGTGCCCGGGCCATCCCGTGCCCGGATAACCCGGGCGCCCCAGCCCCCGGAACCCAACCACCGGGCGACCCGACCATCAGGGGAACCTGCGCTTGATTCCCCCGGTCATCGCTCTAGGCTCAGGCAGAATCGCCGGTTGCGGCCGCCTTTCACGCGCCCCCGGCGCGGTGCCAGCATCCCCGATGAACACGAGCCTGACCATGAACGATTCCCCTGCCATCCCCGACCATGACGCGACGGCCAACCCCGGCCGCTCCCAGCGCAGTGCCAACCCCGGCCGCTCCCAGCGCGGGGGCCAACTGAGCGGACTGCGCGGCGAGCTGACGGCCGTGATCACCGGCGGCGTCATGCCGATCATGGACTCCACGATCGTGGCCATCGGCATGCCGAACCTGATCGCCGCCTTCCACTCGAACGCCGCCACCATGCAATGGGTGTCCACCGGCTACCTGCTCGGACTGGCCGTGACCGTGCCCATCATGGGCTGGCTCCAGGCACGCCTGGGTGGGCGCTCCCTGTGGATCGCGGGCCTGGTGGTCTTCCTGGCCGGGTCGGTGGCCTGCGCCCTGTCGTGGAATGAGATCAGCCTGATCGCCTTCCGGGTGGGCCAGGGCATGGCGGCCGGCATGCTCATGACGCTGATGCAGACCCTTCCGGTGCAGGAGGCCCGTCGGCACGGCATCGAGCAGATCGGCAGCCTCATCTCGGTGATCTCGGTGCCGGTGGCCACCGGTCCGATCCTCGGTCCGGTGCTCGGCGGGCTGGTGCTGCACTGGGGCAGCTGGCACTGGTTGTTCCTGATCAACGTGCCGATCGGCCTGGTCGCCATCGTCTTCGCCCTCCTGTGGATGCCGCGCGACGGTGGCACCCCGGAGGGCACCACGCCGCGTCAGAGCTTCGACCCGCTGGGCTTCGTGCTCGTCTCCGGCGGGCTGGTGGCGATCCTGCTGGCCCTCACCAATGTGGCCACCGACGGCGGCTTCGGGCATCGCAGCGTGCTCCTGCCGCTGGGGTTGGGCGTCGTGATGCTGGCGGCGTTCCTGGCCGAGCCGCGCACCCGCGATCCACGTCGGGCCCTCATCGACATCTCCCTGATGCGCTATCGCTCGGTGGCCTCCGGCGCGGCGTCCTATTTCCTGGCCGGCGGCACCATGTATGCCGCGCAGTTCCTGTTGCCGATGTTCTGGCAGCAGCTGCGGGGCCACAGCGTGCTGGTCGCAGCGCTCCTGCTGGTGCCGCAGGGCATTGGTTCGTTGCTGAGCCGCCTGGTGGCCGGTCCCCTGACCGACCGCATCGGCAGCCGGACGGTGGCCACTGCGGGCTTCTTCCTGGTGGCGCTCATGACGCTGCCGTTCGCCTTCGTCTCGGCCAGCACCTCCGATGCATTGTTGTCGGGGCTGTTGTTCTTCCGTGGCCTGGCGCTGGGCATCCTGTTCATCCCGGTGATGCTGGCCGCCTACCTCGACATCCCGGCCTCCGCGGTGGCCAATGCCACGATCATCACCCGCGTGGCGCAGCAGGTGGGCGCGTCATTCGGCACGGCGGTGGTGGCCGTGGTGCTCGAGGCTTCGCTGCGCACCGGCGGCGTCGACGGGTCGGGCGCCTTCCACCAGGCATTCTGGGCCACCATCGCGATCACGGTGGCCGGCGGCGTGCTTGCGTTGTGGCTCCCGGGAAGGCAGGGGCTTCCTGGAAGGGAGGGGCTCCCGGCAACACAAGAGCCCCCGGGGAAACAGGGATCCCCTGAAGGCCAAGGGTCCCCGGGGAAACAGGGATCCCCAGAAGACCGCGCCCTTCGGGATGGCCAGGACCTTCTGGATGGCCACGCGGCCCCGGGTGGGCTGGAGCCGTCGGGGCACCTGCAGCCACCCGACGAACCGGGATCGTCCGACCGGTAGGCGTCCGACACCGACGATGCCGGCCCGGGCGCCACGCACAGCCCAGCCAGCGCGAGCCCCACCGCGCCAGCAACGCTGACGGGCTAGCGTCGCAGGTAGGACGCGAGAATCAACACGCCGGCAAGCAAGGAGCGATGATGGCGGTATTCACACCCGAGCAGCAGCTACGGATCCTGTCGGACCTGGTGGCCATCCAGTCAGCGAACGACCATGAGCTGCAGGTGGCGAACTACCTGGCGAAGCTGCTGGGCGACCACGGGATCACCGCCACGGTGCTGCCGGCCGAGCCCGACGCAGACCACAAGCAGGCCGAACCCGACCGGGCCAACCTGGTGGCCGAGATCGGTTCGGGCGCACCGGTGCTGGCGCTGTCGGGGCACATGGACACCGTGAGCGTTGGCGATGCCGACGCATGGACGTCCGACCCCTTCACGGTGACCGAACGCGACGGGCTGCTCCAGGGTCGCGGGACCACCGACATGAAGGCGGGCCTGGCGGCGATGGTGATCGCGATGATCGAGCTCAAGGCGCAGGGCCTGCCCCGCAAGGGGACGCTGCGCCTGCTCGCCAGCCGTGCCGAGGAGGTCGGCGAATACGGTGCCAAGGAACTGGCCCGGGCCGGCTATATGCGCGACGCGGATGCGTTGGTGGTCGGCGAACCATCGGGATGGAACATCATCTACACGCACAAGGGCTCGGTCGACTTCCGGCTGCGTTCGCAGGGCACCGCGGCGCACAGCTCGATGCCCGAGGCCGGGTTCAACGCGATTCCTCCGCTGATGGAGGTGTTGGTGCGCGCGCAGCAGGAGTTCAATGCCCGGCCGGCGTCCGACCCGGTGCTCGGCGAGCTGACCTTCAGCACCACCGTGTTCCACGGCGGCGACCAGGTGAACACGATCCCGGACGCGGCGGTGGCCGAGGTGAATGTGCGCACGATTCCGCAGTTCGACAACGATGAGGCGATCGCCCTGCTCAAGGGCCTGGTGGGCGAGCAGAACCGGCGCGGTGCCCGGATCTCGCTCGACCCCTATATGCAGGAACCCGTGGTGCAGGCTCCCCGGGACTCACTACTCGTGCGGCTTGCCACCAAGCTCGGCGAGCGCATCAGCGGCGTGACGACCCCGGTGGTCGGCGTGGCGGGCGTCACGGACGCTTCCAGCCTACTCAGGGGCAAGGGACCCGACTTCCCCTTCATGATGTTCGGGCCCGGCAACGAGACGATGCACACCGTCAACGAGAACATCGACAAGCAGATGTACCTCGATTTCGTACAGCTGTACCAGCGCCTGTTCGTGGAATACCTCGGCCAGGCCGGCTGACCGCAACGGGCCGGGTGGCAGATCGGGCTGGTCGCCGGCCCAGGGCAACCGGGGGCACGGTCCCGCAGCCACGCTCCTGAGTGGGCACAGTCCCGCTCCTGAGTGGGCACCTGTGCGGGAATGACGCCGCACAACTGCCCACCTAAAGGGGATTCGCGGCCACCCGAAGGGGGATCGGCCCGCATGGACGTCGATCAGGACGTCAGTCAGGACGCCGCTCAGCCCCCGGGCGACCGGACCCGGCCTCACACCCGGCGCTGGCGGGGAAACAGAAGATAGGGGCGGATAAAGCACCGTAGACGGTGCTTTATCCGCCCCTATCCTGCGGGTCTGTCGGTGGACGTGGACTCAGGCCCGGTAGTCGTCAAGGTCGAGGCGCGACGGTGCGGCCTCCATCAGCTCCGGATCGTGGGTGATCACGACGACGGCGGCCTTGTCGACGGCCGACCACACATCGTCCATCAGGGCCTCGGCGGTCTCCGAGTCCAGGTGCTCGGTGGGTTCGTCGAGGATCACCAGTTGGTCGTTGCGTCCACCCACCAGGATGCGCGCCATCGCAATGCGGCGCGCCTCGCCGCCCGACAGGGTGGCGCCCTCCTCACCCACCACGCGGGCGGGATCCATGGTGGCAAGGCCCGCCTTGGACAGGGCCTGCGCCACTTGGGCATCGGTGGCGTCCTTGTCGCCGATGCGCACGTTCTCGGCCACCGAGGTGGCAAAGATGTGCGCGTCCTGCGCAAGGTAGCCGATGGCCGCCGGAGACTGCACGGTGCCGGCGATCGGGTCGATGAGGCCCATCACGGTGGCCGCCAGGGTGGTCTTGCCGACGCCCGAGGCGCCGGTGATCGCCACCCGCTCCCCCGGCCCGACGCGAAGGTTGACGCCCTTGATCACCGCGCCATGCCCGGGCCAGCCGGCCGCAAGGTTGCTGAGCACCAGTTCACCCGGCGGGGTGCCAGCACCAGCGACGGCGCCGCCAGCGCTCGGGACAGCCGGCTGGGGGACATCCGCCCTTGTCGAGGGGGCACCTGTCTGCGGCGTACCCGTTGCCTGCGGGGCACCTGTTGCCTCCGGCACGCTGCGATCGCCCTTGCCGACCGGAGGCTCACGCAGCAGCGCGATCACCCGCCGCAGGGCGGCACGCGCCCTGGTCATCGTCTGGGCGGCGGTGGTCAGATCGGACAGGCTCTCGTGCAGCGCAAGCGGCGTCAGCACCAGGATCGCCAGGTCGCGTCCCAGCAGCTGGCCACCGGCGACCGAGGGACCGCCCACGAGCAGGCCGCCCACCACGGCCAGGCCGCTGCTGAGCATCTGCCCGGCGCTGGCGATGCCGCGCGTCCAGGCGTCGCGCGCCTCGGCGTCGCGCAGCCTGATGTCGGTGGCGCGCATCCGGTCGAGCTGGGCCCCGTCGGCGCCGAAGGCCACCAGGTCGGGAGCACAACGGGCAAGCTGGCGCACCTCGTCGGCCAGCGCGCCACGCAGCGGCACGGCGGCCTCGTCCGCACGGCGCGAGAGCCGCTGACCCAGCCAGGGCAGCCCGATGCCCGCAATGAGGCTGGTGAGCAACAGGATCACGGCCGCCCCGGGCGAGAAGAACGCGATGAGCACGCTGGTGAGGCCGATCACCAGCACGGAGCTGACGAAGGGCACCACGATGCGCACCACCACGTCCATCACGGCATCGACGTCGGCGGTCACGCGCACCAGCAGGTCGCCCTGGTGGCGGCCCAGCAAGGTGGTGCGGGCGAGCTTGGCATAGACGGTCTCCCGCAGCGAACCCTCCATGCGCAGCGCGAGGTCGTGACCCACGAGTCGCTCGGCGTAGCGGAAGACGCCGCGTCCGATGCCGAAGAAGCGCACGCCGACGCTGGCTGCCAGCAGGTACAGCACCGGGGGATGTTCGGCGGCGCGGCTGAGCAGCCAGCCGGACAACGCCATCAATCCCACCGACGAACCGGTGGCGCAGACGGCCAGGATGATGCTGGTGACCAGTCGGCGCGTGCCATGCGGAATGCCGCGGATGAGCTGGCGCACCAGGGCGCTGGTCTGGCCGGGCGCGCTCTCGGCCTCGAGGCCCTTGGCGCTCGCCGGCCGGTCGGGCCGGGCCTCTGCGACGTGGGGCAGCACCGAGCTGGGGTATTGGTCCTCGCCCAGCAGGAAGTCTGCGGAATCACCCGACTCGGTGGACCAGACGCGATGCTGCTTGCGGGCCTCGCGCTTCGACAGTTTGCTCGGGGACGTCGCTGCTTGCCCGGGCGCGGGACCCACGGGGGCACTCACCCCACGCGGCGTCGTGCCCTGCTTGACGTCCGACGGCTCCCCGGCGGTCGAACTCAGCGCGTGGACGGCCGCCGCGGCGGCCCGGGCGTTTCCACTCGTGTGTGAATCAGTTGCGCGGGAATCATCCGGGCGTTGGTCGGAGCCGTCTGCCGGTTCGGCGGCGGGCGCCACGACGTCAACCACCTGGTCGGCCATGGCGATGACGGCCGGGCGGTGGCTCACCACCAGGGCCGAGGCCCCGGAGGCCCGCACGGCCCTGATCGCGATCGCCTCGGTGGACTGGTCGAGGCCCGCAGTCGGTTCGTCGAGCACCAACAGGCGGGCACCGCCCAGCTCGATGCGCAGCAGGGCCCTGGCGAGCGCCACGCGGCGTCGCTCCCCCGAGGACAGGCCCTCCCCCTCGTCGGCCACCACGTGGCTGAGCGCAAGGCTGCGTCCACCGGCCCGGTCGAGGGCGTCGCGCACCTGGGCATCAGTGGCGTCCGAGTGCCCCATCCGCACATTGTCGGCGATGGTGCCGTTGACCATGCCCGGGTCCTGCGACACATAGGCGATGTGGCCGCGCCAGTCGGCCATGTTGACCTCGGCAAGGTCCTGGTCGCCGACGCGGATCTGGCCGGAGGTGGCCGGTTGGAAGCCCATCAGCACCGACAGCGCGGTGGACTTGCCGCCACCGGAGGTGCCGCGGAGCACCACGACCTCGCCGGGGCGCACCCGGCACGAGAACCCGGCCAGTGCCGGGCGGCCGGTGCCCGGATAGCGCACGGACAGGTCGTTGAAGTTGATCGTCGCCGCGGCGGGATCGGGGGCGGGCGCGTCACCGCCGATGTGGGTGGCCTCGGCCGCCTCGATCAGCTCGAAGGCCTTGTCGGCGGCAGCAGTGCCGTCGGCGGAGTCGTGGAAGTGGACGCCCACCTGGCGAATCGGCAGGTAGACCTCGGGGGTGAGGATCAGCACGAACAGCGAGGTGCGCAGGTCGAAGTGGCCGGCCACCACGCGGAAGCCCATGCTCACCGCCACCAGGGCCACCGACAGCGTCGACAGCAGCTCGAGGACGAATGAGGACAGGAAGGCCAAGCGCAGCGTCTTCATGGTCTCGGTGCGGTGCGCCGCCTCGGTGCGTCGCAGGCCCACCAGCTGTGCGCGGGCCCGGCCGAACACCTGCAGCGTCGGCAGTCCGGCGACCAGGTCGGCGAAGTGGTTGGCCAGGCGCGTCTCCACGGCGAAGCGGCGGTCGACCTGCTTCTGGGTGGCCATGCCGATCAGGGCCATGAACAGGGGGATGAGTGGCACCGTGATCGCGATGATGATGGTGGACTCGAGGTCCTGGGTGAGGATCGCCACGCCCACCACGAGCGGCACGCCCACGGCCATCATGAGTTGCGGCAGGTACTTGGAGAAATAGCCGTCCAGCGAGTCCAGCCCCTGGGTGACCAGGGTGATCAGCGTGCCGGTGGGCGTGGACGCATCGGTGGGGCGCGCCAGGCGAGCCGTCATCACATCAGTGCGCAACTGCGACTTCACGGCAGCCGACGCGCGGTGCGCCAGCCACTGGTTGAGCCAGTTGAGCCCCGCACGTGCCACGAAGACGGCCATCAACAGGCCGCAGGCGGCCAGCACGCCATCGGTGTTGTGGGTGTCGAAGACATGCGCGACGGCGTCGGAGATCAGGCGTGCCTGGGCCAGCACCAGGAAGGCCGTGGCGACGCCGACAAGGGCGACTGCCACCAGGAATCCCCTGGTGGCAGTCGCCCTCTTGACCAGTCGCGGGTCGAGCGGCCCGGCCACTCAAACCCTCAACATTGTGGTGATCACACGTGCACCTCGGCCACATTCGGCTCATGCTCGTGCTCGGGCATCTCCTTGGTGGACAGGCGCTTGCTGAACACCCAGTAGCTCCATCCCTGGTAGGCCAGCACGACCGGCACCAGGAAGCAGGCAAACCACGTCATAAGCTTCAGGGTGAGCGGCGAGCTCGACGCGGTGACCATATTGAGCGGGTTGCTCATGTCAGCCGAGATGAAGCCGAGCGTGCCGTACATCTTGACGAAGATCATGGCCAGCATCAGCAGGATCGAGGCGCCGGTGCCGATGAACGCCCAGCCATTGCGCTCGGCGCGCTGCGCCAGGGCAGCCAGGCCGAGCACCACGACGGACAGCAGGCCGGCGGCCCACATCAGCACGGTGGACAGCGAACCCAGGTAGGGGTTCTTGCTCGTGCCGTAGAAGATGTTGGCGGCCAGCACGAAGATCAGTAGCACGGCCACGGTGACCGGGGCCAGCGTGTGCACGAACTTGACGGTCTTGTCGTGGATCGAGCCATAGGTCTTCAGTGCCAGGAACATCGAGCCGTGGGTGCAGAACAGCAGGATGAACAGCACGCCGCCGAGCAGGCCGAAGGGGCTGAACAGCGCCCAGAAGCCGCCGGTGTACAGGTTGGGCTCGCCGAATGCTGCGCTCGTCAGGGGGGCGACGTCCATGCCCTTGACGAAGTTGGCGAAGCCGATGCCGAACACGAGCGAGACGATCAGCGAACCGATCGAGGCGCAGGCGTCGAAGGCATTGCGCCAACGGTCGTCGGGCATCTTGGCGCGGTATTCGAACGAGATGCCTCGCAGGATCAGCCCCACCAGCACCAGGAACAGCGGCAGGTACAGGCCGCTGAACAGGGTTGCGTACCAGCCGGGGAAGGCCGCGAAGGTGGCGCCACCAGCGGTGATCAGCCAGACCTCATTGCCGTCCCAGGTGGGTCCGATCGTGTTGATCATCACCCGGCGTTCCTTGGGATCCTTGCCGAGGATGGGATACAGCATCGAGACGCCGAAGTCGAAGCCCTCAAGGAAGAAGAAGCCGATCCACAGCACCGCGATGAGCAGGAACCACACAATCTGCAGCGGCGACGCGTCCAGGCTCGCCTGCAGCGGAATAAGAGAATTCGTGAGCATGTCTATGTCTCCAGCCTCAGTACGCGAAGGACAGTGGGGCGTCGTCGGTCGGCTTCTCCACCTTCACCAGCGCGGGGAGTCCTTCCTTGATCGTCTTGATGAACAGCTTCAGCACGATGACCGCCACGACCGCGTACACCAGCGTGTACAGGATCATCGTCAGCCACATGGCGCCGGCACCGTTGCCCGGTGAGGCGGCCGTCCAGGTGGGCAATACGCCATTGACGATCCATGGCTGCCGCCCGAGCTCGGTGAGGATCCAGCCGAAGGAGTTGGCGAACAGCGGCATGAACGGCAGGCAGGCCATCAGCACGGCGTAGAACTTGCCGCCCTTTGGCAGGTGATCGCGGCGGGTCTGCACCAGCGTGGCGATGCCGATGATGAAGGCCAGCACGCCGAGCCCGATCATGAGCCGGAAGCTGTAGTAGTTGACCATCACATTCGGCACCGGATCGACCGGCATGGCCTTCAGTTCGTCGGCGAACTGCGACTGCAGGGCGTTCTGCGTGCCGTTGTCGGTGGCGTAGCCCTCCTGCAGGTAGGACTCACGCAGGTCCTGGATGCCCTGGACCTTGGCGTTCGGATCGTTCTTGGCCAGGATGCTCAACACACCGGGCACGTCCAGGCTGAAGACCTTGTGGTACGTCTTGTCCTGGCCGGATCCCTCGGTGGTGATGATGGCGACCACCGAGAACGGGGCGCTCTCCTGGGTCTCGAGCAGGCCCTCTGCGGCGGCCAGCTTCATCGGCTGGTATTCAGCCTCGACCTTGCCCTGGAAGTCACCGGAGATGAAGGTGACCAGCGAGGCCAGGATGAGCACCCAGGCGGAGAAACGTGCCGACTTGCGCCACGTGGAGGTGTCCAGCGAATCGGCCGGCTGGGCGTCGCGACGCTTCTTGGCGAGCCACCAGCCGGAGACGCCGAGCAGCAATGCACCGGCGGTCATGAACGCAGCACCGATGGTGTGCGGGAGGGTGGCGAGGAACACCGGGTTGGTGATCAGCGCCAGGAAGTCGGACAGCTCAGCGCGACCGGTGGCTGCGTTGTAGACGGCACCCACGGGGTTCTGCATCCAGGAGTTGGCAGCCAGGATGAAGATCGACGAGATGAAGCTGCCGAGCGCGGTGAGCCAGATGGTGGCCAGGTGCAGGCCCTTGGGAAGCCGATTCCAGCCGAAGATCCACAGGCCGACGAACGTCGACTCGAGGAAGAAGGCGATCAGGGCCTCGAGGGCCAGCGGGGCGCCGAAGATGTCGCCCACGAACCGGGAGTACTCAGACCAGTTCATCCCGAACTGGAACTCCTGCACGATGCCCGTCACGACACCGGCCGCGAAGTTGATCAGGAAGAGCTTGCCGAAGAACTTCACCAGGCGAAGCCACTGGTCATTGCCCGAACGCACCCACAGCGTCTGAAGGATCGCCAGAAGCCATGTGATGCCGAGCGTAATCGGCACAAAGAAGTAGTGATAGACGGTGGTGATGCCGAACTGCCACCGCGCTAGTACCTGAGCGTCCATAGCCGCAACCTACTGCGGAGACAGGGTGTATCGCATCCTTCGCGCACAGAAACGGACCAAATCGGTCCAGATCTCGGCCGCCCGCAAGCATACAAGACGTTCTTGGGGGCCTCGTAAGGGGGGGTCTATGTAGCGGCGATGCGCTCAAATCTCGGCCGGACCGACGCCGATTTCGCCTGCAGCGAACAGATGCCGGGTAACCCTCGATCCACGCTCGATACAGGGGCTATCACAGCGCAAGGGTCAGGGGAAAACCGGGGCACGATGGCTTCCGGTCGCAAGGCGGGGGTCCCCGGAATCAGACCGCTTCGCTTGCGGTGCGCGCACCCCCACGCGACGCACCCGGGGGGCTCACTCAGGACGCTGCACCAGGTGCGTCTGAGGCTCCACGAACAGCGCCTGCGGCCACGGGTAGCGCCGCGCGCGATCGACCACGTCCTGCCAGGGCAGCTCGCCACCGGCCGCCCGCAGGTAATGGCCGAACAGCTCGGCGGTGGCCCGGGCATCGCCCAGTGCCGAATGCGCATCGCGCAACGAGACGCCCGCCGCCTCACAGCAATCGACCAGCCGACGGCTGCGGGCATGCAGGAAGCGGGTGGACTGGCGCATCGTGCACACCGAGGGAATCGGCTCGGGCGGAATCGTCATGCCGGCGGTACGCAGCTCGGCGGTGAGGAAGCCCACGTCGAACGACGAATTGTGCGCCACCACCACCCGGTCACGCAGCTTGTCGACGAGCCCGGGGGCCAGCTCGGCCATTGTGGGGGCCGCCGCGACATCCGCCGAGGTGATGTGGTGCACGCGCGTGGCGCGCACCGTGCGCCGGGGATTCACCAGCGTGGACCACTCGTCGTCCACATGGCCCTGCGGGTCAAGGCGCACCAGGCCGATCTCGATGATGCGATCGCCCCGGGCGGGCGAGAAGCCTGTGGTCTCGAGGTCCAGCACTGCGTATCCGGCCATGATCTCGATTGTGACACGCGCCTGTGACAAAACCGGCGTCCGCATGCCGCCGCCGAGCCCGCCTGATCACGGGTCGGCGAACCACGAACACAAGCTCACGAACACGGGGTCACGCATGCTGCGCCGTAGGCTTCGCACATGCGCACGATGACCGTTTCCGAATCGCTGACGGCAGCCCACGAATTGGCGAAGCACGGTGAACGGCATCTGCTGGGCCTCACCGGCGAGCCCGGCGTCGGCAAGTCGACCCTGGCAGCACTGCTTGCCGCCGACCTCGGCGCCGACGCAGTGGCCGTGTCGATGGATGGTTTCCATCTCGCCCAGAAGGAGCTCGAACGGCTCGGGCGCGCGAGCCGGAAGGGAGCACCCGACACCTTCGATTCGTGGGGCTTTCTGTCGCTGATGCAGCGGCTCACCACAAATGACGCCCCGGCCGTCTATGCGCCCGAGTACCACCGGGAACTCCACAACCCCGTGGCCGGTGCCATCCGCGTGGACAAGCACGTGCCGCTGGTGATCGCCGAGGGCAACTACCTGCTGCTGCCCGGACGCCCCTGGGGCCTGGCCCACGACATGTTCGACGAGATCTGGTTCCTGCAGACCAACCAGGACCTGCGCCACAAGCGCCTCATCAACCGCCACATGGCCTTCGGCAAGACCGCCCAGCACGCCGAACGGTGGACGCTGGGTCCCGACGAGCGCAACGCCCGCACCGTGCGCGCCCAGATCGGCCGGGCCGATGCGGTGATCGAACTCAGCTGAGCGCACCGGATCGTACCGAAACGCGCTGCCCAGTGGGCGCCCACCCCACCGGCCCGCGCATAGGCTGGCGTGCATGACTAATCCGAACAAGCCCGAGGTCACGCTGCCCGATGAGGCACCCGACGACCTGGTGATCGAAGACATCGTGGAGGGCACTGGCCCGGAGGCGAAGGCCGGCGACCTGGTGGACGTGCACTATGTGGGCGTGGCCCTGAGCAACGGCCAGGAATTCGATTCCAGCTACGGCCGTGGCGAGCCGCTCAGCTTCCAGCTGGGTGTCGGCCAGGTGATCAGCGGATGGGACAATGGCGTGCAGGGCATGAAGGTCGGTGGCCGACGCCGCCTCGTGATCCCCCCGCAGCTCGGCTACGGCGCGCGCGGCGCCGGTGGCGTGATCAAGCCCAATGAGACGCTCGTGTTCGTCTGTGACCTGGTGGGCATCCACTAACTGCGAACCGACTGCGTGACTCGGCGAACCCGGAACACCGCTGGGATGACAAGGGCCGGGCCCGAAGGAAAACCTTCGGGCCCGGCCCTTGTTGCTGCCTGTTCAGGAACTCCCCCGCATGGAGGAAGGCCCCCTATGCCTCGACGGGATGCTCCACGATGCGCAGCGCACCGGAGGGGCAACGCGAGACGACATCGCGCAGATGCTGTGCCAGCTCAGGGGTGTCAGCCACCGTCGGGTTGATCCAGGGACGCTTGTCGATGTCGAAGACCTCGGGCATGCCGCGTACGCACTCCGCAGCGTGCCGGCAGACCTCGCCGTCGAAGGTCACGTCGACCTCGGGGCCGGTGTATGTCTTGCGGGCCATAAGTCACTCCTTGTTGTTCTGTTGATGCTCCATGGGGATCGGGCCCGACTCCTCAGCACGGATCCGATCGACGCCGCTCAGCCCGGCGTCAGTCCTTCACATTGGACGGCTTGGCGCGGTACACGAGGTCCTTGTAATCGGGGTGACGCAGGATCCAGCCCTTGATGAAGGGGCACAGCGGCAGGACCGAACGCGAACCATCGTCGCGGACGTCGTCCAGCGCGAAGCGGGCGATCTTGCTGCCCACGCCCTGGCCCTCGAAGTTGGGCTCCACCTCGGTGTGGGTGAACACGATAAGCTTGTCACCCGACAACATGTACTCGGCGAAGCCGGCGAGATCGCCGTCGATATGTGCTTCGTAGCGTCCCTGCTTCGGGTTGTTCTCAACGTTGACAGTGCTCACGGTGCCTCCTTGGCAACACGGGGGGCTCCCCGGAGGGGAGGCCCCGCCAGATAACACCATCCTACTTGTGAAACACAAGGGGAAATGCCCCGAACACAGACTCCCGTCCAGCGTCCTCGCAGCTGGCCCGATGCGACGCCGCCGCGCCGTTCGCGGGCAACGCTCAGCTCAAGGCCACCAGACGCTCGACACGACGATCGGGAATCACCCAGAGCAGACCGGTGAGCAGGTACATCGCGATCGCGATACCCACGCCCAGATGTCCCGGCAGGTAGTCGGCCCCCGCAGCCGCGGCGATGCCGATGCCGTACAGGATGGGAGACCAGAATCCCTTGCGATCATCGCCCAGCGCCTGGTTGAGCAGCGACTCGGAGGGCTGGCTACGCACCAGCGTGTGCGACAACAGCCAGTACGACGCCGCGGCCAGTAGCAGGTCAACGCCATAGATCAGTACCGGTACGCGTGACAGATCTGAGGCATCCATCCAGTCGGTGGTCATCGGCAGCAGCGACAGCCAGAACAGCAGGTTGAGGTTGCCCCACAGCACCCGCCCGTCGACCCGCTCCACCAGTTGGAAGTAATGGTGGTGGTTGGTCCAGTAGATGCCGACGTAGACGAAGCTCAGCAAATAGCTGAGGAAGCCCAGGCCGGTCTCATGCACCAGGTCGGAGAAGCCATTGCCCTCGGGGGTGTGCAGCTCCAACACCATGATCGTGATGATGATGGCCAGCACGCCATCGCTGAACGCTTCCAAGCGAGTGCTCTTCATGGCGAAATCCTGCCACCGTGCGGGGCAGCCCAGAAGGACTCCGGAACGCGGCATCGGGCCTTGTCGGGCGGACTAACGTGGGGCGCGAATCGGCGGACGTGACCTTGGGAGGACGGCGCAACCGGATCATGACAACCCAACGGCATGCCACGCGCCGGCCCCGTCGGCTCGTGGCCCTGGTGGCGGCACTCGTCGCCCTGGTGCTCGTGGCGGCAGGCGCGGTGCTGGTGGTGCGTTCGCTCAATGCGTCGCGTGACGCGCCACGCGACATGGCCGGCAATCCGGTGCGCTTCGCGCCGGGCAATACCCCGGCCCCCTCGACAATCGACCAGATGCAGGTGCGCGACGCCGATTCGGGGCGCCTGCAGGTGCCCTCGGTGGGGTTGGACGTGCCCCTGGGCTCGATGCTGGCCGTCGACAATGTGGTCAATCCCCCGGGCTTCACGCAGGCCTATTGGGTGCGCAATGTGGGCGTGGCGCCCGCCGACGCGACCAGCGGCACGGTCTATGTGGTGAGCCATTCGGTGAGCAGGGGCCGCGCGCCGGGCAACTACCTGCTCAATGTGGACAAGGGCAGTTCGGCGGTGAACCCCGGCGACCTGATCGACGTGGACGGCCACGACTACATCGCCCAGTCGTGGCGGGCGGTCGGCAAGACGCAGCTTCCCGCGGCACAGGACCTGTGGGACGCCGTGCCCGGACGCCTGGTGCTCATCACCTGCCTCGAGCAGCCCGACGGCAGCTCCCCGGACAACCTCGTGGTGGTCGCCCAGCTGCGGTGAGGACGGGCCGGGAAGCCAACCCCCGCGAATCCAAGCCCGCTGAATCCAGCCCCGCCGAATCCAACCCCGCTGAATCCGACTGGGGGTGGACGCGCTCGCGGCGTCGTCGCACGCACAATGGGGTGATGACCTCCCCGCTGCCCCTGCCGCCTAAGGTGTCGTCGTGCCCAGGGTGAAACAGGTCAGCGACTGGTTCGGGGCCCATCCCATGTTCGCCGACTCGGTATGGGCCGGCCTGATCGGCATTGCGAGCCTGGTGGCCACCGCCAACCTCAACAGCCGGTGGGTCCACATCAGCCCCGTGCCGACGTTGGAGGTCCTCTCCATCGTGTGGGCCCTCTCTTTCGCCATCCCGATGATCTGGCGGCGCACCCGTCCCGTGCTGGCCTGTTGGCTGCTGCTGATCCCCCATGTGGTGCAGCTGGTGGTCACCTCGCAACCGATGCCGGGCAACATCACGGTGATCATGATGATGTATGCCGTGGCGGTGCACGGCTCGCAGCGCGCCGGACGCATCTGGCTGGGCGTCGGAATCCTCGCCGCGGCGGCCGCCGGGCTGCGGTGGAGCTATCAGGGCAACGGCCTCGAACAGTTCCTGACCGTCGCCATCTTCAACTTCCTCGGCCTGTCGGCCTTGGTGCTCGCCAGCTGGCTGCTGGGGGCCTTCAACCGGGAACGCCATGCCACCGTGGCATCCTTGCGTGACCGCGCCGAGGCCCTGGAACGCGAACGCGACCGCTTTGCCGAGCTGGCCGCCGAGCAGGAGCGCTCCCGCATCTCACGCGAGATGCACGACGTGGTGGCCCACTCCCTCAGCGTGATCGTGGTGCAGACCGACGGGATTCGCTACGCGCTCGACCAACCCGGCGACCCTGCCGCCCAGGTGGAACAGGCCCGCGGCGCTCTCGACACCATCGGACAGACGGCCCGCACCGCGTTACGCGACACCCGCGCCCTGGTGGGCGCGCTGCGCGACGGCGAGAGCGTCGAGATGGCGCCCCAACCCCAACTCGACGACATCCCCCAGCTGGTGGCGTCCACGGCGAACTCCGGGCTGCCCGTCGAGCTCACGATCGACGGCGACCCCGCATGGCACGCCCCGCTCGGCCCCGCCCAGCAAGCGGCCGCCTACCGCATCGTGCAGGAGTCACTGACCAATGTGATCAAGCACGCCGGACCCGGCGCACAGGCCTGGGTGCGCCTCATCCACGACCCGTCCGGACTCACCATCTGGGTGCGCGATGACGGCCAGGGCACCCTGGACAATGATGGCCTGGGGCACGGCCTGATCGGCATGCGCGAACGCGTCGCCTCGTCGCACGGCACGCTGACGGCGCGCAATCGCCTCGACGGCGGGTTCGAGGTGATCGCTACGCTGCCGGTGGGCGATCAATCCGCCGCCGCCCAGGCGGCAGGTCCACGCCCGGACACGCATCGCAGGGGGAACGACAATGGTCGCAGGGGAGAAGACAATGCCCGATGAGCCGATCCGGCTGCTGCTGGCCGACGACCAGGAGATGGTGCGGGTGGGATTCCGCATGGTGCTCGACTCCCAACCCGATATGACCGTGGTCGCCGAGGCCCCCAATGGCCGCGACGCCGTCGATGCGGTGCTGCGGGCCGCACCCGGACAGGCCCCCGACGTCGCCCTGATGGACATCCGGATGCCCGTGCTCGACGGGGTGGCCGCCACCAGCGAGATCGTGGCCGGCAGCGACACCCGCGTGCTGATCCTCACCACCTTCGACCTCGACGAATATGTCTATTCGGCGCTGCAGGCCGGCGCCTCGGGCTTCCTGCTGAAGGACGCCGGACCCACCGAGCTGCTGGCCGCCATCCGGGCCGTGGCCTCGGGCGACTCCGTGGTGGCACCCAGCGCCACCCGACGCCTGCTTGAGCGCTTCGTGCCCACGCTGCCCACTGCCCAGTCGGGGGGCGACACCAAGAAGCGGCTGGAGGCGCTGACCGACCGCGAGCGCGAGGTGCTCACGCTGGTGGGCCAGGGGCTCAACAACACCGAGATCGCCGAGACGCTGTTCCTGGGCGGCGCCACCGTGAAGACCCATATCGGCCACATCCTGGCCAAGCTGGAGCTGCGCGACCGGGTGCACATGGTGGTCTTCGCCTACGACGCCGGCCTGGTGCACCCGCGCGGCTGAGCGCGTTCGAGCGGACCCGATCCCGCCGGTACACGACTCGTCCACACAACTCGTCTGACGACGCGACCCTTCCACAAGGCGCCCGTCGAATTTCCGCGACCCTGTGGATACCTCCACTTTTGGGGCGCTTCCCTGAGAGCCTCCCCCCTGAGGAGGAGACAAGAACCCGACCTGCGCCCGATGTGCGCCGAGGGGTCGCGCTGTCAGAGTTGATGCGAAGGTCGGGGCAGTGTGCTGCCGGCGCCCGATGTCCGGTGCGCAGGCGGTGCTGATGCCAGCACGCCACGCAGCCCGCCCCTTCGAACCTGATCCAGCTTCCCCGGACCAACCGGCCCGGACCTGACAAGGAGAATCATGACGACCATGACGCAGCCGACAACGGCCGCGGTGCGCACCGTGCACCTCACGAAGATCTACGGGCAGGGTGACACACAGGTGACCGCCCTGGACGATGTGAGCGTCGAGTTCATCCGCGGCCAGTTCACCGCCATCATGGGCCCCTCCGGTTCGGGCAAGTCGACGCTGATGCACTGTGCTGCCGGCCTCGACACCCCCACCAGTGGACAGGTGTTCATCGGCCAGGTGGACGCCACCTCGCTGAGCGACACCAACCTCACGCTGTTGCGGCGCGAACGCGTCGGATTCGTGTTCCAGGCGTTCAACCTGCTGCCCACGATGACCGCCGAGCAGAACATCCTGCTGCCGCTCAAGCTGGCCCACAGCAAGCCCGACAGGCAATGGCTCGACACGATCGTGAAGGTGCTCGGCCTGCAGGACCGGCTCAGCCATCGTCCCGCCGAGCTGTCGGGCGGCCAGCAGCAGCGCGTCGCCGTCGCACGCGCACTCATCACGCGTCCCGAGGTGATCTTCGCCGATGAGCCCACCGGCGCCCTCGATTCCGCCGCCAGCAATGAGCTGCTGGACTTCCTGTCGCGCAGCGTCCATGAGTTGGGCCAGACCATCGTGATGGTTACCCACGACGCGCACGCCGCCGGCTTCTCCGACCGCGTGCTGCGCCTGGCCGACGGACGCATCGTCTCCGACGAGCCGGTGAACCACCCGGTGGCCGGGCAGACCCCCGTGCCGACCACCGGCTTCACCGCCGGCGCCGTCGCGGGTGCCACGAACTATGCGCCGGCGCCGTCGACTCCCCCGCAGATGCCGACCCCGCAGATGCCCAATCCCCAGATGCCACCGCCCCAGATGCCTGCCCCGCAGGCGCCGGCGGCCACCCCGCAGCGCCCCGACGACGCCAACGGCACCGGACTCAAGCGCCAGGCCGGTGACGCCTGATGCTGCGCCAGCCACGACAACTCATCAGCGCAGGCATCGCGATCCTGTTGGGGGTGGCCTTCGTGGCCGCCACCTTCGTGTTCAGCGCCTCGTTGAACGCCGGCATGACCAAGCTGGTCGCCGGCATGGTGGGCGACGCGAAGGTTGCCGTCAGCCCCTCGGAAAACACCTACACCCCGGTGACCCCGCAGCAGGCCGATACCGTCAGCAAGGTGCCGGGCATCACCCGTGCGAAGAAGATCGTGCAGGGCAGCGCCACCCTGCAGGTCGACGGCCAGGACAACCGGGCGCTGATCAGCTCGCAGCCCGACCTGAGCTCCGAGACCACGCTGTTCGAGGGCACGCTCGCCAAGGGTGATGGCCAGGTGAGCATCAGCAAGTCAGCCGCCGACGCCTATCACCTCAAGCTGGGCGACAAGGTGACGCTGGAGACCTTCGACAACCAGACCTTCGACGAGACCGTCGTCGGCATCATCAACGCCGGCAACGACGCGGTCACCCAGCCGCTCGCCAGCTGGGTCTTCGCCCCCACCGAGCAGGCCATGGCCATGGCGTCCACCAATGGCTACAACCTGGTGCTGCTCTACGGCAACGGCGACGACACCGCGCTGCGCGATGCGGTGCAGTCGGCCCAGGGCGTCTCGGACGCCCAGCTGACCGTGCGCACCGGGCAGGACGAGGTGAAGGCGGCCATGAAGCAGATGACCGGCAGCACCAACTCCATCCAGTACGTGCTGCTCGGCTTCGCCGCGATCGCCCTGTTCGTGGGCATCATCGTGATCGCCAACACCTTCTCGATCCTGGTGGCCCAACGCGTGCGCCAGCTGGCCCTGCTGCGCTGCGTGGGAGCAACCCGCAACCAGGTGTTCGGCATGGTCTTCGGTGAAGCCGCGCTCCTGGGCCTGGTCGGTTCCGTGGCAGGCATCCTGGCCGGCTTCGGCCTGGCCGCCGCGCTGATCCCGCTGGCCTCGAAGGGTGCGCAGATCCCGCTGGCGTTCTCCATTTCACCCGCAGCGGTGATCGTGCCGCTCGTGGTGGGCGTGCTCATCACCCTGGCCGCGTCGATCTCGCCGGCGCGCAAGGCCACGCGGGTGGCTCCCCTGGCCGCCATGCGTCCCGAACTGGCCGTCGGCAAGGCCAAGCGCCTGGGCATCGTGCGCGCCATCATCGGCGTGCTGCTGGTGGCCGGTGGTGCCGCGATGTTGGCCATGGGCATGGTGCGCGCCAAGCCCAACTCGGGCATGAGCGGACTGGTGATCGCCATCGGCGGCGGCCTGCTCAGCTTCATCGGCGTATTGCTGGTGGGTCGCGGCCTGATCCCCGCACTGGCCCGGCTCATTGGCACGCCGCTGGCCAAGTCGAGCGTGTCGGGTGACCTCGCGGTGGGCAACACCCGCCGCAATCCCGGACGCGCCGCGGCCACCGCCAATGCGCTGTTGGTGGGCGTGACGCTCATCACGCTGCTGACCGTCGGTGCCTCCGCGTCGCAGGCCAGCCTCGACCGTTATCTGTCGGCCACCTACCCGCAGGATGCGGTGGTGTCAGCCGTCAAGAGCGTCGACGAGCAGACCCTGACCAGGATCAAGGCCACCGATGGCGTGCAGGACGCCGCCCTGGTGCCCAGCACCACCGCCGATGTGAGCTATGGCACCACGAACACCGAGCGCAAGGTGGATGGCGTTGACAACGCCGCCGCGCACCTGACGCACTTCCCCCAGCGCTACGAGAACCTGGACGACAACACCGTCCGCACCTCCGACACGAGCCTCCACGATGGCGAGACGGTGACCATCAAGGGCACCGCCGGCACCACGGTGCAGCTCACCGCCAAGGTGTCCGACGACTACGCCCCGACGTTGATCGTCAGCACCACCGTGCTGAACAAGATCGACGCCGATGCCCCCGACAGTGCCTGGGTGCAGTACAAGGCGGGCGCGAACGTGAACACCGTGACCACCGACCTGGGCAAGGCGATCGGCAACCTGGGACATTCGTCCATCGACAGCGGCGCCCAGGCACGTGCCCAGTTCGGGCAGATGATCGACATCGTCCTGGCCGTGGCCGTGGGCCTGTTGGCGGTGGCCGTGGCGATCGCCGTGATCGGTGTGGCCAACACATTGGGGTTGTCGGTGCTGGAGCGCACTCAGGAAATCGGCCTGTTGCGGGCGCTGGGCATGACCCGCCGCCAGGTGCGGTCAATGATCAGCTGGGAGGCGGTGATGATCGCCGTGGTTGCCGCGGCGCTCGGCCTGGCTCTCGGCGTGGCCTATGGCCTGATCGGCGCGAAGGTCATGCTTGGCTCCATCACCAGCACCCCGTTCGTGGCGGGACTGCCGTGGGTGCGCCTGGCGGCCATCGGCGTGATCGCGGTGGCGGCCGGATGGTTGGCCTCGTTGATCCCCGCATCGCGGGCCAACCGCATCTCTCCCTCGGCGGCACTGGCCACCGAGTAGCCGACCCACCAGTTGGCACAGCAACAAGGACCCATGTCCGACGGCGGGTTGTCACCCGCTCGCCACCGGACGTGGGTCCTTGCTCTTGCTGCAGGCCGTCCCGAGGGACCCCGGTCAAGACCGCGCCGGGCGCCACACATACAGCCGACCGGCTCAGTTGCCGGTCTTGTCGGAATCGTCGATCTTGGCGTTCGGATCGGCCAACGCGTCGATGGCCTTCATCTCCTGGGCCGACAGCTCGACGCCGATTGCCTCGAGGTTCGTGCGCTGGTGCTCGGGGTTCGCCGACTTCGGAATCGTGACGATCCCCTGGTTGAGTTCCCAGGCCAGCACCGCAGCGGCCGGCGTGATGCCGTGCTTCTTGGCGGCGTCCAGCACGGCCGGCGCATTGAGCACGCCGTCGGCGCCACGTCCCAGCGGGCTCCATGCCTCGGTGACGATGTCGTGGTTGTCGAGGAAGTCGCGCACCTCCAGGCGCGGACGCGAGGGGTCGAGCTGGATCTGGTTCACCTCGGGGGTCATGCCCTCGGTGATCAGGTCGTCGAGGTGGTGCACCTTGAAGTTGGAGACGCCGATCGCCTTGGCCAGGCCCTGTTCCTTGAGCTCGACCATGCCGCGGTAGGCGTCAACGTAGCTGCCCTCGCCGGGCATCGGCCAGTGCATCAGGAACAGGTCGACGTAATCGAGCCCGAGGCGCTCCAGGGAATGCTCCAGGGCCTCATGCACGCCCTTCCTGCTGTGCCACTGCTTGGAGAACTTGGTGGTGACGAAGATCTCGGCGCGATCGGGGCCGGCCTCACGCACCGCCTTGCCGACGGCCTCCTCGTTGCCGTAGGCCTCAGCGGTGTCGACCAGCCGGTAGCCCTGCTCGATGGCGCTGGCCACGGCGGCGCGGCACTCCTCGCCCTTCAGCGGCCAGGTGCCCATGCCGAGCATCGGCATCCTGGTGCCGCCTGACAGTTCGACGGTGGGGGTGGGTGTGGTGGGAATGATCATCGTTTTCCTTCCTGGGGGCGGGCCACCGGATCAGTGGCGTCTCCTGTTACCAGTCTTGCCACTTGATACGACCAGACTCAAGTCTGGGGCCGCGTGAACCGCCGTCAGCTCCCGATGCTGGCGAACCAGACCGGCCCGCCCAGGCCCTCCACCTCGGCCACGGGCTCCAGCTGGTCGTCCACCCGGTAGATCGTTGCGGTGTCGCCCAGCTCGGCGCCGGCAATCACGTGATGGTCACCGATCAGGCCCATGCCGCGCGGCTGCTTCTCGGTGGGCACGTGGTCGAGCCGGGCCCCGAAGCTGCCGTCGTCGTCGAGGGCCTGCAGGTTGAGCGTGGACGCGCGCCGCTCGCTGGCCACGATCCAGTGGCGTTGCGGGTCGAGGGCCAACTCGGCGCCCCAGTGGCGCAAGGTCTGGTCGTCGAGGCTGGGGGTGCTGCCGCTGGGCACGTGCACGCCGGGACGCAGGTCATCGGCGCGGTCCGAATAGGGCACGCGCTCGGCCACCGTCAGCCGGCCGCTGTCGGGGTCGCGGGTGAGGTGCACGATGTGGCCGCCCAGTTCCTCGATGAGGTAGCCGTGCTCCCCCGACGCGTCGAACACCAGGTGGCGCGGGCCGGTGCCGTGCTCGAACTGCACGCCGATCTGCTCGTCGGCCACCAGTTCGCCGTCGGACACGCGGAAGCCCTGCACCCGGTTGGCACCCAGTTCCACCACATAGACGTGGCGTCCGTCGGGCGAGGGTTCGACGCAGTGTGGTTGCTCGCCCACCTGCTCCACATGCCAGGCCGAATCGTCGATCAGGTGGTTGTCCCACACCGGCGCCCAGGCCAGGCGGCTGGCGTGGTAGCTCACCACGAAGGCCATCCGGTCGTCGGGCGTGAAGCTCAGGTAGGTGGCCGACAGGGGGCAGTTGACCTCGCTGAGCACCTGGCAACTGCCGTCGGGCAGCAACTTGAGCGTGCTGACGCGCAGGGGATCGGCGCCCGTGGCCACCCGCAACAGCCGGCGTTCGCGGTTGAGTTCCAGGGGCATCGGCTTGGGCCCGAGGTTGAGCCGCGACACGACCTCGGCGGTCTCGGCCTTGTCGTCGAAGCGCACCGTGGTGATGAGGCCGTCGCGCCTGCCACTGACATAACACAGCTGGGTGGACATGTTCCCAACCTAACCACGCCGCGCTTCGCGTCCATGGCCGGCCGGTAGGCTGAAACACGTCGACAGGCCCACCCCAAGGAGTTCGGATGACCCATCACGCAGCTGTCATTGGCAGCCCGATCGCGCATTCGTTGTCGCCGGTGTTGCACCGTGCGGCCTACCAGCAGCTCGGCCTGCACGACTGGGAGTACGACGCCATCGAGGTGACTCCCGACACCCTGGGCGAGTTCATCGCCAGCCGCGACAACAGCTGGGCCGGCCTGTCGGTGACCGCCCCGCTGAAGGAGGCGCTCATCGAGTTCGGGCGTCCCGACCAGCAATCGTCGGAGCTGCAGAGCGCCAACACGCTGATCTTCGGACACCCCAACCGGCTGTTCAACACCGACGTGACCGGCCTGCGCGACGCGATGGCCAGCTACGACGTGATCATGCCCGGCACCGCGGTGATCATGGGGGCCGGCGCCACCGCCCGCAGCGCCATCTCGACGCTGGTGCGCCTCGGCTGCCGGGTGATCCGGGTGGTCGCCCGCGACGCCGGACGCGCCCACGCCAGCCTCGACCGGGTTGCCGCCCTGTACGGCACCGACCTGGAGATCGTTGACTGGTCGGGCTTCGACGCCCTGGGTGCCGACAGCGCCGATGTGCTCATCTCCACCGCCCCGGTGCAGTACACGCCCGAGGAGGCCGCCCAGCTGGCCGCCGTCTCGCAGGTGATCTTCGACATCGTCTACCAGAACTACCCCACCAACCTCAGCCGGGCCGCCATCAAGGCCGGCCGGGTGAGCGTCGACGGCGTCGACCTGCTGGTGCACCAGGCCATCGACCAGGTGCGCCTGATGACCGGCGAGGAGCCCTTGGCCGAGCCGCTGATCGAGGTCTGCCGCGCGGAGCTCGCCAAGCGTTGAGCTGCGGGGGCGCGGGGACGCCCCGTTCGGTTGAACTGTGAACACCCCGGGCGCCGGTCCGGTCAGGCCGATTCAGGCCACGAAAGGGCGTCAGGCGTCGCGCACGCCCAGGGCCACGTCGGGCACATTGGTGATGATCGCATCCACCTCGAGGTCGAGCAGCGCCTGGATCTGGGCGGGCTTGTCGATCGTCCACACGTTCACCGACAGGCCGCGCTTGTGGGCTGCGCGCACGACGCCCGGGTTCACCCGCACCGCCCGTCCCGAGGGATGCAGGGCACTGGCGCCGAGCTCGGCGGCGTATTTCGCGGCACGCCACAGCACCGAGTCGTAGAGCAGGCCCACCGGATAGTCGCGCTCGGCAAGCCGGCGCATCGAGCGGTGGTTGAACGACGAGTAGAACACCTTGTCATCCCACCCCGCGGCATGCACCAGCGCGAGCACCTGGGCCTCCATGCCCTCATAGGGCACCACCGAGTTCTTCAGCTCGATGTTGATCATCAGCCCGGTGGGGCCGAGCACGTCGAACACCTCGGCCAGCGTGGGGATGGCCACATTGGTGAACTCCGGATGGCCCGCCGAGAAGTCGAACTCCTTGAGCTGCGACAAGGTGTAATCAGCCAGGTTGCCGACGCCATTGCTCGTGCGGTCGATCGTCTCGTCGTGGCAGACCACCAGCTGGCCGTCACGGGTGCGTTGCACGTCGAGCTCAACCCCGTCGGCACCCAGGGTGGCGGCCGCCTGGAAGGCGGGCAGGGTGTTCTCGGGGGCGGCCGCGGAGGCGCCGCGGTGGGCCCAGACGGCGGTCACAGTGCCGGCCTGACCGACACCGTGTCGACATTGGCGCCCGGACGCATCGTCAGGGCCAGCTCCACGGCACGGGCGACGTCGGCGGGCTGCAGGTAGCGCTCGGGTTGGTACTGCGCACCGAGCTGGCGCTGGATGTCCACCTGCATGTCGGTGTCGACGCGGCCCGGGTGCACCGAGGTGACGCGCACGACGCCGCGTTCCTCCTCGCGCAGGCCGTCGGTGAAGGCAACCAGTGCGTGCTTGGTGGCGGCGTAGCAGGTCTGGCCGGGACCGGTGTGGAATCCCGAGCCGGAGTTGATGGTAACCACCTGGCCGTGCGCCTCGCGCAGCTTGGGCAGCAGTTCGGCGGTGAGGTCGGCCACCGCCACCACGTTGATCTCGTAGAGGTCGCGCCAGTCCTGGCGGCTCAGTTCGGACACCGGGCCCATCACCACCGCGCCGGCCGAGTGCACCACCGCGTCGAGGTGGCCGATCTGTTCCACTGCGGCCTGCATCGCGCCGGCGTCGGTGAGGTCGGCGATGAAGGGCTCGGCGCTGGGCAGGGCCTGCACCACCTTCCTCACCTGGTCGGGATGCCGGCCGCCGACCAGCACATGCCAGTCGTCCGCCAGCTCGTCGGCGATCGCACGCCCGATGCCACGGGTTGCGCCGGTGATGAGAACCGCTCTGCGTTCAGCCATGGCCTCAGCCTAATGAGCGCGCCGCGGGGGTGGGGCACCCGACCGATCGTTATCCAGTCGACGCCGGCGACCGGCGTCCCGGCTGGAATACTGGTGCGGCCCTGCGAGCACACGCTGGTTCGAGAGGAAGCAATGGAAGTCTGGCAGAACAACGCCTTCGTCACGGTGCTGGTGGGAGGCGTCGCCTTCCTGGTGCTGTTCCTTCCCTATGTGGTGTGGTCATTCCACCGGTTCGGCCAGCTGAGCTTCCGGCGGATCATCGGGTGGGCCGCAGTGTGCGTCTATTTCACCGGCCTGGCCGTGTACACGCTGGTGCCGTTCCCCGAGGACCCGCAGGCCTTCTGCGCGTCGACGCACGTGGGCTACAACCTGCATCCCCTCGAGTTCATCACCGATATCCGCACGCAGACCGCCGGCATGGGCCTGCGGACCGCGCTGACCAGCGCCGTGGTGTTGCAGGTGGTGTTCAACGTGGTGCTGTTCGTGCCACTCGGCGTGCTGCTGCACCGCTATTTCCGGCGCGGCGTGATCACCAGCACGCTCATCGGCCTCATCGTGTCGGTGTGCATTGAGACCACGCAGTACACGGGCTTCTTCGGCCTGCTGCCGTGCGCCTATCGCGTGGCCGATGTGGACGATGTGATCACCAATACCGCCGGCACGCTGATCGGGGCGCTCATCGCGCCGCTGCTGTTGTTCTGGATGCCGGCCTCGCGCACGTTGACGTCCACCCGGCTGGTGGCCCGGCCGGTCACCTCGATGCGCCGCTGGGTGGGCATGGTGGTGGATGGCTTCCTGTTCTACCTGATCGCCGCCAGCAGCTCCATCGCCGTGCTGGTGGCCGGACGCCTGCTGTCGTGGTGGCCGGTGGAGGCCGAGCCCGAGTGGATCTCACCGGCGGGTGATGTGGTGGCGTTGTTGATGGTGTTCGTGATCCCCTCGCTGACCGGTCGGGGCGGGTCCCTTGGCCAGCGGGTGGTCTGGCTGACGCCGCGGTGGCCTGCGGCGGCTGGCTCGGGTGACGGGTCGGGCGGGTCGGTCGGCGCTGATTCGTCGGGTGGCACGGTCGGCGGCGGTTGGCCGGACGACGCAGCGCCTGACGGAGGGCAGATGGGCGGTGGAACGTACCGCGGTGGGTCGCTGGACAGTGGATCTGCGAGCAGTGGGCTGTTGGACAGTCGAACCCTGGCCAATGGGCCGCTGTGGCGACGCCTGGCGCGTTCGCTGGTGGTCGTCGGCCCG
This sequence comes from Propionibacterium freudenreichii subsp. freudenreichii, assembly GCF_000940845.1. NCBI lineage: Bacteria > Bacillati > Actinomycetota > Actinomycetes > Propionibacteriales > Propionibacteriaceae > Propionibacterium > Propionibacterium freudenreichii. The sequence continues at coordinate 200,663 of NZ_CP010341.1, read as the reverse complement.
CTGGTGGCCACGCGGGTGCTCCAGCTGTTCATCGGTGAGCCGGTGTCGGGCGCGCTCAATGCGCTGTCCACGCTGGTGATCGTGCTCGCCGTGGTGATGGTGGTGCCCACCCGCAGCCACCGGTCATTGTCGGGCTGGTTGACCGGTGCCGACATGGTCGACTCCCGGAGCGTGACGCCCACCGTGGCGGGTCCCGGCGCGGGTGATACCGGCGTGGGTGGTTCCGGCGCGGCCGACCCAGCCTGACGACGCGTCCTGCTCCGCCCTGGTTCTGCCGCTGTCTGGTCTCTCACTGGGCAGTTGTGCGGCAATGACGTCGCACAGGTGCCCACCCAAGGGGGTCAGGCCAAGTGGATGTCAGCCCGAGTGGACGTCAGGCCGGGCGGACGCCGGACCACGCAGCCGGGACGGTCAGGCAGGCATGCCCACGAGATAGGTGCGGATTGAGCACCACGGACGGTGCTTCATCCGTACCTGTCGTCGCGTCTCACCGCGTCGGGCATCAGGATCGGCCCGCGGCGTCTGGCCGGACGCGGTCCCGGCCCCGAACCCACGGACGTACAGGCCCCAAACGCAAAAAGAAGGCCCCGCTTTCGCGGGGCCTTCTTGAGTGGCGCGCCCAGAGGGATTCGAACCCCCAACCTTCTGATCCGTAGTCAGATGCTCTATCCGTTAAGCCATGGGCGCATCGCCTTGCGGCGCCTCACCATGCTAGTACATGGGTGCCATCTGATCCAAGCCGAGTTGTCGGCGACGACCGGCTGCGCGGCAGTCCGCGTCGCCCACCGACCGGGCAACCGGGGCCCACGGCAGGCGTCGTCGTGGGCAACGAAAAGCGGTCCGCCACCGAGGATGACGGACCGCAAAAAGCTGGCGGAGGTGGCGGGATTCGAACCCGCGATGGGATTTGTGTCCCAAACCCGCTTAGCAGGCGGGCGCCATAGACCAACTAGGCGACACCTCCAGCGACACGAAAGACTATCGGCTGGCAGGGCCCAGAGCAAAGCTCGAGCCAAGCTTCACGTCGCAATGTGCCTCACACATGTTCGCACGGCATGATGGTTGGCGTACATCCCCGGCCGACGAGATGGGGCCCGCGCGTCCGGGCAAGCCAGGGCGTCGCCGGGGCCCACCGACGCAGGCATAAACTGCCCGCGCGGGTGGCCACGAGGGTTCGACGCGGCCGAAGAACGCGACTGAAGAATGGGTGACATGGCAGACGACGACGTTCAGCGACCCCGCAGGGTCCGGCGCGCCGCCGACGATGCACACTCCGCCACGCCCCCCGCGTCCGGCACCCCGGGCACGCCGCGGCGCATCTGGGCCCGCCCGCAGCCCGAGGACCCGCCGACCACCCCTCCGGCAGCCCCCGAAGCGCCGGCAGCCCCTTCCACACCGGCAGATCCCACGCCCACCGGCGGCTCCTCGCGGCGCGGCATGGGCACGAACGAACCCCACGTCAGCAAGTGGGGCACCCGCGAGTCGACGCCGGAGCCCACGGCGAGCGCCACACCGCGCCGCTCCTGGTCGCGTCGACGCGCCGAGTCCACGGGAGACCAGCCCCCGGTCGGATCGGGCCATCCCACCGGCGAGGGCACGGGTCCGCGCCACGCACGCCGCTCCGCGCCGATCCACAAGCCGGTCGAAAGCGACCTCTCCCACCCCGATGCCCCCCGCAGCACCGCCGCCGCAGATGCGACGACGCCATCCCCCGCCCCGGCCGAGCAGGCACCCACGCGTCCGGCACCGCCAGCCGCCGCGACACCCCGGGGACGCCAACACGACGCCCCGACCCCACGTGCGTCCGCACCCGACAAGCACGTAGCCTCCCGGCGCACGCCCGCGACCACGCCCCCGGCCGCAGCCACGCCGCACAGTGCCGCACCCCACAGCCCAGCACCCCATGACCCGACGCCCCCCAGCCCGACGACCCACGCCCCCACACCCGGCACACCGACCGCGCCCCGCTCCGAGCGGGGCGCCAACCTCACGCTGGGCGGTGAGCCGCTCGGCGAGCACACCGCCTTCCTGCATGCCCCCGACTACCGGCATGCCAACGCCGCACCGGGCAGGGCCGACGCCGCCGCCCGGGCCGCGGCCAGGGAGCGCGCCCGACGCGCCGCAGCCGGCACCGAACCTGCCGCACACGACGGCGAACTGTTCGACGTCGAGCAGGTGGGGCTGCGCGAACCGCCACCGCCACCGCCCGAACCCGAACCGGCCTCGCTGCGCAGTCGCTTCGCCGCGTTCACCGAGCGCAGCGACGACACCGGCTCGCACGGCTTCGGCTGGACGATGCTGCGCACCACACTCGGCTCCCTGATCCCCGGCGCCGGCCTGATCGGCACCCGCCTCACGATGATCGGCACGCTGCTGTTCATGATGACGGTGGTCTTCGGCTCCGGCGTGATCCTGGCCGCCGTGGTGCACCCGCCCGCGCTGATGGCCACCGTGATGAACTCGGTGGGCCTGACCGCCATCGGCATCATGTTGGTGGCCGTCACGATCATCTGGATGGCCATCGTCGCCGGCACCTACCTGGTGACCCGGCCGCGGCGCATGAAGCGCTGGCAACGCATCGCGGGCGCCATCGTCGTCTTCCTGATGGCCGCCCTGGTGGGCTCGGTGAGTTCGGTGGGCGCCGCCTACGCGTTCGAATCGGCGATCGTCGTCAGCGACGTCTTCGGCAACTCCAAGACCCGCTCGCAGACGCGTCCGCTCGGCGACTGGGCCAACAAGGACCGGGTGAACATCCTGTTGCTGGGGGGCGACTCGGGCGCGGACCGCGACGAGGACCTCGGCCTGCGCACCGACACGGTGATGCTCGCGTCGATCAACACCCACACCGGCAATACGGTGTTCATCCAGCTGCCCCGCAACCTCGAGAACGTGCCCTTCCCCGCCGGCAGCGACCTGGCGAAGGTCTACCCCAATGGACGCGTCTGGGACCGGTCGTCGGGCACCGAGGACAACTACATGCTCAACGCGGTGTGGAATGAGGTGCCGCTGGAGCATCCGGAGCTGTTCAGGAACACCGATCAGCCCGGCGCCGACGCCACGAAGCTGGCCGTCAGCGGCATCACCGGGCTCACCGTCGACTACTACGCGATGATCAACATCGACGGCATCCAGGCGCTGGTCGACGCCATGGGCGGCGTGGTGGTCAACATCAACTTCCCGATCGCCAAGGGTGGCCATGTCGACGGATACGGCGACGAGGAGTGTGGCGTCGACGGCAACCTGTCGGTGGGGCCCGACCAGAAGCTCGATGGCGCCGATGCCATGTGGTACGCCCGCAGCCGCTGCAACGACCCCGACTACGACTACGGGCGCATGCGCCGGCAGAGCTGCCTGGTGAATGCGATCATCCGGCAGGCCAATCCGCAGACCATGCTCACCCGCTATGAGGCGATCGCGGCCGCCGGCAAGAACATGATGAGCACCGACATCCCCGAGAGCCTGCTCGACGACGCCACCAACCTGGCCCTGCAGGTGAAGGACGCCCAGGTGAGCCGCGTGGTGTTCTCGCAGGCCATCGGCACCGCCCCGCAGGTCGGTGACATCAATCCGGGCAACCCCGACTACAACGCGATCCGGAACCGCATCTCCGGTGCCATCACCGCCAGCGACAATGGCACCACGCCGTCGGCGCCGGCATCGGCGTCCAGCTCACCGATGGCCACGGGCAGTGCGGGATCGGCGAGCAGCGTCGCATCAGCGGCCGGCAGCGGGTCGACGAGTGCCAGCGCGGCCGGTGCGGCAGCAACCCCGTCCGGCACCGCAGAGAACATGAGCGGTGCCTGCGACTACCACCCGAACTGATGATTCCACCTGCGGTGGAGCCGGTCTGATTCCACCTGCGGTCGAGCCGGTCTGATCCTGATGCCGGACGCGGTGATAGGTGCGGATAAAGCACCGTAGACGGTGCTTTATCCGCACCTATCACGTGGGTATTCACGTGGGTATGCCCGATCGAGTGGCCCGACGCCGCCCCAGCCGGAAACCCTCCCTGAGTGGTCACCTGTGCGGCGTCATTCCCGCACAACTGCCCACTGAGTGACAAGGGTCGTGGCCCGAACCAGTGGATCCGGATTCAGTGGATGGGACCCGACAAGGCCTCGCGTTCATGGTTCGACGTACCGCGCCGCCATGACCACCCAGCCCCCGGAGAACCGGCACCGCCGCGCGCCGCCAACCAGCCCGCTAGCGCCGCGAGTGCTCGGGCAGGTGCGCCGAGATCTCCTTGATCAGCGCCTGCATGGCCGGATCGTCCCCGCCCTTGGGGCAGCTGATGTAGGTGCGCTTCACCGGTCCGGAGGCAATCATCAGCCGTGAACCATCGGGCGTCACGGCCACCCGGGTGACCTTGGCCCAGGTGCCGCGTCGGTCCATGCCGGGACCGTGCACGCGGTAGCCCTTCGCGTCGAGGTCGATGTGGATGCGGTGGTTGACCATCGAGTAGGCCACCATCAGCAGCGTCAGCAGGCCGACGGCAAGCAGCGCCGCCAACACGATGATTGCCAGGATCGCCCAGTTCTGCACCAGCCCGATCACCACCAGCACCAGGCCCACCACGGTGGCCGCACTGCCCAGCACGAACGCACGACGCGGTATGCGGGGGCGCAGGATGTAGCTGCTCATATCTCTCCCTCATCACGCGTTGGCCTGCTGCCGTCAGGGCCACCTCGCAGGGACGACCCTCCAGGCTCGACGATCACGCGAACTCCCGCCCGCGACATCATCGGTGGCGGCGAGGGTGGGATTCGAACCCACGGAGCTTTCGCTCGGCCGCTTTCAAGGCGGCTGCACTCGTCCACTATGCGACCTCGCCACGCGTCCGGTGGACGCATTTTCATGGTAGCGGACGCGCGGGTCTGGCAGTCTGGGGACATGCACGCGATCACAGTGGACGAACCGGGCGGCGTCGATGTCATGAGCTGGGCCGAGGTGCCCATCCCCGATCCCGGACCGGGCGAGGTGCTGGTGCGCACGCAGGCTGCGGGCGTGAACCGCGGCGATGTGCTGCAGCGCCAGGGGCACTATCCCCCGCCGGCCGGCATCACCGACATCATGGGCATGGAGGCCCTCGGTGTCATCGAGAAGCTTGGCGACGGTGTCGAGGGGCACCAGGTGGGCGAGCAGGTGCTGGCGCTGGTCAGCGGCGGCGCCTATGCCGAGTTCTTCGTGGTGCCCGCGGGCCAGCTGCTGAAGCTGCCCGCCGGCATCGACCCGTTGGCCGCGGCGGGACTGGTGGAGGTGGCCGCCACGGTGGTGTCCAACTTCGACCGGGTGCACCTGTCGGCCGGCGAGACCGTGCTCATCCACGGTGGCGCGGGCGGCATCGGCACGCTGGCCATCCAGTACGCGAAGGCCCTGGGTGCGCACGTGATCGTCACCGCCGGGTCGGCCAAGAAGCTTGCCTATTGCCGCAAGCTGGGCGCTGACGAGGGCTTCGACTACCACGACGACTGGGAGCCCCAGGTGATGATGGCCACGCAGGATCGCGGCGTCGACGTGATCCTCGACATCGTGGGCGCCAAGTACCTCGAGGCGAATGTGCGTTGCCTGGCCGACGACGGACGCCTGGTGATCATCGGCATGCAGAAGGGCACCAAGGGCACCCTGAACATCGCCGTGCTGCTGAACAAGCGCGGCACCGTGACGGCCACCAGCCTGCGGTTCCGCTCGCTGGCCAGCAAGGCGGCCATCTGCCGTCGCGTGGAGGAGGCCATCTGGCCGCTCCTCTCGTCGGGCGCGATCAAGCCCGGCAACCAGACGCAGGTGCCGATGGCACATGCCTCCAAGGCCCATGAGCTGCTCGAATCGGGCGACAACACCGGCAAGATCATCCTGGTGGTCTGAGCCGCACATGCTCGTGCTGCCGGGGAGGGTTGGCGTCGCCACGTGGGACGCCGACCCATCCCCGGTCACGACAGCCTGATGGCATAGATATTCCTTCAAAAGCATAAGTGTCGGCTGATTCACGCTCAGCCGATGGATCGACATCGCATAAGTTTCGGGTTATGCTGGATGTTGTGAGTAAGGTTCTGACATCTCTTCCGGTCGGCCAGCGGGTCGGCATCGCCTTCAGCGGCGGCCTCGATACGAGCTGCGCCGTCGCCTGGATGCGCGAAAAGGGCGCCATCCCCTGCACCTACACCGCCGACATCGGCCAGTACGACGAGCCCGACATCGCGTCGGTGCCCGGGCGCGCCGGCCAGTACGGGGCTGAACTCAGCCGCCTGGTCGACTGCAGAGAATCGCTGGTCGAGGAGGGCCTGTCGGCCCTGGCCTGCGGCGCCTTCCACGTGCAGAGCGCGGGTCGCGCATATTTCAACACCACCCCGATCGGCCGCGCCGTCACCGGCACGCTGCTGGTGCGGGCCATGAACGACGACAACGTCTCCATCTGGGGCGACGGCTCCACCTACAAGGGCAATGACATCGAGCGGTTCTACCGCTACGGCCTGATGGCCAACCCGTCACTGCGCATCTACAAGCCCTGGCTCGACGAGGACTTCGTCTCCGAGCTTGGTGGCCGCGACGAGATGAGCGTGTGGCTGCAGAAGCGCAACCTGCCCTACCGCGACTCCAAGGAGAAGGCCTACTCCACCGACGCCAATATCTGGGGCGCCACGCACGAGGCCAAGACCCTGGAGCACCTTGACGTGTCGTTGGAGACCGTCGAGCCGATCATGGGCGTGAAGTTCTGGGATCCGTCGGTCACGATCGACACCGAGGACGTGACCATCGGCTTCGAGCAGGGCCGTCCGGTGACCATCAACGGCAAGAAGTTCGATTCGGCCGTCGACCTGGTGCTGGAGGCCAACAAGGTGGGCGGACGCCACGGTCTGGGCATGAGCGACCAGATCGAGAACCGCATCATCGAGGCCAAGAGCCGCGGCATCTACGAGGCCCCCGGCATGGCCCTGTTGTTCATCGCCTACGAGCGCCTGGTGAACGCGATCCACAACGAGGACACGATCATCAACTACCGCAACGAGGGCATGCGCCTGGGCCGGCTGCTGTACGAGGGTCGCTGGCTCGACCCGCAGTCGCTCATGATCCGCGAGTCCATCCAGCGCTGGGTCGCCAGCGTGGTCACCGGCGAGGTGACGCTGCGGCTGCGTCGCGGCGAGGACTACACGATCGTCAACACCGACGGCCCGGCGTTCAGCTACCACCCCGAGCGCCTGTCGATGGAGCGCGTGCAGGACGCCGCCTTCGGTCCGCTCGACCGGATCGGCCAGCTCACCATGCGCAATCTCGACATCTCGGATTCGCGCTCGCGCCTTGAGCAGTATGCGAGCCAGGGCCAGCTCACCGGCGGCGAGGCCGCCAAGCTGGTCGGTGCCCTGGAGCCCGGCAAGGCCTCCGAGATCGCAGACCATCCCGAGCATGCCGGCACGTCGCACGCCACGCCGCTGGACAACGCAGCCATGGAGACCGGCGCCGACTAGGTCGCCAACCCCTTCACAACCGGCCCACCCCCGTGGGCCGCACACAGTCACCATCGCCGGCCACCCGCCAGTGTGGACCAGTCACCCGGCCCATACAGCACAGGTCGTAGCCCCCGGGCCCGATCTGATGACGGGCCGACCGGCATGAACAACCGAGCGCTCCGCAGCGCACCGCCTCCGGGTGGTTCGTCGCGGGGCGCTCGGCTTGTGTGGGGACACTGCCCACAAGACTGATCTGCGGGGGCTCGTCCACGTCCACGGCCGTGGCATCCGGCGATGCGGACGGCGCACCACCCGGAACGCACGCAACAACGCACGTCATATGGAACGCAGGCAATGTGGAATGCACACGATGTAGATCGCAGGCAATGTGGAAGGCGCCCGCCCGAAGACCCCCTGCTCCGGACGAGCGCCGAACCGCTCGAGGCTCCTGATCACTGGGAGAACACCCCCATCCTCCCGGTGACCATTCGGCGATCCTGCGAACAGGACCGCGCGGGCTGCCTCATGTGCGGCTCTACCTAGTACAGACCAATCCTGCACCGGGTGCAAGTGCGGGAAGGTGCAAAATGCGGCCCCACGCGGGCAACCCCGTTACCCGCTCACGATGCGGACGGTGAAGTCTCAACTGATGGGATGAATCGTCCCCGGGGTTACTTCACGCAGGGGATACCGCCGCCGCTGATCTGGGTCAGCTGGCTGGGCTCCGGGCCGCTCTGGCCGCCGCTATTGGCGTCCACGGCGCTGGGAATGGCGGTGCTGCTGGCCGACGGCGACACCGACGAGCCCCCGGTGCTCGCGGCGCTGGACGCCGCACTGGGCGAAGCCGAGGGCCACCCGGTGAAGCCGGTGCCCATGTGCACCACCACCGCATTGGCCCCGAGCGTCGAATCGGCATTGGCGGACAACCCGCCCAACTGCTGGGCCAACTGCTTGGCCTGGCCCGCCACCGCGGAGCCGTAGCTGACGCTGGACTCCTGCAGGATGTCGGCCCCATTGGTCGCCTGGCCGGCCGTGAACCCGAAACCGGTGAGCTGGCCCACCAGCGAGGCAGCGGCCCCGGTGACGCCCGACTCGTTCATCACCGACACGGTGGCACCCATCCCGTAGGTGGGGCTGTAGCTCGCCGAGCCGCTGGCGCTCGCGCTGGCCGAGGGGCTCGCGCTCTGCCCCGGGTGCAGGATCGAGCGCACGATGCCCTGGATCTTGGCCTTGTCGACCACATTGATCGCGGCGCCGTCGTCGGCGGTGCCGAAGCTCTCCACCGGCAGGGTGTAGAAGTTCAGCTTGGAACCCTCCAGCGACGTGGCCAGCGAGGTGAGCTGGGAGATCTTGAGGTTCTTGTCGAGCACCGTGTTCTGCTGGGCCACCTGCACCAGCTTGTCGAGCTGGCCGGGGTTGGTGAGCAGGTTCGTCTTCTTCAGCTTCACCAGCAACGAGGCGATGAACGCCTGCTGGCGCCGGGAGCGGTCGAGGTCGGTGAACGCCAGGTCGGGATTGTCGGTGTCGCGGCGCTGGCGCACGAAGGCCATCGCCTGCTCGGCGTTGATGTCCTGCTCGCCGGCCTTGAAGTCAGCGCCCGAATAGGTGTCGACGGTCTTCTCGTTGACGCACACCGTGATGGGCTGCACCACCTGGGCGATCTGGAAGAAGGCCACCATCGTCACCTCGATGAAGTGGTCGATCTCCACCCCGAGGAACTGCTCCACCGTCCTCACCTCGGCGGCACGTCCGGCATCGCGGGCCTGCTGGTAGGCGTCCTGACCGGTCTTGCCCTGCTTGTCGAGCTCCTGGGTCTTGGCGTCGGCGGCGTAGCCGTAGGCCTCCTTGATCTTGCCCTTGCAGACACCATCGGGGCAGCCCGGGAAGTCGACATAGTCGTCGCGCGGGATCGCGAAGACGCTGGCCTGCGAGCCGTCGGCCGGCACGTGCACGTACATGAGCACATTGGAATTGAGGCCGCCGTCGGAGGCGTCGCCCGAATGCAGGGCGTCGTAGATGTCGGAGGGCAGGGCATTGCCGTTGACGTCGACGCGCGAGTCGAGCCCCATCACCAGCAGGTCGAGGTCGGAGCTCTGCGAGGTCTTGTCGGCGATCGCGCCGGATCGCTTGATGCCGGCGTTGGCGCGCCAGATGTAGATGCCGGCGGCGGCCACGACGACGAACAGCACCAGGGCCATGGCGAGGGCGGCGATGCGACCCCAGCGGGGACGCAGCCGTCCCCTGCGGCGCTTGGCGGCCGAGTCGGCATACCTGGGGGTGTTGGCGCCGTCACCGGGATCGTCGGCCGCGCGGGCAGCCCGGCGTGCGCGGGAGGCCGACGAGGGGTCGTCGACATGCCCGCCCTGGGGCTCTTCGCTCATCTGCCGGTCCTTCCGTACCTGTGACGGCGAGTCGTGCGGACGCCAGCGCGCGCTGCGCGGCCCGACCATCCGGCGGCCGGCGCGTCGGCCAGTCGTCCACTCGCTCCCCGGCGCCTGTGGGGAGCCGGAAATGTTGGCGCGGCGGGGACTCCCCCGCACCGACACGCTTGCATTCTGCCAGCTCGCCCTAGGGTGGAGCTGTGAGTGCAGATCAGTTGAGCAGAATACTTGCCCCGGCAGACCACGTGGTCTTTTTCGGCGGCGCAGGCGTGTCCACCGAGAGCGGGATTCCCGATTTCAGGTCGGCCACCGGCCTCTACAAGACGCAGGCCGGGGGCGAATTCCCGCCCGAATACATGCTCTCGCACAGCTGCTGGGCCGATCACCCCGAAGACTTCTATGCCTTCTACCGCGAGAACATGTTGCATCCCGAGGCGAAGCCGAATGCGGCGCACTATGCGTTGGCCAGGCTTGAGAAGGCGGGCCGGCTCACCGCCGTGGTCACCCAGAACATCGACGGGCTCCACCAGATGGCCGGCTCGAAGAGGGTCTATGAGCTGCACGGCTCGGTGCTGCGCAACCACTGCGTCGATTGCCACCGCAGCTATCCCGTGGAAGTGATCGAGCAGAGCACCGGCATCCCGCGCTGCACCGTGTGCAATGGCATCATCAAGCCCGACGTGGTGCTCTACGAGGAGGGCCTGGACCCCGACGTGATGGACGGCGCCACGCGCGCCATCATGGCCGCCGACGTGCTGATCGTGGGCGGCACCTCCCTGAACGTGTACCCGGCCGCCGGGCTGTTGGAGTACTACCGCGGCGACAAGCTCGTGCTCATCAACAAGTCGGCGACGCCGGCCGACAACAGGGCCCAGCTGGTGATCCACGACTCGATCGGCAAGGTGCTGGGCCAGGCCGTCGACGAGGTGCTCGGCGACAAGGCCTGAGCGGTCGGGCCCGGCGCAGGCGGGACCGGACAACAAACAGGGACTGCGTTCAGGTGAACGCAGTCCCTTGGTCATTCCGCGGCAGTGTTACTGGACGCCGCTGCGACCGGATGTCGCCGCAAGTCGGTGCCATGGTCCGCCGCGCGGCGTCGGACCAGCAGGCGTGCCTACTTCAGTGCGGCCACCGCGTCGTCGTAGTCGGGCTCATTGCCGATCTCGGGGACGAGCTGGTTGTAGACCACCGTGCCGTTCTCATCGATCACCACGACGCTGCGCGCGAGCAGTCCGGCCAGCGGGCCGTCGGTCATCAGCACGCCGTAGTTGCTGAAGGAATGCTTGCGGAACGCGGAGGCGGGCACCACGTTCTCAATGCCCTCGGCGACGCAGAAGCGCTCGGCGGCGAAGGGCAGGTCCTTCGACACGGCCAGCACGGTGGTGTTGTCGAGCCCGGCGGCCAGCTTGTTGAAGGTGCGCACGCTGGTGGCGCACACGCCCGTGTCGAGGCTCGGGAAGATGTTCAGCACGACGCGGCGTCCACGCAGGGACTTCAGGGTGATGGTGGACAGGTCCTTGCCCACCAGTTCGAAGTCGGGCGCCTGGCTTCCGACGGCCGGCAGTTCGCCGACGGTGTGGACGGGGGTTCCTTGGAATGCAGTCGTTGACATGACTCATGTCTACGACGGATGCACCCGTGATGGCCAGTTTTTTGGCTGAAGGCGCAGGCGGGAATAGGCCGTCCGGGCGCGCCGGGTGGTGATTGGGCGTGACGGCGCTGCAGGTCACCCCCAGACGCAGCCGCGCTGCATGCCACCCCCAGACGCAGCCGCGCTGCATGCCACCCCCAGACGCAGCTGCGCTGCAGGTCACCCAGACGCAGCTCCGCTGCATGGAGTTCCTATGAAGATCGTGGCCCAACCATTGAGCCGCGCGGCGGCGCGCGAGCAGGCTATGCACACAGCCCCCTTGGGGAACCCGACCACACAGGAGAGATCCGCCACATGTCGCGCCGCTTCGCCACCACCCTCGCCGCCAGTGCCCTGAGCCTCGTGGTGCTTGCCGGATGTTCCACCGCCACCGCCGGCCCGTCGTCAGGCACCCCCTCGGGCACCGTCGCTGCCGGTGCGGCGTCGAACACCAGCTCCGCTGCCGCCAACGGTTCGGTGGACGTGGCGAAGGCCGGCGTCGAGGAGCTCAAGGGCGCCGACGCGCGCACGTTGGTGGACAAGCTGGAGGCCACCCCGCTGAGCCAGCGCCGCACCGACCTGCGGGCCTCGGTGCGCGCCGACGAGCTGCAGTTGTCGGACACCTCGGGCAACAAGGCGTCGGTGAAGATGCCGGCCGACCAGTTCTACCTGTCGTTCGCGCCCTATGTGAACAAGACCCATGACTGCACCTACCACAGCCTCACCACCTGCAAGGCGGAGTTGGGCAACAAGCAGATGCACGTGACCATCACCGACGCCGCGGGCGCCACGGTGATCGACCAGGACCTGACCGCCGCCGACAACGGCTTCATCGGGGTCTGGCTGCCGCGCAACATCACCGGCACGCTGACCGTGAGCTACGACGGCAAGTCGGCCAGCCAGCAGATCTCCACCGCCAAGGCCGACGACCCCACCTGCCTGACGACGCTGCACCTGGCCTGAGCAGGGGGAACGCCGGGCCGGCTGGGGATTCGCCCGGCACTCGGGGGCACGCCCGGCCCGATCAGTGCAGCACCGGCACCGTCACGGTGAACGTCGCGCCGCGTCCCGGTCCGGGGCTGTCGGCACTGATGCGTCCGTGATGGGCCGACATGATGGCACGGGCCACCGTCAACCCGATGCCGAAGCCTCCGCTGCTGCGGTCGCGGGCGGGCCCCACCCGCGCGAAGCGGTCAAAGACATGCGGCAGCTCCTCGGGTGAGATCCCCACGCCATCGTCGCGCACCTGCACCGCCACCTCGTTGCCGTGGCGGCGCACGCCCACGTGCACATGGCCGCCCCGGTCACCAGTACGCCCGCGGCCGGCGGACACGGTGGCATTGAGCGCATTGGCCAGCAGGTTCGTGATCACCTGCGCGAAGCGGGCGGTGTCCAGCTGCGCGCGGGCATGGGTGGCCACGTCCAGGGTGAGCTGCACGCCTGCCTCGCGGTAGCGCAGCGCCATGTCGTCGACGCAACCCCGCACCACCGACGCCACCTCACCGGGGGCGAACTCGTAGCGCAGCGCATGTTCCTGGGCCTGCGACAACAGCCCGATGTCGCTCGACAGCCGGGTGAGGCGCTCGGCCTGGGCGCGCAGCACCGGGATGGAGTCCTCCACCCCGACCACACCGTCCTCGATGCCCTCCAGCTGAGCCTGCACCACCGCGATCGGGGTGCGCATCTCGTGGGCCAGGTCGCTGAACAACCGGGTGCGTGACTGTTCGACGCTGGCCAGCCGCTGCGACATGGCATTGACCGCCTCGGTGAGCTCGTCGAACTCCGCGCCCAGGGGGCCGGCGTCCACCCGTGCGGTGTAGTCGCCGGCGGCCACCTGGCGGGCGGCGGCGGCCAGGGGTGCCAGCGACGCCGAGACCCGGGTGGCCAGGTAGAGCGAGACGAGCAGCGCGGCCAGCACGGCGATGAGGATCGCCACCGCCAGGGCGATCATGTTGGACGAGCGCATGCCCTCCTCCACGTGACGCAGCACGGTCTCGGGGTTCGACAGGTCGGCCTGCATGAGGTGCGCATGGAAGATCGCCGGGCTCACCAGGGCGTCCACCACGAAGATGGTCACCACCGCCACGCCCACCACCACGGCGGCACCGGTGAGGAACCGACGCGCGATCGATCGGCGGGTGAGCACATGCCACCAGCGCCGGACGCCAGCCCCACTGTCCCTGCTGTCCCTGCGGTCCCCGGTGCCCGCGGCGTCCCTTCCGTCCCCGAGTGCGGCGTCCCTCGGCACGTCGGGTGCGGACGGGGTTGCCGGGTGCGTGTCCGCCGGCCGATCGGGGGTCCGGGGCTCGCTCACCGGCCCTGTCCCATCCGATAGCCGACGCCGCGCACGGTCTCGATGAACCGGGCGTTGGCCGCCGAATCGCCCAGCTTCTTGCGCAGGTGGCCGATGTGGGTGTCCACCAGCTGGTCGTCCCCCGACCAGCCGACGCCCCAGACGGCCTCGATCAACTCATCGCGGCTGATGGCGCGGCGTGGATTGCGCGCCAGGTGCGCCAACAGGTCGAACTCGGTGCGGGTGAGGGCGATCTCGCGGGTGCCCAGCTGCACCTCGCGGGCCGCCGGGTCGATCGTCAGCTCCCCTATGCGCAGGGGCTGCTCGTCGGGCGGGGTGATGGCGCTGCGGGGGCGGCGTTGCATCGCCTGCACCCGGGCGATCAGCAGCCGCGGGCTGAACGGCTTGGTGAGGTAGTCGTCGGCACCCACCGACAGGCCGATGAGCTCATCCACCTCGTCGGCGCGGGCGGTGAGCATGAGGATGTAGCAATCAGAGAAGGTGCGGATGCGACACGCCACCTCCACACCGTCCAGGCTCGGCAGGCCCAGGTCGAGGATCACCACCGAGGGGTCGAGGCGACGGGCTGCCGCCACCGCCTCGAGTCCGTCACCGACCACCTCGGCGCGGTACCCGTTGCGGGTGAAATAGCCGGCCATCACGGTGGCCAGCGAGTGTTCGTCCTCGACGATCAGGATGCACGGCGCGTCGCCGGGGGCGTCCTGCACGGCGCTCACAACCGCACCACCTCGCCGTAGCGGGGCACCACGGCCATCAGGCCGAGCTCCTCGCTGATGGTGTCGGCCAGGTGTTCGGCGGACTTCGGCTCACCGTGCACGCAGTAGACCACCTGCGGGGCCGGGCTCAATGCGGCCAGCCACTCGAGCAGTTCGGGGGCGTCGGCATGCACGCTGAAGGCGGTGTCCAGCAACACTTCTGCCTTCACCGGCACATATCGGCCATACATCTTGATCTGCTTGGCGCCCTCCACGAGAGATCTTCCACGGGTGCCGAGGGCCTGGTAGCCGGTGAAGACCACCGCATTGCGCGGATCGGGCAGCATATGGCGCAGGTGGTGCACGACGCGTCCGCCGGTGGCCATGCCCGAGGCGCTGATGATGATGCACGGCTGCGCCGGCCGGTTGAGCGCCACCGACTCCTCCTTGGTGCGCACATCGCGCAGCGTCGGCAGGTTGAGCAGGGCCGAGATGTCGATGTCGGCGCGCAGCTCGGCGTGGGCCCCGGTGCCCTGGTAGACGTCAAGTGCCGCCGAGCCCATCGGCGAGTTGATGAAGATGGGCACCGGGGGGATGCGTCCGGCATGCTGCATCTCGCCCAGCACCTTGATGACGATCTCGGTGCGGTCCACGGCGAAGGCCGGGATGAGCACCGAGCCGCCCCGGGCGATGGTGCGCCGGATCAGTCCGGCCAGGGGCTCATGGTCCTCCTCGTCGCCGGTGGGATGTTCCCGGTTGCCGTAGGTCGATTCGATGAGCACCGAGGTGGCGCCCTCGGGTTCCTCGCGGCGGCGCAGCACCGGATGCTGGTCGCGTCCCAGGTCGCCGGAGAACAGCACCGAGATCTGCGGGTCGTCGGCCAGCCAGACCCGGATGCTCGCCGATCCGAGGATGTGCCCGGCGCGGGTGAAGCGCGCATGCACCCCGCCGCCCAGGTCGAGGTCGCGGTCGAAGGCGACGTCGTGGAACAGCGGCAGGGAGCGCTCGACGTCGGCCTCGTCGTAGAGCGGCAGTGGCGGATTGTGCTTGGAATAGCCGCCCCGTGCGGCGTCGCGGGCCTCGTTCACCTGCAGGTTCGCCGAGTCGCGCAGCACGATGGCGGTGAGTTCGCGGGTCTGGGGCGTGCAGTGGATGCGTCCGTGGAAGCCGTGCTTGACCAGGGCGGGAATGTAGCCACTGTGGTCCATGTGGGCATGGGTGATGAGCAGGTCGGTGATCGTCGCCGGGTCCACCGGGAAGTCGTCCCAATTGCGACGACGCCATTCCCGGGCACCCTGGAACATGCCGGCGTCAACCATGAGCCGGCGCTCATTGAGGTCGAGCAGGAACTTTGAGCCGGTCACGGTGCGCGCCGCGCCGAGGAAGGTGAGGGTGGCCACTGGTTTGCTCATATCCCTACTCTGTCGCGCACCGCCCCGCCGTGTCCGCCTTGTACATAATTCGGCGAGCCGCCGGACCAAGCGGAGCGCATCACCGCAGCCGGGGGCGGGCTGCCGTTACACTGGCGCGTCACGGCATCGGGGCGCCGACCGGTCTTTCCCGGTGGCAACAATTCAGCCGCGGCTTCCTTACGATATGAACAGCGCGCGATTGCTCAGCGACACACCGCTGACACGTCCTTGCCAGAACGGGGATTCGACATGACCTCAGATATCAACGCCCCAGCAGAGATCCTTGCCAGCATCGGGGGCGCCGACAACGTCGAGAACCTGACCCATTGCGCCACCCGCCTGCGTTTCCAGTTGCATGACAACTCGGGCATCGACGAGAAGCAGGTGGAGTCGATCCCCGGCGTGATGGGTGCGGTCTCGCAGAGCGGCAACCGCTACCAGGTGGTGATCGGCGGGGCGGTCGAGAGCGTCTACAACGACATCATGGCGCTGCCCGAGATGAAGGAGGGCGGCTCGGCGACCGGCACACAGAAGTCCGGCAGCAATGCCGACGTCAAGAGCGCTGCCAAGGAGAAGGGCCCGCGCGGCAGGTTCACCTGGCTGGACAGCTTCTTCGACTTCCTGGGTGATTCCTTCCGGCCGATCCTGGGCTCGCTGCTGGGCGCGTCGCTGATCATCACCTTCATGGCGCTGATGGGCACCCTGGGCGTGATCGGCAACTGGGCCGATCCGCGCACCGAGCTGTCGCCCACCTGGCAGTTCATCAACCTGTGCTGGCGCTGCGTGTTCTACTTCCTGCCGCTGATGGTGGCCTACAACGCGTCCAAGAAGCTCGGCGCCGACCCGTGGATCGGGTTTGCGGTGATGGCCGTGGTGATGCTGCCCGGGTTCACCTCGCTGGGCCAGTACGCCACCCACCTCACCTTCGCCGGTTCCGAGATCAACGTGGTGCGGCTGTTCGGCGGCCACCTGCCGCTGACGATCTTCGACTACGGCTCGCAGGTGTTCCCACCCCTGTTGATGGCGGCGGTGCTGGGGCCCTTGTACAAGCTGCTCAAGAAGATCATCTCGCCCAATGTGCAGCTGATCTTCGTGCCCTTCCTGTCGATGCTCATCATGATTCCGCTCACCGCCTTCCTCATCGGGCCGCTGGGCGTCTATGCGGGCGCCGGGCTGGCCAATGGGCTCAAGGCGGTCAATGACTTCTCGCCGTTCATCTTCGCGATCCTCATCCCGATGCTGTACCCGTTCATGGTGCCGCTGGGCCTGCACTGGCCGTTGAACGCCATCATGCTGCTCAACATCCAGACGCTGGGCTTCGACTTCATCCAGGGCCCGATGGGTGCCTGGAACTTCGCCTGCTTCGGCGCCACCGCCGGCGTGCTGTTCCTGTTGGTGCGCGACCGTGACGTGACGATGCGCCAGACCGCCACCGGCGCCCTGGCGGCCGGGTTGTTGGGTGGCATCTCCGAGCCGAGCCTGTACGGCATCCACCTGCGGTTCAAGCGGATCTATCCACGCATCCTGGTGGGCTGCTTCCTGGGTGGCCTGGTGCAGGGCATCGGCGGAGGCCTCACCACGAACGCCTTCGTGTTCACCTCGCTGTTGACGATTCCGGCGTTCAGCAACATCCCGCTGTATGCCATCTCGATCGCGGTGGCGTTCTTCAGCTCGATGTTGCTGGTGGTCTTCTTCGACTACCGCACGGCCGACGAGCGCGCCGAGGCTGCCAAGGTGCGCGCCACCGAGGACGCCGACCAGGCCGCCGAGGAGGCCCGGAAGGCGAGCGCCGAGGCCCACAAGGCCGAGCTGCGCGCCGACGACGCCGAGGCCCGGGCCGACCAGGCCGAGCAGCGGGCGGCCACCACGACGGTGGCAGCCGAACGGGCCGCGCAGGTCGCGACGGCCGTGGCCCCGGCCCGCACCGCCCTGGCCCCCAATGCGGTCACGCAGATCGCCTCGCCGGTGGCCGGCTATGTGGTGCCGTTGGACAAGGTCCCCGATCCCGTCTTCGCGAAGGGCACGGTGGGCCTGGGTGTGGGCATCGATCCCACCGGGGACACGATCACCTCACCGGGCGACGGCAAGATCATCGTCGCCCAGGACACCGGACACGCCTTCGGCATCAAGCTCGACAACGGCATCGAACTGCTCATCCACGTGGGCATCGACACCGTCAACCTGGGCGGCACCGGCTTCGACGTCCACGTCGCCCGCGGCGACCGCGTCACCACCGGCGACGTCCTCGTCCGCTTCGACCGCAAGGTGATCGAATCAGCCGGCTACTCCATGATCACGCCCGTGCTGGTCACCAACCCGCGCAAGTTCGCCTCGGTCACCCAGGCCCCGGCGACGCTGTCGTCGGCGCTGGTGGCCCCCGGCGACACGATCATCACCGTGACGGCCAAGCCCCCGAAGGACGGAGCCGCCGCAGCGCCCGGCACGCCGCCGGCACCGGCCCATCGCAGCGCCGCGCAGGCGGTTGCCGCCGGCGACAGCAAGGCCGGGGCGAGCGCGTCCACCGAGGCGCCCGGGTCATCAGTGGGCGGGGCATCAGTGGGCGGGTCCCCCGCTCCCGGAAGCACCGTCCCGGGGGTTTCCGCACACGGGGTTTCCGCGCACGGGGATGCGCAGGCCAGTCCGCAGGGCACTGGCACAGCGGATGGGGCGCGACGGGCTGCCACCACCGCGGGGGCTGCAGATTCATCCGGCAGTGCTGCTGCGTCGGGCGCCGCGCCGGGTTCGGCGCTGGTCGCCGGGGCGGTCACCGAGATCGGCTCGCCGGTGGCGGGTCGCGTGGTGGCGTTGTCGGATGTGCCCGATCCGGTGTTCAGCAAGGGCATCGTCGGATTGGGTGTGGGTATCGATCCCACCGGGGACACGATCACCTCACCGGGCGACGGCAAGATCATCGTCGCCCAGGACACCGGACACGCCTTCGGCATCAAGCTCGACAACGGCATCGAACTGCTCATCCACGTGGGCATCGACACCGTCAACCTGGGCGGCACCGGCTTCGACGTCCACGTCGCCCGCGGCGACCGCGTCACCACCGGCGACGTCCTCGTCCGCTTCGACCGCAAGGTGATCGAATCAGCCGGCTACTCCATGATCACGCCCGTGCTGGTCACCAACCCCCGCAAGTTCGCCTCGGTCACCCAAGCTGCGCAGGGCGCGGTCACGCCGGGTGAGGGGATCATCACCGTGACGGCGAAGCAATGAGTTCGACCGAGGCCGTGAGTTCACTCGACACGCGCATGCCCGCTACGAAGCGGAGCACCACATCGGGGAGTCCTTCGATTCTGTCGAGGCCCTGACGGACGACCTGCGCGCCTGACCGGGTGACCGGCTCCGCTGCGGCTCAGCGCCCCAGAGAGGCGGCGGACAGGGTGGCCATGTAGGTGGCGTACTGCGCCAGCGCCAGCGCCAGGCCGTCGTCCTCCCAGGACTCGTTGGCGATTTCCTTGCCGCGACGCCAGATGCGCTTCTGGTCGAGGTCGGGGAAGGCCTTGCCCAGCGCGTGGGCGGCATAGAGCAGCGCGATGAGGGCGCGGGAGCGGTCATCAAGGTCGGTGGTACCGACGAGTGCGCCGCTGAGCCGGGCGCGCAGTTCCAGTTCCACGGTGGGATCGGCCTGCGGATAGCGGGTGCGCGGGATGAGCCCGAGCAGCTTGCCGTGCTGGGCCCGCAGGATGCCGGCGTTCACCAGCCGTTCCAACTCCAGGCTGCGCAGTGAGCGGGGCTTGTCGTCGCCCACCGAGACGCCACCGCTCAGCGCGGTGATGGCCTCGTCGTAGCTGCGTCCGGCTGCCAGCTCGGCAAGCTCGGCCAGCAGGGGGTCCTGCGGCGCCTTCTCACCGGGCACGAAGGTGCGGTTCTCGCCGGTGCCGGTGAACTCGAGGGCGCCCATGCCCACCAGGTCGACCAGCTCGGCGGCCGCAACCGTGTAATCGATGGTGGTCAGGTCCTGGCGGAAGCCACCCTTGTGGTCGTCGAGCACCAACAGCAGGTACTCGCCGGCCAGATCGACCGTGTGTTCCATGACGACCCCCCTCTTTGCGGGACATTCTCGGTACGGGACGTGCCCTGTGCGCGACAGGCACCCGGGAACGGTGTTGTCACCCAGTATCGCGCAGCAGGGAAGCGGCCGGGCCGCAGGGCCTCAGCCCTTGGGCGTGAAGACCTCGCGTCCACCCAGGTAGGGACGTAGCACCTCGGGGATCACCACGGAACCATCAACCTGCTGGTAGTTCTCGAGGATCATCACGATCATGCGGGTCATCGCGCACAGCGTGCCGTTGAGCGTCGCCAGGGGCGTCACCTGCTTGCCATCGCGCATGCGGATGTTGAGCCGGCGCGCCTGGAACTCGGTGCAGTTCGAGGTGGACGTGATCTCGCGGTACTTGTCCTGCGAGGGCACCCAGCCGTAGCAGTCGTACTTGCGCGCGGCCGACAGCCCCAGGTCGCCGGAGGCGACGTCGAGCACCTCGAACGGGATGCCGAGTGCGCTGATGAACTCCTTCTCGTGGGCCAGCAGCCGCTCGTGCTCGGCCACCGCGTCCTCGGGACGGCAGTAGGTGAACATCTCGAACTTGTCGAACCAGTGCACCCGGAAGATGCCGCGGGTGTCCTTGCCGTAGCTGCCGGCCTCGCGACGATAGGCCGGGCTGAATCCGGCGTAGCGCAGCGGCAGTTCCTTGGAATCGAGGATCTCGTCGGAGTGGTAGGCGGCCAGCGGCACCTCGGCGGTGCCGACCAGGTATTGGTTGTCGCGTTCGAGGTAGTAGACGTCGTCGGCGGCCTGGCCGAGGAATCCGGTGCCCTCCATGGCGGCCGGGTTCACCAGCGCCGGCGGGATCATCGGGGTGAGGCCCCATTCCAGCGCCTTGTGCAGCGCGAACTGGATCAGGGCGAACTCGAGCATCGCGCCCGGGCCCTTGAGGTAGTAGAAGCGGCTGCCCGACACCTTGGCGCCGCGCTCCATGTCGATGGCGTCGAGCATCTCGCCGAGCTCGAGGTGGTCGCGGATCGTGATGCCCTCGCCGGCGAAGTCGCGCGGCGTGCCCTCGGTGTCGATGACGAACAGGTCGTCCTCGCCGCCCTCCGGCACGTCCTCGAAGACGATGTTGCCGAACTGCTTGACCACCTCGGTGTAGTGCTCATCGGCCTCGTGGGCCGACGCGTCCAGCTCGCGCACCTTCGCGGCCAGCTCCTTGGTGCGCGACAGCAGCGCATTGCGCTCGTCGCCGGAGGCCTTGGCGATCAACGCGCCCAGCGACTTCTGCTCGGCGCGGGCCTGCTCGAAGGCGCTGATCGACGAGCGGCGCGCCTCGTCTGCCGCCAGGGCCTGGTCAACAAGCTCGACGGACTCGCCCCGGGCCCGCTGGGAACGGCGGACGCGGTCAGGATCGGTGCGCAACAATTTCGGGTCGATCATGGGCTCAAGGTTAGCGTTCGCAGCGCCCGGCCAGCGCCCCCGTCTGCGCGCGTACCGCGATCCGGTGGGGCGCGTGGACGTGCCCGGGCCGCCACGAGCTGCCGGTGCCGGATGTGCCCGGGTTGCATGCTCTGGGAGAATCGCGATGTGACCACCCGACCGTTCAGCCGCTTCACTGCGTGGGCGACTGCGGTCTTCACCGCCTGCTTCCTGGCCTGGACGCGCCTGACGCTGCGCACCCAGGTGTTCGCGGGGCTGGACGCCTCGAGCAATGTGCCGCGCCTGGTGCGTGACTCCCCGGTGGCCCAGGTGGCGTCCGCATTCGCGATCGTGGCGCATCCGGCGGTGATGTGCCTGCTGCTCGTGGTGATCGCCATCTGGGCGTGGCGACGTCGCCTGCGTCACCTGGCGGTCACCTCGCTGGTGTCGGGCGCGCTGACGATGCTGATCTGCCAGGCCATCAAGGCGTCGGTGAACCGGGCCCGGCCGCCCTCGCCGATGGCCGATGCGATCACCTACCAGGGGTCGTCGTATCCGAGCCTGCACATGGCGATGGCCACCGCCACCGCCGCCGTGGTCGTGGGCGTCACCACCACGACGCGCCAGCCGCGCTGGGCCGTGGTGCTGTGGCGCCTGGTCGGCTTCGCCTTCGTGGTGGCGATGGGCTTCGACCGCTGGCTGATGAACGCCCACCACTTCACCGACATCATCGCGGGCGTCCTGCTGGGTGCGGCCGTGGTGAGCGCCGTCATGCTGTTCGCCCGGGTGCGCATGCTGCCGCTGATCGTCCCGCGGCATCCGGCCAACGCGGTGCGTCCCCGCGGCGGCCTGTGCGCGGTGATCTACAACCCGGCCAAGATGCGCGACGAGATGGTGTTCCGCCGCCAGCTGGTCAGCGAGCTGGCCGGGGCGCACTGGGAGATCCCGTTGTGGCTGCCCACCACCATCGCCCAACCCGGCGCGGCACAGGCGCGGGAGGCGATCGCCCGGGGGGCCGACCTGGTGGTGGCCGCCGGCGGCGACGGCACCGTGCGCGAGGTGTCGGGCGCGCTGGCAGGCAGCGGCATTCCGATGGGCATCGTGCCCTCGGGCACCGCCAACCTGCTGGCCAAGAACGTGGGCATCCCGATTGACATGGAGGATGCCATCTCGGTGGCCGTGGGTGGCGAGCCGACGCCGCTCGACCTGGTGCGGATGGTCGTCGATGCGCAGGCTGACAAGCCCCTTTACTTTGCGGTGATGGCCGGCATCGGCTTCGACGCGCGCCTGATGCAGCGCACCAATGAGTCGCTGAAGAAGGCGCTGGGTGCGGCTGCCTATGTGTTCTCGGCGATGCCCGAGCTGTTCACCAAGCCGCACCGGGTGGAGATCAGCGTGGACGGCTCGAAGCAGACCAGGCGCAATGCGGTGCTCACCGTGATGGGCAATGTGCCCTCGATCGGTGGCGGGGTGGAGCTCATGCCCGACGCCGACCCCACCGACGGGCGCATGGAGATGGTGGTGGGTTCCCCGGTGGGCCTGTCGGCGTGGGCGCGTGCGACCGCGCAGGTGCTCACCCGGATGGGTGCCGACCCGACGCTGGAGCAGTACGCGGGCGTCGCGATGAGCGTCGAGGTGGACGAGCCGATGCCCTACGAGTTGGACGGCGACCTGGTGGGGTCGGGGTCGCTGTTCGAGGCGGAGGTGGATCCGGGCGCGTTGATGATCATGTTGCCGCCCAGGCCCTCCAGCCAGGCGCCGGCGGCGCGGTAGTCGGAGTCCTTGGCGCCCACCGGGACATTGGGCAGCTGCTGGTCGGCGCGGGCATAGCTGCCCAGGAAGATCACGTCCTTGCAGACCCGCTTGAGGCCCATCAGGGCGGCCGCGACGCGGAAGTCGTCGAGGTGTCCCTCGGCGTCCATGTTGAAGCAGTAGTTGCCCAGGGTGGTCTTGGTGGGACGCGACTCGATGCGGCACAGGTTCACCCCGCGCACCGCGAACTGCTGCAGGATGCTGAGCAGCGCGCCGGGCTCGTCATGGCGCATATAGGCCACCAGCGTGGTCTTGTCGGCGCCGGTGGCCAGTGCCGGGCGGCCGGGGCGTCCCACCAGCACGAAGCGGGTGACGGCGGCGTCGTTGTCGGCGATGTCGGTGGCCAGCGGCACGAGCCCGTAGAGGCGTCCGGCGATGGGGGCGCAGACGGCTGCGTCGAAACCCGAATCGGGGTCGGAGACCGCCTGGGCGGCAGCTGCCGTGGAGCCGCGTTCGATCACCTCGGCTTCGGGCAGGTGCAGGCTCAGCCAGTCACGCACCTGCGCGGCCGCGTGCGGATGGGTGATGATGCGGTGCACCTGGTCGAGGGTGGTGCCGGGGCGGGCGCACAGGTCGAAGGTGACCTCCACGAGCACCTCCTGCATGATCTGCAGGCGCGGCGCGTCGAGGCTGCCCAGGTTGTCGATGGTTGCCGAGACCGAGCCCTCCACCGAGTTCTCGATGGGCACCATGGCGGCGTCGATCTCCTCGGCGCGCACCGCATCGAGTGCGGCGGCCACGGTGCTGAAGGGCGTCGCCTCGTCCTCGCTCACGCTGAGCAGGGCCTGATGCGTGAAGGTGCCCTCCGGGCCGAAATATCCGAGCATGGGCACGAGCCTACGGTCACCTGGCAAGGCGCGGAAAGCCGAGGGGTGACGGCGGGGGGTGGGGCGCGGCGCGGGGTTCGATTGCACAGCTTCAGCCGGGCAGCTTCGGTTGGGCACAGCTTCGGTTGGGCACTGGGGGCCGGGGTGGGGTAGCCCCCAGTGCCGCCGATCGCCCCTGCGTCTGCCGCGCTGGTGGGGCACGTTGAATACTGCAGGGGCGATGGAACTGGTCCTGTCGTCACGTCGTCGCGTCACATCATTGCGTCCACGTCAGCGCGTCAGATCAGGGCGTCGCACCGGACGGGGTGGGTGGTCTCGGGGGCCCGTCCGGCTGATACGAACACTAGGCGGCATAGGGCCGGATTGCGCGTCGCGGGCGCAACTGGCGCTATCGGTGACGCAGGGCCTTGCCCCGACCCGACCCGGTGTTTTCTGGGCACGGATGGCACGCGGTGGCTTTCGAGGGTTGAATTGAGCCATGTCCCAGCCCATGCCGCCCGATTCGTCCGGTCAGAACGATCCCGAGGGCTGGGTGCGCGATCCGACGGCACCGGGTGGCTGGGCGCCCATCAGGGGCTATCAGCCCCGCCCGGGCGGACATCCCGGCCAGGGGCAGTACGGCAGGCAGGGTGCGGCGCCCGATCAGGGGCAGTACCCGGGTGCGCGGCCCGGCCAGGGGCAATACCAGGCCCCGCCGCCGTTGCAGGCCCGCCAGCCGATGCCTCCCCAGCATCCGCAGGCCCCGATGCCGCAGCAACGTCCGCAGGCGCCCATGCCCCAGCAGCCCCAGGGCCGGCCGCAACAGCCACCGCGCTACTCCGACGAGGCGCGTAACGATGCCCGGGCGAGCCTGGAGGCCTTCGGCGAGATGGGGCCCCAGTACTCCGACGCCGTGATCGATTCGTTCCTGGCGCGCGTCGACTCCCAGCTGGGCGCGCAGCACCAGCAGAACGCCGAGATCGAGAAGCGGAAGGCGAAGCAGGAGGACAAGCGTCGCAGCGGCCGCACCGCCGCCCTCTCGATCTCGCTGGGCATCGCCATCCCGCTCACCGCCATCGCGTCCGATTACGGGTTGGTCGGCATGGCCATGGCTTGGGTGGGCGTGCTCCTCGTGGCCTTCATCACCACCGGTTTCAAGTGGGGACGCGACGACAAGTAGTTCCGTCGGTCGACCGGCGATCCGTCATCGGGTCGACGCGCCGTGTCGATTTCCGGTTGTGTGCCCCCGCAACCCGCGCAAGCTCCACTAAGTGGACACCTGTGCGGCGTCATTCCCGCACAACTGCCCACCTAGGGGGAAAAGCCGGTCACCACCCAGGCGAAGCCGGCACCGACGGGTGTCCACACGGAACCCCCACCAGCAACACACCCAGCAACACATAAGGGGTCGGGAAAAGCACCATGGACGGTGCATTTGTCGACCCCTTATGCGGGATGCCCCGCGTCGGCCACCTACAGCGACGGGGAATAGGGCCGGAACTGGCTACCCCACCAATGACGCCATTCGGCGGTCGCCACGAACGGGGCCAGGTGCATCGCGCGGCTGCCGATCACCACGCGGGTGACCGGCGAGATGCCCTGCACCGAATTGAGGAACCACACGCCCTGCCCCGAGCCCCAGTCGTCGGTGCGGGCGTTGGCGCGCACCACCTGCATGCCCAGCGACGCGGCCCGACGCGCCACCATCGTCTCGGTAACCCCCGGTAGCACGCGTTCACGGTGGGCCGGGAGCACGATCTTGCCCTCGTACCACCACACGAGCGAGCCGGTGGACGCCTCCAGCACGGTGCGGTTCGGGTCGGCCAGGATCGCGTCGTCGCAGCCGCGTGAGGCCGCGACGCCCCGCAGCTTGCCGAGGCGCTCGATGTCGGGGCCCTTGACGGTGGGGTGCAGGCGCGGGTCGGTCAGGCCGGTCCACAGCAGGGTGGTGTCGTCGCGCATCGGCGGGCAGGCGCGGATGCGCAGCACGAAGACGGGCCCGGCGTGGCCGCCGATCATCTCCCAGCCGATGCGCGGGAACAGGTCCTGTCCCGTTTCGAGGCCGGCGTCGCGGTGGGTGTCATGGTGGGCCGTCAGGATTGCGGCGATCATGGCGCGCCGCATCGACGCCCATTCGCGGGCGCTGGGGATGGGCAACCCGGCGTCGAGCGCCCAGCGCGCCACGCCCGCCTCGAAGCGCAGGCAGTGCAGGTCGAAATGGGCGGCGGCGCCGTGGCTGCTGCGCCAGGAATCGGCTGCCAGGATGTCGAGGGCCGGCTCGATGGCGCGCACGTCGTCGACGAAGGCCTCGCCGTTCCACACCAGCGCTCGCGGGGTGAAAGGCCGCCTGACTACGCCCGATAGTTCCGCTCCACCCGGCGTCAGGGGGCCGTCGGACGCGTCATCGGCGGGCTGGGACTCAGTCATCGGGCTCGCCTCCTTGATGGTCTGCGGCATGGGCGTCGCGTGCCGCGCGGTGGACGCCGGTGTCATCATGCCCCGCGCCCGGCGCACTGTTCGCGTCGTGGGTGCTGGATCCACCGTACGGCGCTGGGCGTCCGGCCGGGGTGCCCGCACGGCGCAGGGCGCTCAGCAGGGCGGCGGCCTTGAGCTCCTTCTCGTCGAACTCGGCAGGTGCCTGCGAGTCCAACACGATCGCCCCGCCGGCACCAATGCTCAGACGGTCATGGTTGCGCACGATGGTGCGGATCACGATCGACAGCTCGGCGCGGCGTCCGTAACCCAGGTAGCCGAGCGCGCCGGAGTAGATGCCGCGGGGGCCGGGTTCGAGCGCGTCGATGATCTGCAGGGTGCGTTGCTTGGGGGCGCCGGTCATCGAGCCGCCGGGGAAGGTGGCGCGCAGCAGCCCCACCAGGTCGACGTCGTCGCGCAGCATGCCCTGCACGGTGGTGACGAGCTGGTGCACGGTGGCGTAGCTCTCCACCTGCATGAGGGCCGGCACGCGGATCGAGCCGGTGACGCACACCCGCCCCAGGTCGTTGCGCAGCAGGTCGGCGATCATGAGGTTCTCGGCCCGCGACTTCGGGTCGGTGGCCAATTCGGCGGCGAGGCGCTGATCCTCGGCCGGGTCGGCTGACCTGGGGGCGGTGCCCTTGATGGGCTTGGACGACACCAGGCCGTCGTCGCGCACCTTGAGGAACTGTTCGGGTGAGGCGGACAACACCTCGAGGTGGTCGCCGAAGGTGTCGAAGCGCAGGTAGGCGGCGTAGGGCGCCGGGTTGATGCGGCGCAGGACGCCGTAGAGGTCCAGGGCATCGATGCCGGCCGGATAGGGCCCCTCGAAGGTGTCGGTGAGGCAGACCTCGTAGGAGTCGCCCGCGCGCAAGAAGTCCTGGGCGCGGCGCACGTGTTCCTCGTAGTCAGCGCGGGTAAGGCGCCATGATCCGGCCACGCGGGGAGGCGTGGCGGTGGGCGCGGTGGGGGTCGGCGCAGCGCGTGATGGCACGGGGCTCGATGGCGTCGTCCCGGCACGGCTGAGGACGTCCTCCAGACGCCCGAACCAGCGCGCTGCCGCGTCGTCGTCGCCCTCGGCGGTGAGCACGAGCAGGTGTGCCACGTTGATGGCGTGATCGATCACGATGGACGCCTGGGGACGCAGCCAATAGCCCTCGGGGGTCGGGGAATGGCGGGTGGGATCGTCGGGGAACACCAGCGCCTTGGCCTCATAGCCGAGGTATCCGATGTAGCCGCCGGCGAAGGGGATGCCCTCGGGGACCTCACCGATGGGCCGCGCCGCAAGCCGTTCGGCCAACACGTCGAGGATGTCCCCGTCGAGCGTCTGGCTGACCCGTCCGGCACCGTGGCCGCGTTGCAGGCGGGTGTGGCCGGCGTCGTCGTGACGGCAGTAGCGCAGCACCTCCGACAAGTCACCGGCGTCGGTGCCGAGCAGGGAGAAGCGTCCCCGCTCGGACGTCGTGCCAGCCGGTCGGGGTCCGACATGCTGCGCAACCGCGGACTGCGCAACCGCGGACTGCGCGCCCACCGACTGTGCACTGTCGAGCCAGAACGCGGCGTTCGCACCGTCCGACAGCCGCCGGAAGAGCGCCTCGACGTCCCACGGTGATGTCCCAGGAGCCGGGCGCACTGAGCGGACATGCAGTTGCAGCCGGGGGCCGTGCTTGCTGTGCACCATGGTCAAGGTCGTCCACCTCTGGTCGTGGATACGGCCGCCGGAGCCGCGCACGAATCCGGGCACATCATGCCACGGTGCGCCACGGTGGCCCCGGCGGCCCGATCTGAGGGCCGATCCGCCGGCAATTCTTGGCCCCTTGAGCATCTGAGACGCAAGCCCCGGCACCACGAGGCACGCCTACCATCGGTGCATAACGGACGGGTTACAAGTCCCAGAGGTTCAGTCAAGGGGAGATTATGAAGTATGCAGTGATCGGCGCCGGCGCAATGGGATACCGGTATGGCGTCCTGCTCCAGGAAAATGCTGGCGTGGATGTCGACTTCGTCGATACCTGGGAGCCGAACCTTGCGAAGGTTGCCGAACAGGGCGGGGTTTATGTCTCGCGCGACCATGAGGGACGCCACCTCGTGCCGATCAACCTTTATAGCCCCGAGGATTACAAGGGCAATCCTGATGTCTGGATCATCTTCGTGAAGCAGATGCAGCTCGAAGGGGTGCTCGAGCGGTGCGCACACCTGTTCAATGACAAGCAGGTTGTCTTCTCTGCCATGAATGGATATGGGCACTTCGAGAAGATCCAGAAATACTTCAGCGACGACCGCATCTACGGTGGCACGGCGATGATCGCCACCGTGCTCAACGGCCCCGGCGACGTGGACTTCATCGGCAAGTCTGGCGCCGGCGAGATGCACATGTGTGCGTACACCGAGAAGGTCACCGACATCGAGAAGAAGATCGCCGAGGATTTCAAGGCCGCCAACCTGAACCCGATCATCACCGAGAACTTCATGGGCACCTGCATGGCCAAGGTGATCTTCAATTCCGTGGTCAACACGCTGTGCACCATGTATGAGATCACGATGGGCCAGTTCATCGAATTCGACGGCGCCATGGCAATGGCCAAGCAGCTGATCGACGAGGCCTATGACGTGTGCGATCGCGCCGGAATTCGCCTGATCGAAAGTCGACAGGACGAGCTGAAGTCAATTGACTATGTGAGCCGCGTCGGTAACCCGCTGCATTACCCGTCGATGTATCAGGACATGTCGAAGGGACGCCCCACCGAGGTCGACTACATCAATGGGTATATCGCCAAGCTCGGTCGCGAGAATGACTACCCGGCACAGACCCACGAATTCCTGACCCGCGGCGTGCACCTGGCCGAGCTGGCCTGGCACATCCACAAGGAAGAGGCCGAGAAGGTCGAGGCGGAGCAGGCCGCCTGAGCGATCAGGCCGGACCGTCCGCCGGTCAACTGCAACCGGAACACCTCGCGCGGCTGCAGTGGGCCCGGACACAACCAAGGGAGTCGGGAGCGCAACGCTCCCGGCTCCTTCACGTCCGGGCCCTCCTGCGCATGCGTCAAGCACATATGCGGGATCATTCCAGTAGTGGCCCCCACCACATCGCAGCAAGGAGTTGACGCATGCGCGCACTGGTTGTCAAGGAGTTCCAGGAGCTCGTCCGTGACCGGCGCACGCTGGCCATGTTGTTGCTGTTGCCGTTGTTGCTGCTCGTGATCTTCGGCTACGCGGCCAACTTTTCGGTGAGCAAGGTGTCGGTGACGGTGATCGGCCGCGACGCCCCCACCCTGGCCGACGATCTGTCCCGCTATCCGGTGGCCGGTCAGAACCTGGACATCAGCACCGCCGCGGGCGCCACTGACCCCGAGCAGCTGCTGCGTGAACGCCGCGCCGACGTGGTGGTGCAGGCCGTCGAGGAGTCGACCTCCGCGACACCCTCCAGCGCACCGATCAGCGAGCGCATGCACGTCTATGCCGACGGCTCGCGCCTGTTCGCCGCCCAGGCGGCGCAGCGGGCGTTCACCACGCTGGTTGCCCAGGACACCCAGCAGCACCTGGCCCAGATCCAGGCCGCGGCGGCAGCCGGTGCCCCCGCCGGCAGTTCGGCGCAGGGCAGTGCCGCGGTGGGAAGCGCCGCACAGGCCGCGTCCAATCCGGGCAGCGTGGTGACTGTGCTGTTCAACCCTGACCTGAAGACCTCGTGGGTGATGGTGCCCGGCCTGATCGGGTTGATCCTCACGTTTATCGGCACCGTGATCACCTCGATCGGCCTGGTGCGCGAGCGCGAGACCGGCACCCTGGAGCAGCTGGCGGTGGTGCCGCTGCGGTCGAGCTCGATCATCCTGGGCAAGATCATCCCCTATTTCCTGCTGGCGCTGTTCGACATGGTGCTCATCACCGCGGTGGGCGTGTGGCTGTTCGGGGTGCCGTTCCGCGGCAGCTTGTTGTTGTTCGCCGCGGCGGCGGTGATCTTCCTGTTCGTGGTGCTGGGCTTCGGAGTGTTGATCTCCACCGCCTCGCAGACCACCGGACAGGCAATCCAGCTCGCGATCATGACCGTGCTGCCGCAGGTGCTCCTGTCGGGCCTGATCTTCCCGCTCGACTCGATGGCAGCCGGGGTGCGGTGGATCGGCTACTGCCTGCCGCTCACCTGGTTCAACCAGATTGCGCAGGGCATCATGCTGCGCGACGCCCCGGCCGGCTCCCTGCTGTGGCCCTTCGTGATCCTGGCGGCGATGGCCGTGGTGTTCTTCGGCATCGCGACGTTGCAGATGCGCTTCTCGCTGACGCACGGGGGCGCGCGGGCATGATCACCCTTCGTGGCGCGTCGGTGCATTTCGGCGCACGGGCGGCGCTGGACGATTTCTCCGGCTCGTTCGCGCCGGGGCAGGTAACGGCCCTTGTCGGCGGTGATGGGGCCGGCAAGTCCACCCTGCTGCGGGTGCTGACCGGCCGGGTGGCGGCGACGCCGGCGCAATCGGGAGCGGTGACGCCACGCACCCAACTGGGCTATATGCCCGCCGACGCCGGGGTGTGGAACAACCTGTCGGTGGCGCAGAACATCGCCTTCGTGGCGAGGGTCTTCGCCATGTCGCCCGAGCAGACGAGCCAGCGCTCGCAGCTGCTGTTGGCCCGCGCCGGATTGGCGCAGGTGGGTGATCGGGAAGCCGGCAAGCTGTCGGGCGGGATGCGTCAGAAGCTGGGCTTCGTGTTGGCGACGCTCCACTCGCCGTCGGTGGTGTTGCTCGACGAGCCGACCACCGGCGTCGACCCGGTGAGCCGCGGCGAGATCTGGTCACTCATCGCGGGGGCGGCCGCCGAGGGGGCGACGGTGGTGTTCGCCACCACCTACCTGGACGAGGCCGAACGCTGCGACCAGTTGTTCCTGCTCGATCAGGGACGTCTGGTGACGTCGGGCACCCCCGACGAGGTGATCGCGTCCTGCCCCGGCACGGTGTGGCAGGCGCCTGCCAGTGCGACCGGCGCGGCCGACGATGTCCCCCGGGCCACGAGTTGGCGTCGCGGCGACCAGCTGTTCGCCTGGACTCCGTCGGGCCGGGAGGCACCGGCCGGGTTCGCCGCGTCGGTGCCCGACCTGGAGAACACGTCGATTGCGCTGCTGCTGGCCGGCGGGGCGACGCTGGGTGCCGACAGCCTCGACGATGCCGCCACGGCGCCGGGCCATCCACGAGCCTCGGATGCGCCGGTGGTGTTGGCGTCGCGCGTGACGAAGACCTTCGGCGACTTCACGGCGCTGCACGATGTGTCGCTGGCGGTGCATCCCGGCGAGATCGTCGGGCTGTTGGGCGGCAACGGGGCCGGCAAGACCACGCTCATGCGGTGCGTGCTGGGCCTGGAGCAGGTGGCGTCGGGCCGGGTGTTGTTGTTCGGGCAGGTGCCGTCCATCGCGGTGCGTCGACGGCTGGGTTATGTGGCGCAGGGGCTGGGCCTGTATCCGACGTTGAGTGCCACCGAGAACCTGCGCTTCACGGCGCGGGTGTTCGGTGCGCGCAGCGGTGGTCGGGAGTTCAGTGCGGCGCGCGGGGCGCGGGACGGTGTCCGGCTCGGTGAGCGGGCCCTTGCCTATGCGCATGACCTGGGACGCGGCCCGGTGGGCGCGTTGCCGCTGGGGGCGCGTCGCATGTTGGCCTATCTGTGTGCGATCGAGCATGACCCCGAGCTGTTGATCCTTGACGAGCCGACGTCGGGCATGGACCCGCTGTCGCGTGCGCGGCTGTGGCGCGAGCTGCGCGAGGTCGCCGACCGTGGGGTGGGCATCCTGGTGAGCACGCATTACATGGCCGAGGCCGCGCAGTGTGACCGCCTGGAGATGTTGACCGCCGGACACGTGAGCGCGTCGGGTTCGGTGGCCGACATCACCGCCGGACGCCGGTCGCTCGTGGTGCACGCGCCGCAGTGGCAGCGCGCGTTCGCCCTGCTGCGCGACGCGGACCTGCCGGTGGCGCTTGACCGACGCATGCTGCGGGTGCCCGGGGCGTCCCGCGACGAGATCGCGCGCGTGCTCGATGGGTTGGCTGGCGGCTACTCGATCGCCGAGGCGGCGTCCACGCTGGAGGAGACGATGATGCTTGCCGAGCGGGGTGGGGACGCGGGCGGCAAGTGAGGGGCTGAGCGTGCTGCCCCGGAAATTGTCCGATCCAGCTGGGATACTTCACCCGTGACTGAGTCGACGAAGGAATCCGAACGTGCAGAGCTGCACAAGACCATCTGGCGCATCGCGAACGACCTGCGCGGCAGCGTCGATGGGTGGGACTTCAAGAGCTATGTGCTGGGCATGCTGTTCTACCGGTTCATCTCGGAGAACCTGACCGCCTATATCAACAAGGGCGAGCATGCGGCGGGCGACGTCGATTTCAACTACGCCGACCTCCCCGATTCCGATGCTGCGATGGCGTTGCGGGAGACGGTGGATGAGAAGGGCTTCTTCATCCTGCCCTCCGACCTTTTCGAGAACGTGCGCCGCGACGCCCCGCACAACCCGAACCTCAATGAGACGCTCGCCAATGCCTTCGCCAATATCGAGAATTCGGCGGCCGACACGTCGTCGGAGGGCGATCTGAAGGGCTTGTTCGATGACCTCGACGTGAACAGCAACCGGCTCGGCAACTCGGTGATGCAGCGCAATGAGAAGCTGGTGAAGCTGCTCGACGCGGTGGGTGATCTACCCCTGGGCAACTTCGGCGAGCACACGATTGACCTGTTCGGCGACGCCTACGAATACCTCATGACGATGTATGCCTCCAGCGCCGGCAAGTCGGGCGGGGAGTTCTACACACCCCAGGAGGTGTCCGAGCTGCTCACCCGCATCACGGTGGTCGGCAAGACCCACGTGAACAAGGTGTACGACCCCGCGTGCGGTTCGGGCTCGCTGCTGTTGAAGTTCGGGCAGGTGCTTGGGCAGGGTGGTGTACGCAAGGGCTACTTCGGGCAGGAGATCAACCTGTCCACCTACAACCTGTGCCGCATCAACATGTTCCTGCACGGCATCAACTACTCCGACTTCGACATCGCCCTGGGTGACACGCTCACCGAGCCGAAGCACTGGGACGAGGAGCCGTTCGAGGCGATCGTGTCGAATCCGCCCTATTCGATCCATTGGGCTGGTAACGACAATCCGACGCTCATCAATGATCCGCGGTTTTCCCCGGCCGGTGTGCTGGCACCCAAGTCGAAGGCCGACCTGGCCTTCACGATGCACATCCTCAGTTGGCTGGCCGTCAACGGCACGGCGGCGATCGTCGAGTTCCCCGGCGTGCTCTACCGCGGTGGCGCTGAACGCAAGATCCGCAAGTACCTGATCGACAACAACTTCGTCGACACGGTGATCCAGCTGCCCCCGGATCTGTTCTTCGGCACCACGATCGGCACCTGCATCATCGTGTTGAAGAAGTCGAAGCGTGACAACTCCGTGCTGTTCATTGACGGCTCGGCCGAGTTCGTGCGCCCCGGCAACAAGAACAAGCTTGATGACGCGAACCGCCAGAAGATCCTCGACGTCTTCACAGCACGGGAAGATGCCGACTATTTTGCCAAGCTGGTTCCTGCCTCAGAGATCGCCGACAACGACTACAACCTGTCGGTGTCGTCCTATGTGCAGCCCGAGGACACCACGGAGAAGATCGACATCACCGAGTTGAACGCCCGCATCGCCAAGATCGTGGCCCGGCAATTGGAGCTGCGCACCCAGATCGATGCGATCGTGGCCGACCTGGAGGACGCACAGTGAGCCGGGTTGAGGAGCTGGTCGAGCGGCTGTGTCCGGATGGAGTCCCGTTCCGCCCCCTAGGTGAAGTCACCCGAATCCGGAACGGCAAAGACTACAAACACTTGGGCATCGGTACCGTCCCGGTATTCGGCACCGGCGGCGTGATGGCGCATGTGGATACCGCGGCGTTCGCCGGACCGTCCGTCCTCATCCCCCGAAAGGGATCACTGAACAAGCTCTACTTTGTTGACACGCCTTTTTGGACCGTTGACACGATTTTTTACACCGAGATCGGCCCCGAACTGAATCCAAAATTCTTCTATTACTACCTGGCGACCCTTCATCTCGAAGAAATGAATCAAGCCGGGGGCGTCCCGAGTCTCACCCAGACCATCCTTAATAGAATTGGGATCCCTGTCCCCCCGCTCGTGGTGCAGCATGAGATCGTAAAGATTCTGGACACATTCACAGACTTGGAAGCGGAGCTGGAAGCGGAGCTGGAAGCGGAGCTGGAAGCTCGCCGCGCGCAGTACGAGTACTACCGCGACCAGTTACTGTCATTCAACGAGACCCCCCCCTCGCAGATCAGGTGGGTCACGTTGAATGATACGGGCATCTTTTACTCGGGACTGACCGGGAAGACCAAGAGCGACTTTGATCGAGGAGAGTCTCTCTTTATCCCCTATATGAATGTGTTCCAGAACCCGACAACTGACTTAACTGATACGCGCCACGTTTCCATCGGCCCAGATGAGCGCCAAAACAGAGTTCAACATGGCGATATTCTGTTCACCCTTTCCTCCGAGAACCTGAACGAATGCGCTACGTCATCGGTTATTCGGGGGCAACCTGAGGCCAATCTATTCCTTAATAGCTTCTGTTTTGGCCTGAGACCTTCCCATACTGACGGCCTGGACCTCCCCTATCTATCTCATGTCTTTCGCTCCCGAGCCTTCCGCAAGGAGATTCCTAAGGCTGCAGCGGGGGTGACTCGCTTTAACGTGTCCCGCACGAGATTCGGGAAATTGATGATCCCTATCCCTCCATTGGATAGACAACGCGCGATCGGACGCACTCTAGATTCCTTTGACACCCTCGTTAACGGCCTCACCTCGGGGCTCCCAGCCGAACTTAACGCACGTCGTCAGCAGTACGAGTACTACAGAGACAAGTTGCTTACCTTCAAGGAGCTGAAGTCATGACCGATTCCTATGCGGCTCCACGCTACGCACCGATCGCCGTCAGCAACGAACGCACCGTCGTTGCCCAATATGTTCCTGAGCCCTCCGACGATGATCAGGGCTATGAGAGCGAAGCTGCCCTTGAAGCACACTTCATCAAGCTCCTGCAGGAGCAGGCCTATGAATACTTGCCGATTCACAGCTCCGACGGGCTTGTCGCGAACCTGCGGGCGCAGCTCGAAGCACTCAACCAGGTCACCTTCAGCGACGACGAATGGGCCCGTTTCTTCGCCGAGTCAATTGCAGGAAGCCGCGACGGCATCGTTGAGAAGACCCGCCGCATCCAGCGCGAGCACATCCAGTTGCTGCACCGCGACGACGGCACCGACAAGAACATTCTCCTGCTCGACAAGGACCAGATCCACAACAATCGCCTGCAGGTGATCAACCAATACGCCACCGATTCGGGCGCGCGGTCCAACCGCTACGACGTCACCATCCTGGTGAACGGCCTGCCGATGGTGCAGGTGGAGCTCAAGCGCCGAGGCGTTGCCATCCGCGAGGCCTTCAACCAGATCAACCGTTACCAGCGCGACAGCTTCTGGGCCGACTCGGGCCTCTACGAATATGTGCAGCTATTCGTGATCAGCAATGGCACCTTCACCAAGTACTACTCCAACACCACCCGCGCCACTCACGTTGACCAGGCCGCGGGCTCCAGCCGGTCGCGCAGCCAGGTGTCCAACACCTTCGAATTCACCAGTTGGTGGGCCGACGCCACCAATAAGGCCATCACCGATCTGGTCGGATTCACGCGCACTTTCTTCTCCAGCCACACTTTGCTGGCGATTCTCACCCGCTACTGCGTCTTTGATTCTGACAACAAGCTGTTGGTGATGCGTCCGTACCAAATTGCGGCCACCGAGCGAATCCTCAACCGCATTGAGACCTCCACCAACGCACGCCAGGTGGGCACGGTCAGGGCTGGTGGGTATATCTGGCACACCACCGGATCGGGCAAGACGCTCACCAGCTTCAAGACGGCGCAGCTGGCCATCGATATGCCCACCATCGACAAGGTGCTGTTCGTGGTCGACCGCAAAGACCTCGACTACCAGACGATGGTCGAATATGAGCGCTTCCAGAAGGGCGCGGTGAACTCCAACGCATCGACCCGCGAGCTCAAGCGCCAACTCGACAATCCCACAGCCAAGATCATCATCACCACCATCCAGAAGCTCTCGCGCTACATCGGAAAGAACCCTGACAGCCGCGTCTACGACGGCCACACGGTGATCATCTTCGACGAATGCCACCGAAGCCAGTTCGGCGCCATGCACGAGGCGATCACCAAGACCTTCCGCAATTACCACATCTTCGGATTCACCGGCACGCCGATCTTTGCCCAGAACTCAAGCTCTGCCGGGTCGCCAGCAATGCGCAGCACCGAGCAGATCTTTGGCGACCGGCTGCACCTCTACACGGTCGTCAACGCCATCGACGACCGGAATGTGCTGCCCTTCCACGTGGACTATGTCGACACGATCAAGGTGAAGGCCGGGATCGTCGATGAGCAGGTGGCAGGCATCAACAGCGAGGCCGCGCTGCTCAATCCGAAGCGGATCAATGGGGTGGTCGACTATGTGCTGAGCCACTTCGACCAGAAGACCAAGCGCCAGCAGTCTTATTCGCTTAAGGAACGGCGGGTCCGGGGATTCAACTCGCTGTTTGCCACGGCCTCGATCGAAGCCGCCAAGCGCTACTACGCGGCCTTCAAGGCGCGCCGGGCCGAGCTGCCTGCCACCAGCGAGCCGCTGAAGATCGCACTGCTCTACAGCTTCGCTCCCAACGAGGCCCAGCCCGACGGCTTGCTCGGTGAAGAGGACTTCGAGACCGGAAGCCTGGACCAGTCGTCGCGCGACTTCCTCGACGATGCCATCGCCGACTACAACGCGATGTTCGCCACCAGCTACGACACCAGTCCCCAGCAGTTCGGTGACTACTACAAGGACGTCACGCGGCGGTTGAAGAACCGTGAGCTCGATATGGCGATCGTGGTGAATATGCTGCTCACCGGCTTCGACGCCAAAACGCTCAACACCCTGTGGGTAGACAAGAACCTGCGCCAGCACGGCCTTATCCAAGCCTTCTCCCGGACCAACCGCATCCTCAACTCGGTGAAGGCCTTCGGCAACGTCGTCTGCTTCCGTGACCTCCAAGATGAGACCGACGAGGCATTGAGGCTCTTCGGCGATGAGGATGCTGGCGGCGTGGTGCTGCTGATGCCGTTCGGGCATTACTACGCGCAATATCAGGAGATCACGCACGACCTGCTGACCCAGTTCCCGAACGGGGAACCGATCATCGGGGAAGACGCCAAGAAGGAGTTCATCAGGCAGTTTGGTGCGCTCCTGCGCACGATCAACATCCTCAGCGTGTTCGATGAGTTCGAGGGACAGGAACTGCTGACCCAACGTGAGATGGCTGACTACCAGAGCCGCTATCTCACGCTGCGCGACGAGTTCGTGAGTCATCTTGACGCCGAGAAGGAATCGATTGACGACGACGTGGTCTTCGAGATCGAACTCGTGCGCCAGGTGGAGGTGAATGTTGACTACATCCTCATGCTGGCCCAGCAGTACCTCGAGGTGAAGGACGGGCCGCGCGACAAGGAGATCAACGAAATCCGCGCCAAGATAAACCGGGATGCCAGCGCCAGCCCCACCCTGCGTAACAAGCTCGACCTGATCAACGCCTTCGTTGACTCCCTCAATGTCGACTCCCACGTCGGCCAGGAATGGCGCGAATTCGTCGAAGGCCACCGCGACGCTGAACTCGAAGAGATCATCGCCGAGGAGAGACTCAGGCCAGAACCCACGCGGCGTTTCATGCATGACGCCTTCATCGATGGGGCAATCACCACAACGGGCACTGCGGTCACGCGCATCCTGCCGCCCGCCTCACGGTTCTCGAAGACCAACAACCACGAGCAGCTGAAGGATCGAGTGCTGGCCAAGCTGCAGGCATTCTTCGACCGTTATGCCGGATTGTTGAAGGACGTGCGGGACTGGGACTAAGGCGGGGCCGCGCCACCGGCTACAACGGGAGCTGACCCGGTTATCGTCCATGCGTTCGATATAATCGGTGGCGTCGGCATACTGCTAGGAGATCGAAATGGCCTTTCAGTCCAAGCTCCACAGCCCTGATCCACCCAGACGCGTGAGCGCGCAAGAACTGGCGCAACAACTTCACCGCCCAGTGGAAGAGATCATGGCTGCGGCGCACACTATCGGAGAATTCGTCGAGTCCCCCCGCAAACGAACGCTTGAGAGCCCCACCGTTAATCAGATTCGTGCGGAGCTTGATGAGCCGCAGACGCCCGCTCCGATCAAGCCGATCCCCCAATGGGAGCGACGAGGCACCGCGCCGACCCGTAATACACGAGGAACGAGCCAAGCAGTCCTAGGCTCTCGCTTCCATGGCGAGCCGGTACTCCGCCGCCGGGACCGTTTCGAACCATTTCGGACTGAATCAGCTCATGATGGTGGCCTCCGAGAGACAACCGATGACGTTGCCATGGCCTGGGCAAGCGCCTCATGGTCCTTCTTTGGGTTCGCTGAGGTCGAGAAGGATGCATGGATAGCCGCAGGAGTTCAAACAACGCAGGCCAAGAAGGCATCACTTTTCCGCGAGGCGGGACTCCTCCCCAGCGATTTGGGGAAAACTCTTCATGGATGGTCGGTGATCCGGCGGCTCAATGCCGATGAATCCCCACGGGACATTAGGCAGATGCTGGATCGTGAAGCCCGTAAAGCTGCTTAAGCCCTCAAAGTCCGAATCACCGGCACACCCCTACTCCTTACCGGCAATCACCTCGTCGTAGACCTCCTCGAAGCGCTTGCGCAGATCGTCGTAATAGGGCGCCTGCGAGGGATCGGGATTGTTCACCGAGTGCT
Source organism: Propionibacterium freudenreichii subsp. freudenreichii (assembly GCF_000940845.1). Lineage (NCBI taxonomy): Bacteria > Bacillati > Actinomycetota > Actinomycetes > Propionibacteriales > Propionibacteriaceae > Propionibacterium > Propionibacterium freudenreichii. Next base: position 161,435 of record NZ_CP010341.1, on the reverse strand, counting down.
GCGGCGCGGTGGCGAACTGGCCGTCGGGATTGATCACGCTCAGCGCCATCATGGCGGTGCCGCGCATGGTCATGCGCTCCATATTCACCACATGCACCGGATACCCCAGCGCATTGGTGATCACGTCGAGCGTCGCCGGGAAGTGATGCGTCACCCCACCCGATGCCAGGATGCGCTTGATGTTCCCGTCGATGCTGCTCAGCTGCTCGAAGATGCGCCGATAACTGATCGCGACGCCCTCCACCGTGCCGCGCCACATATCCCAGGGCGTGCTGGCCGCGGTAACACCGCAGAACACCGCCCGCGCATTGCCCGACCAGCCGGTTGCCCGCTCACCAGTAAGGAAGGGCAACACCAGTGGCGTATCCGGACGCGGTGCCGCGCGCAACGCCGTATCGCGCTCGGCGGCGTCGATCGGCGCAAAAGTCGTGATGAGCCAGGTCATCACGCGTCCCACATCGTTGAGCGCCCCGCCCACGATCGACTCGTGACGCGACACCCGATAGGCCCACAGCCCCGAGGGCAGCTTCTCGGGCGTGCCGGGCACGATCACACGCATGGCACCCGACGTCGCCGCCGACAGCGCCACCGTCTCAGCGCCCACAGCGCCCACACCGATATTCGACGCATAGCCGTCGGGAATCGTGGGGAACCACTTCGCTCCCGCCAACGCCGGCCAGCGGTCATCGGCCAGCGCCCGATCCGCCACCTGGGGCTGATCGGGATCAACGATGTCGGCGTACTGCTCGGCCCGCGTATCCGTGTTCTTCAGCAGATACTCATCGATCTTGCCCGAATGGCGGTTGAGCATGCCCGCCCAGGCCATCGTCGAGGTGGCGCAGGCGTCAACGCCGGCCAACTTGGTGAACACATATTCACCCAGCGAGACGAACTTCGCCGTGTGCTCCCAGATCTCCGGATGGTTCTGCTTGATCCACAGCAGGCGCGGCGGATGGTAACTGGTGTGCAGCCGGACGCCGACCGCCTGCTGCGCCTCATCCAGGTCGAGCACCTTGCGCAGCTCGGCCAGCTGCGGTGCCGAACGGGAATCGGCGTAGGTCATACACGGGCTCAACGCCTTGCCCCGCGCGTCAACGCAGATGAGGGACGCCGCGAAGGTGTCCATCGACACGGCAGACACGGTGCCGGCCTCCAAACCTGCCAGCGCCCCGGTGATCACCTCGGCCACCTCATCGGCCATCTGGTCGGCGTCGATCTCCGAGGTGCCGTCGGCACCCTCCACGAAGTGGTGCTCGGCCACTGCGTTCTGCTCGAGCACGGGACGCGCCATCGCGTCGTAGAGCGCCGCGCGGGTGGACGTCGACCCGATATCCATGGCCAGCACGAACGGACCGATCGCGCGCGCGAACGGCACGGGGCGGGCTTCGGGGATCTCAGTGGTCTGGTTTCCGGGCATCATTGTCTCGGTCATGGTGACCTCCTTGCTCGGCATCCTACGAGGACGCCCCCACTCGCGGGCCCATTCGCGCACAACTAATCCCTCGCGCGGCGCCGGCTTCGTCACAAGCACAATGGCCGCCACGACAAGGCCGAACGCCCCCGGGGCGAACGCGCGCCACACCGGCCCCACCCGGGCACGCCTGCTGGCCAGCGCACCTGCTGCGCGAGACATCCACTGCCCGGAACATCCTCCGGCCGAAACACCCACCGCCCGCCACACCCACCGCCCGCCACACCCACCGCCCGCCACATCCGCCGCCCGACAGCACCGCCAGCGCTATTTGAGCAGCTTGCTCATGCGCCGATCGGCCAGCTTCTTGCCGCCGGTCTGGCACACCGGGCAGTACTGCAGCGACGAGTCGGCGAAGTTCACCGACGCGATCGGCGTGCCGCACACGGGGCAGGGATCGCCGGCATGGCCATGGATGCGCAGCTGGGCGCGCTTGTCGGCCTTGATGTCCCTGGCGGCCAACCCCCGCGCCCGCTCGGTGGCGGCGGCCAGGCCGTCGCGGATGGCGGCATACAGCCGCTCGACCTCGTCATCGGTCAGGTTGGCGGCCGGCTTGAAGGGGCTCAACTTTGCATCGTGCAGGATCTCGTCGCTGTAGGCGTTGCCGATGCCGGCAATCACGTGCTGGTCACGCAGGATGCCCTTCAACTGGGCGCGCCCGGCCCCTGCCAGGATCTGCCGGAACACCGCCGGCGTGAACCCGGGCGCCATCGGATCGGGCCCCAGGCTGGCGATCGACGGCACCTGCTGGGGGTCGCGCACGATCCACACGGCCAGCTTGCGTTGCGTGCCGGCCTCGGTGAGGTCGAAGCCGGCGCCACCCTGCAGCCGCACCCGCAGCGCGATGCGGCTCTTGCCCGGCTTGATCACGGTGGACGGCACCTTCTCGCGCCACACCAGCCAGCCGGCCCGCGCCAGGTGGAACACCAGGTGCAGGCCCCCGGCATCCACGTCGAGGTGCTTGCCGAAGCGGTTGATGGCGGTGACGGTGCGGCCCACCAGCGCATCGGGCGGCGGGTCAAAGGTCTTCAGCGCGCTGATCGCGCCCACCTCGAGGCGTTCGATCACCGAACCCACCAGATCGGTGCGCAGGAAATCGGCCAGGGCCTCCACCTGGGGCAGCTCAGGCATGGGAACCTCCTTGCGCCGGGGGCAGGGCCCGGCCACGCGTGAACACGCCCGGCGCCGGCCAGGCTGTCTCGGGGGCATCCAGCGCGTCGTCGAGTAGTTCCAAATAGCGGTGCCGCGGGATCTCCACTCCACCCAGGCTCGCCAGGTGGGGCGTCAACCACTGGGTGTCGAGCAGGGCCTTGCCGTCGGGACGCGCCGACAGCGTGTCCACCAGCCGCACAAGGGCCACCTTGGACGCATCGCGGCCGTGCTCGCGGTCGTGGAACATGGATTCGCCGGCGAACAATCCGCGCAGGCCCACCCCGTACAGGCCGCCGACCAGGCGGTTGTCGTCGTCCCAGGTCTCCACGGAGTGCACCACGCCGCGCTCGAACAGCCCGGTGTAGATGGCCTTCACGTCGTCGTCGATCCAACTGCCGGGACGCGTGGGGTCGGCACAGCCGGCCAACACCTCGTCGAAGGAGGTGTCGATGGTGGTGCGATAGCGGCGCAGGGCCTGCCGCAGCGAATGGCTGACGCGCAGGGACGGCAACGGGATGATGCCGCGCTGCATCGGCGACCACCAGCCCATGCCGTGGAAGTCGGACTCGTGCAGGGGCATCGGGAACAGGCCCGAGGCATAGGCGGCCATCGTGAGGCCGGCGTCAATCTGCTCGGTGAAGCCCACGAGGTCCTGGCTGGGCCAGCTGGCCTCGGGACCGAAGACATGGGCAAGCATGCTTCCAGTGTGGCACTGGGTTCTGACAAACCGGACGGGAGACCCGTCCTCAGGGCCTCTGACAGACGGGACGGGGAACCCGCCCCAAGCCTCTGACACACGGGACGGGGAACCCGCCCCAACGCCTCTGACAGACCGCACGGCAGACCCGCCCCAGGGACCCATGACGGACCGAACGGGCCGCCCGTCCAACAGTCCCCCCGACTAGTTGGACAAACGACCCGCTCTCACGACGTTGTCTCGCGACCACGGCGCTGCTTATGGGGCGCCAACCACTGGCTGGCGCGTAAGACCCTGCTTGATGATTGTGCGTTCAAGCATGTCCATCATAGGCGAAAGGCCCCCATGACACGACATTCGGCCGCGTGACGGGGACCAACACCTAGCTGGGCAAGATACACCGCCGGGCTACCTGCGCACCCACACCACTGATCCGTCGTTGCCCGAGCAGGTCGTGATGGTGGCACCGGAGGTGCAGCTGACCGCCACCGAGGTGCCGGTCTGTGTATTGCGCAACGACACCGTGGGCCCACCCGCAGCGGGCGTGGTGCCCGTGGCCGGAGTGCCAGCCGCACCCGGTGCCGCGCTGGGCGCCGTGAGGGTGCCGGCAGCCAATGCCTGCTGCACGGTGGTGCCGAAGGTGCAATAGGTGGTGCCGCGCTTGACGGCCATCGTGCCGCCGGAGGTGCAGATCACCGCATTGGCGTCGGGCGGCCAGACCTCAGGAGTCGGCGTGGGAGTCGGAGTGGGGGTCGGGGTGGGCGTCTCACTGGGCGTGGGCGTCACGCTCGACTGCGACGCCGACGACGAGCTTGACGACGAGCTCAGCCGCGTCACGGCCACCGCGATGGCTGCGGCAGCAGCCAGTCCGAGGACGATCACGAGAACCAGGCCGACAATGAACTTGGGACGACGACGCAGGGGCCGACCGCGCTGGGGTTCGGGCTCGGGATGGGCGCGCTGCGGCGCCGGCGGCACGGGCGGCGGGGTCTGCGATCCACTCACCTGGGCCGCAGGCTGCGCGGGCAGCTCCTGGGTAGGGGCCTGCTGCGCGGCAAGCGCCGCTGCTGGCTGCTGGGCCGGTGAATCCTGTGGGGCCCCGCCGGGTTGGGAGGCCCCGCCGGGCTGGGACGCGGCACCCTGACGCGGGGCCGGCTGGTCGGATGCGGGCTGCACGGGGGCCTGTCCCGAGACACCTGACTGGGGGCTGGTCTGCTGACCCGGCTGACCCTGGACGGGTTGACCCTGGCCACTCTGGTTCTGGGCGGGGCCGGACTGGCCTTCGGCGAGACCGGCCTGCCCCGGGACCGCTTGGCCGCCAGCAACCTGAGCCCCGTCAGACGGACCTGATGTGGCCTGAGCAGGCTGCGCGGCGGCCTGCTGCGCCGGCACCACTGTTGCGGCCGCCGCACCGATCACCGCACCGGCTGACAAAACACCGGCGGCCGACCCGCGGGTGGCCCCATCCCGTGCGGCCAACTGGTCTGCGCCAGCCTGGTTCACATCGGGTTCCTGACCCACAACGTGGGGGGCCGTGGTGGGCGCCGCGCCCGGGAAGGCCATTACCTGCGGCAGGGGACTCGGCGGCGGGGAGACGTCCAACCTCGGCAGCTTCGGGGCGTCCGCGAGGGCATTTTGCAGCTCCGACAGTCGCCACGACAGGGCGTCCGCGCTGCCACGCTGGCGCGGATCGCGGTTGAGCAGCATCGACAGCACTTCCCACAGGGCGTCGTCCACGCCGCGTGGACGGCCGGGGTCGAGCGTGAGGATGGCCTGCATCGTGCCCTCGGGCTGCAGCGGCGCGAAGGGGGTCACGCCGCACAGCGACTCGTAGAGCACCACGCCCAGGGCATACATGTCGGACTGGACGGTCACCGGATCGCCGGCGATCACCTCGGGCGACAGATAGGCCGGGGTGCTGGCCAGCACGGCCGAGTGGCCGCCGCCGGCCCATTCCTCGACGATGCCGCCGACGGCATAGTCGGTGACCTTGGCCGAGGCGGGCTGCTGGGTGTCGTCGAGCAGGATGTTGCTGGGCTTCACATCGCGATGGGTCAGGCCGGTGGCGTGCAGCGTCGCCAGGCCCTGGGCCGTCTCGGAGATGATGCGGCAGGCCTCGGCGGGCGGCAGCGTGCCCTCGTCGTCGAGGCGGGAGCGCAGGTCGGTGCCCTTGATATAGGGCGAGACCACCGCCACCACATCGGCGTCGGCAACCATGTCGACCACCGGCACCACGTGATCGCCGCGCACGGTGGCGAGCACGGGACGCTGTGCCAGCAGATGGCGCACCACCTGCGGGTTCGAGGCGAATCGCTTGTTGAGCACGGTGAAGGCGAGCTCTGCGCCACCCACGCCGGTGCCCCGCCAGGTGGTGCCGATCACGCCGTGGCCCAGTGGGGTCTCCACCTGGTAGTTCGTGCCGAGCCGGAAGGGCTTCTCGGCAGATCCGCTGTTGTCCTGCGTCATGGTGCACGTCCTTCTTGGGGGTGATCTCCCGCAACATCATCGGTGGCCACCCCTGATCGCACGTTCAGGGGCCATTCGACCAACGCGAGCAGGCTATCAAGCCGCCCACCGCCACCGGCAGGCTGACGTCCATCGGTCCCGGGGCCACGCACCCCGCGAACGGTGGCAGGGCCCGCGCCGCCCGCGACAAGGGGCTGCGGGACCCCGGACATGGTGAGGGCCCCGCAGCCAGAGACTGCGAGGCCCTACCGGACGCTATGGACGTTCAGTGGTTGATTCGGGGGGACTTACGAACGTGCGGGGGTGAGGATCAGACGTTGAGGGTCTCGCCCGCGTAGATGAGGTTGGCATCGGTGATGTTGGACTTGTTGGCCGCGTACAGGGCCTGCCAGGTGGTGCCATGGGCAGCTGCGATGGTGCTCAGCGTGTCGCCCGACTGGACGGTGTAGTTGCCACCGGTGGAGGCAGCGCGCGCAGGAGTGTAAGTGGACTCGGTGCGAGCGGTGCTGCGGGTGGTGGAGCTGGCCGCGTTGCTGGTCGAAGCAGCGGTGCCACCGGTGTTGGTTGACGTGTAGGAGCCGGCGGAACCGGCGTTGGCGCCGCACACGGGCCATGCACCAATGCCCTGACCGGCGAGGACCTTTTCGGCGACCGCGATCTGCTGGTCACGCGAGGCCTGGTTGGCGCTGGAGGCGTACTGGCCGCCACCGTATGCGTTCCAGGTGCTGGACGAGAACTGCAGGCCACCCTGGTAGCCGTTCCCGGTGTTGGTACCCCAGTTGCCGCCCGACTCGCAGGCTGCGACTGCGTCCCAGTTCACGCTGTCGGCGGACGCGTTCTGCCCGGCGATGACGGTGATGCTGCCGGCGAGCGCGGCAACCGAAGCGACGGATGCGATCCGAGAGAGTGTCTTTGACATGTCCACCACTATGAACCCAAACCTGAGAAAAACCAAAACTTTGGCTCAGTTTTCTCAGGAACTGGACTTCCCGGAGCGCGTTTCCCGTGGTTGTGAGCGTGCAGGATCCAGTGAACCTGTGACAAACCTGAGAGAATCCCTCAGCCATCCGGGCCCGCGTGCCATAGCACCGGGACGCCTTTCGGCTCCAAGTACCCCCCCCCGTCGCCCGATTACTCGCCGGGCTGGGAGATGCGGTCGGCGTACTCGCGCCACTGCACATAGGGCGGGCCCGTGTACACCTGACGCGGACGGTAGATGCGTCCGTTGGGGTCGTTGTTGATCTCACGCCAGTTGGCGATCCAGCCGGGCATGCGTCCGATCGCGAACATCACGGTGAACATATTGAGCGGGATGCCCACTGCGCGCAGGATCACCCCGGAGTAGAAGTCGACGTTGGGGTACAGCGAACGCTCGGCGAAGTAGTCGTCGCTGAGCGCCTCGGCGGCCAGCTCCTGGGCCAGCGGCAGCAACGGGTCCTTGCTGTCGGTGGCGTCCAGCAGCTCGGTGGCGGCCTTCTCGAGCAGCCGGGCGCGCGGGTCGTAGCTCTTGTAGATGCGGTGCCCGAAGCCCGACAGGCGGATGTTGGACTCCTTGTCCTTCACCTGCGCCAGGAACTGCTTGGGGCTCAGCCCCTCATTGCGGATGCGCTGCAGCATCTGCACCGTGGCCACATTGGCGCCACCATGGCGTCCACCCCACAGCGCCACCACGCCGGCCGAGCACGAGGCGTACAGGTTCGCCTCACCGGAGGCGACCATGCGCACGGTGGACGTGGAGCAGTTCTGCTCATGGTCGGCATGCAGCAGCCAGAACAGGTTGAGCGCGTGGACGGCCTGCGGGCTCGCCTCATATTCCTGGTAGGGCAGCGAGAACATCATGTGCAGGAAGTTCTGCGTGTAGAGCAGGTCGCGGCGCGGGTAGATCAGCGGCTCGCCGATCGAGGTCTTGTACGAGCCGGCGGCAATCGTGCGCACCTTGCTCATCAGGTTGGCCGCGTAGCGCTCGAGGGTCGCGTCGTCGTCGGGGGCGATCTTGGGACGGTCGTGGGTGGAGATCGCATTGATCATGGCCGACAGGATCGCCATCGGGTGGGCCTGCTCGGGGAAGGCCGCGAAGTGGGCGCGCATCTGGGTGTGCAGCGCCGCGTTCTGGCTGAGCAGCTCGCTGAAGTGCTCGCGCTCCAACTCGGTGGGCAGGCGTCCGAAGATCACCAGCCAGGCGGTCTCGATGAAGGTGGAGTGCTCGGCGAGCGTCTCGATGGGGATGCCGCGATAGCTGAGCTCGCCCTTCTCACCGTCGATGTGGGTGATCGCCGAACGGCATGAGCCGGTGTTGGCGTAACCCTCGTCGAGGGTGATCAGGCCGGTGGTGTTGCGCAGCTTGCTGATGTCGATGGCCTTCTCACCCGTAGTACCCTGCACCACCGGGAGCTCATAGACCTCGCCGTCGATTTCGAGCCTTGCCGTCTCGCCCATCTCGTCCTCCTCACCCTTTTCATTCGCCTGGTCTTGCCTGTGTGGTCGTGCCTTGTCGGTCTGATCTTGTCCGCGGCCAGCCCTGTCGGCCCCGCCCGGCCCGGCTCCATCACTGGGGCCCGAGACCACTGGGGCCTGAACCGGTGCAGCAGGTGCCCACCGGCTGGGACGTCGGTGACCATGAATCGTCGATGGGATGGGACCTGCATGTGTGCATGCCCCATATCCGTGCGCCAACAGTAGCGCCGGGCCACCCACTCCCACGGGCGACGCCAGCAGGCGCGCCTGCCCGCCGATCGCCCGGATCTGTGCAGGTGGCCGGATCGGCGCCGGCAGGGATGCCGGACGGAAGGAGACGCTCGACGGGCGGGATGTGTGGCGGATGGACATGCGGCATGGCCGCCACCTGCGCCGGGGATCGGCCGGTCCGCGCTCGATCAGGGCGATCTGGGTGGCGCCTACTGCTGCCGAGGATTGGCGGTGCGACTACGTTGGAGGGAGCTGGACAGGAGGTATCCATGCCCACTCGTAAGAGGTCAAACACGGGTTCGACCGTCGGTGCAATCGGCGCCACGGTCGTTGCCATGGCCCCCACCATTGCCCCCGGACCATCAGCGAACCTGCTGCGCCGGTTGGCGGACTATGCCATCGACGGCGTGGGTCCGTTGCCGGGGGCGCGCATGGCCGCCGGGCATGCCCTGGAGCACAAGACCGGAGATGTCGAGGCGGCCCTCGACGCGCTGGTGCGCAATCACGTCGCGATGGCCGGCGCGCAGGGCTTCGTCACCAACCTTGGTGGCGTGGTCACCGCGATTGCCGCCATCCCCGCGAACCTGGCCGCCGTGGCCGTGGTGCAGACGCGCATGGTGGCCACCATCGCCCACCTGCGCGGCTACGACCTGTCGGACCTGCGGGTGCGCGAGGCGATCTGGATGACCCTGCTGGGACGCCATGACGTGGACGACCTGGTGGCTGCCGGCAAGCTGCCGAGCACCCCGCTGGGCGTCGCCACGGCCCCCGTGCTGGATTCGGCGCTGGAACAACGCATTGCCGAGCAGGTGCTGGCCACCCTGGTGGGCCGTTCGGGCGGCAAGCAGACCCTGGCCATGATGAGCAAGCGGATCCCCCTGGTGGGCGGCGGCGTCGGCATGGCGACCGATGGCTGGTTCACCTGGACCGTGGCGAGCTATGCCCGCGATGTGTTCGCCCCGCGCCGCCTGCCCGAACTGCCCGGCCCCGAGCAGGTTGTCGACGAGGAACAGCCGGCACCGCAGCCGGAGTCCGATGTGCGCGACGCCGAGTGGTCCGAGGAGGACGACTGAGGCGCGCGAAGCCACGTGAGGATGGGGGCGGGTGAAGCATCGTTGACGGTGCTTCACCCGCCCCCAACTCGTGTGCATCGTTGACCGGGACGATCAGGTGCCCGGTGGGATCAGGCGTCAGGCACGATGTAGCGGGCGACGAGCCCGAGCACGGCCGCAGCCGCGATGATCAGGCCGCTCTGCCAGCCGCCGATCGCGATGCCGATGCCGTACAGGGCCGAGGCGAGCCATCCGCCACTGGCGATGAACGCCATGATCGTGAACAACGAGTAGTAGCCGCGGCGGGCCCGCGCGGTGCGTGCGACGAGCAGCACGGAAATGGCCGCGACCCCCAGCACGCAGGCGGCGACGAACCCCAACCAGAACGCGGTATTGCTCGACACCCAGGCGTCCGGTGGGCCGCTGAGCCCCCAGTGCTGCGGCACCTTGGCGGGCAGGTCGGCGAACACCGACGACCGCAACACCATCATCAGCGCGGCCGGCACCAGCGCCATCACGATCGCCGCCACCGTGCGGGCGGGATCGCGGCTGATCCACTCACCGGGCGGTTCGGCGCCCAGCACCTCGTCGGAGGCGCTGGCGGAATGGCCGTGCGCGCCGACTGCCACCAGTTGCTGCTGCTGGCGCACGAGCACCGCCTTCGACGCCCGGACGCCGACGACGGCGGCCATCGCGACCGCTGCGGTGAGCGTCACCAGCCAGACGACCGTGAACACGATGGCGACGCCGGCGCCGTTCAGGTCGTCGTTGCCGGCGAGCACCAGTGCGGTGGCGGCCAGCAGCAACTGCACCAGGCCGCCGATCACGAACGCCGGGGCCGCCGCCACATGAGCCGCGTCCCAGGTGTCGTCATTGGTCATCGTGGTGGCGGTGCGGATGCCCGCCCAGCCATTGCGCGGCAGGGCGTGCCGCTGACCCAGGACGCCCATCGCGATGAGAAGCACCGCCGCTGCCAGATTCACTATTGCCAACAGGACCATGACCCTGCCCCTTTCGGACCCTTGCGGCGCCATCGCCGCAATGAAGCAACGCCTTCACGCTAGGCCGGTTCCGGTTCGGCCGCAGAGGGTGCGGGCCTTTCTCAGCATCTTCTTCCGGGGGGTGGGTCCCCACCAGCACTGCACCGCTCGGGAATCAGACAGGCGACCCTCCCCCGCCTCAGTGGGACGAGCGTCGGCGTCGATGCAGGATCACACCGCCGGTGGCCACCGCAACGACTGCTAGTGCGCCGGTGGCGGCCGCGACCCAGACACCCGCATGGGTGGACGTGCGGACGGGCGCCGCGGGGGCCTGCACCGCGCCGGCCTGCTTGCTCACCGCCGGCGCGGTGTTGGTGGCCGACAGCCTCATGCAGTCGGCTCCGCCGTCGGCACGGCACTGTTGCACCGCCGCCCAGGCGTCCTGTTGGCGCACCAGTTCCTGCTTGAACTGGCCGGCCTGGCAGGGCACCTTCATGGTGACGTCGCCGAACTGGTATTCGGTGGTCTGGGCGGAATCGGCCGCGCACTGCGCGTCGTACATGTCGGCGGTCTCGCCGTGCTCGGCGGCGCGGGTGACCTCCTGGTCGAGGATCGGATTGACGTCGGGGTACCCGGTGGGGTCAACGGCAAGCAGCTTGGTGAGGTCAACCACCCCGAAGCCGCGTTCGTGGCCCTCGTCGAGGGTGGCGGTGCCGTCCGAGTCGCGGGTATTGGCCACCAGCGACTGCATGATCTGGTTCCCGGTGGCGTCGGGCCATTTCTGCAGGGCCAGGGTGAGCATCCCCGACAGGTTCGCCACCGCTGAAGAGGTGCCGCCGTTGGCCACGTCGAGCACGCGGGTGTCCATGGCGGGGGCGATGAGCACCTCATTGCCCGGGCTCAGGATCGCCACCGAGCCATCGGTGGTGTCCGAACTGGGCGCCAGCGGACCGGACGGACCGATGGAGTTCACCGTCACCAACCCCGGCAGGCCCGTCAACCGCGAGGGATCGCCCACCATGTCGGGCAGTCCGGGCTCCTGGCTGTTGTCGCGGGCGCTGACCATGATCACGCCGTGCTGCAGGGCGCTGAGGAAGCCCGGGTAGTCATCGGCGTCGACGCTGGTGAGGAACGACATGCTCACCACGCGGGCACCGGCGCCCACCGCCCTGGCGATACCCAGCCCGGTGGTCGCCAGGTCGGTGCCCAGGGCCGAGCCATCGGGGCCCTCGCAGCTGTTGTCGGCCACGTCGCCGCTGCCGATACCGCCCGAGTTGGCGAAGAACTTCACCGCTGCCCGCGGCGCGATGCCCTCGAACCCGGGATCACTGCCGTAGCCCTTCCCGTTGCCAACGATCCGCGAGGTCATCTCGGTGCCATGGGTGATGAAGATCGGATCACCGGGGGCGTCCGGGTCCATCGCCTGCCCCGACTTGAACGACGCGACGATCTTCTGCCCGTTCTGGTAGCAGGCGTCGTATCCCTCCGAGCGACCAGCGGGCGCGCGGGTTGACTGGGGCACCGTGTCATAGCTGATATTGGCGTCTGACAAGGCCGGATAGTCCGATACCAGCGGGCTGTCGATCACCGAGATGGTGACGCCGGAGCCGTCGAGGCCCTGCGCATGGGCGTCGCGCACGCCGAACTGGTCGAGGTACCACAGGCCGTCGTCGGCACGCGCAATGGCCGACGACGAGAGGCCCACCGTCAGGGCGCACAGCGCCGCGAGTACCCGACCCGCGAGACGGCGACCACCCCGCGACCGACCCGTCCGCGCTCGGCGCGCCGACCCGATGCGGTGCATCCACCCATCCATCGCGCGCCCCTATTCGGCGGCGGAATCGAAGTACTGGCGCGAAACGCGCGGCGGGATGACCGCCGTCACCTCGTAGCTGATGGTTCCGGCCAGCTCCGCGAGCTCGTCGGTGCTGATGTACTCGTCGCCGCTGGCGCCGATGATGATCACATCGTCGCCGCGGTGCACCCCGTGGTCGTCGGCCTCGCCCAGGTCAAGCATCGTCTGGTCCATGCACACGCGTCCGGCCACCGGGAAGCTGCGGCCGTTGATGAGCATGCGGCCACGGTTCGAGTTGAGCCGGTTGAAGCCGTCGGCATAGCCCACCGGCACGGTGGCGATCCAGCGGTCGGTGGGCGCCGTCCACGTGCGCCCGTAGCTGACCGTCTCGCCGGCCCGGATGCGCTTGATGAAGCTCACCTTCGAGCGCATCGTCACCACCGGACGCAGCGCGGCGGTGCGCGGGGTCTGCGCGTCGGGATAGGCCCCGTAGATCGCGATGCCGGGGCGCACCATCGTCAGCCCGGACAGGTCGTGGCCCAGCACGCCGGCCGACGCCGCGGCGTGCACCAGGGGTACCGCCGGCAGGCCCCGGGTTGCCCGATCGGCCTGGACGTCGTCGACGGCCTTCGCGAAGCGCGCCAGCTCCTCGACGGTGAAGTCGTAACCCTGGGTCGTGTCCGACACCGGCATATGGGTGAAGATGCCCTGCAGGTTGAGGGCGTCCTCGTCGATGTGGCGGGCCAACGCCACCGCATGCTCGGGTTCGGCGCCGATGCGGCGCATGCCGGTGTCGAGCGCCAGGTGCACGTTCACCGGCTTGCCCACCACCTTGGCGGCCTCGGCCGCCTCGTCGGCGCTCTGCTCGTCCACCACGGTGAGCGCAATGTCCGCGTCGATGGCGGTGGGCAGTTCCTCGGGGAACGCATGGGACAGCTTCAGGATCGGCAGGGTGACGCCGCCCTCGCGCAGCGCCATCGCCTCCGAGACGGTGGCCACGCCCAACCAGTCAGCCAGGTGCTCGCGCTGGAACAGGCGGGCGATGGGCACCGCGCCGTGGCCGTAGCCATCGGCCTTCACGGCCACCAGCACCTTGCGGTCACCCACCAGCTGCTTGATGGCCCGGGCGTTGTGGCGCAGTGCATCAAGGTCGATCTCGAGATGAGTGGTGTAGAGCATGGGAATATCTTGCACCGACGGACGCGCGGGGACGCCGCCGCTCACGAAAACGGGCCCGCGGGACGCGTCGCCCCGGTGCGTGCTGACGGCCGATGACCTCACGACGCGCCGCAATCTCCCCCGGCGCTGACGCGCGGTAACCCCTTCTACGCGCTGATGCGCAGTTCCCCTTCTACGCGCTGACGCGCAGGGCCGCCATCCTGGCCAGGATCTGGCCGGCCAGTTCGCGCTTGGTCATCATCGGCAGGTCGTCGCGGTGGGGCTCGCCGTCGGTGGCGGTGAGGATGGTGACCACGTTGGTGTCGGTGCCGAAACCGGCCCCCGGCGTGGTGAGCGAATTCGCGACGATCATGTCGGCGCCCTTGCGGGCAAGCTTCTCGGTGGCGTGGGCCACCAGCTCCGTGGTCTCCATCGCAAAGCCACACAGCACCTGGCCGGGATGGCGATGCTCACCACACCAGGCGAGGATGTCGGGGGTCGCCTCCAGCTGCAGGGTCAGCGCTCGACGCCCGCGCTTCTTGATCTTCTGGTCAGCCTGCGCTGCAACCGCAAAATCTGCGACGGCAGCCGCCATCACCACCAAATCTGCCTGTTCGAAGCGGGCGGTCACGGCGTCGAACATCTCGGCGGCGGTCTGCACCTGCACCATCGTGACGCCGGCCGGCTCGGGCAACGACACCGGCCCCGACACCAGCGTCACCGCCGCCCCCAGGTCGTGCGCGGCACTGGCCAGCGCATAGCCCATGCGGCCACTGGAATGGTTACTCAGGAAGCGCACCGGATCGATCGGCTCGCGGGTGGGCCCGGCGGTGATCAGCACGCGCACCCCCGACAGCAGCCCCTCGGCGCCACCGGCCGGCCCTCCGGCGCGCAGCGGCGGCATCGCACCGGCATCGGGGACCACCACATCGGAGGTCACCGAATCCGGGACGACGAGGGTGGTGGAGGGCTCGGCGTCCGCCATCGCCGCATCGATCACCGCGGCATCGATCGGCCCAGCGTCAGACGAACCCGCATCAGACGGCGTCGCACCAGCCGATTCGACATCAGATGTGGGCCGCGGGGCCTCGGCACGCGCCGCCCCGGACCGACCGGGCCCGGCGACGTCCGCATCGAAACGCGGTGCCGACATGCCCTCGAGCGCCTCGTCAACGGCCCACTCGATGTCGGACAACTCGGCCAGCCGCCCCTTGCCGACGTCCTCGCAGGCCAGCAGGCCCGACGACGGTTCGACGAAGCTCATGCCCAGCTGGCGGCAGGTGGTCATATTGCGTTGGGTGACCGGATTGTCATACATCCGCGTGTTCATCGCCGGCGCCAGCACGACGGGACAGGTGGCGGCCAGCAGGGTGGCGGTCAGGTGGTCGTTGGCCATGCCGGCCGCGGTGCGGGCGATCACATCGGCACTGGCGGGGGCGATCACGAACACATCGGCCCATTTGGCATCGTCAATGTGGGTGATTCCCACATGCATGCCGTCATCGGTGGCGGTCTGGCTGGCCCCCGAGTCGTCGAACATCGCGATGCGCACCGACTGGTGGGTGAGCGACTGGAAGGTGAGCGGCGACACGAACTGCGCGGCGGCAGCGGTCATCAGCACGCGCACCTGATGGCCCTGTTTCACCCAGTCAGACGCCAATTGGGCGGCCTTGAAAGCAGCGATGCTGCCCGTCACCCCCAGCAGGATGTGACGCTCACGCGAATGGGTGGATGAGGCAGATGTCATGCCGATGTTCTCCTGGACATTGGGTGCGCAACCGTACTTGTCGTCAGTGTGCCACGCCGGGGACTTCAGCCAGATCGGCCTCCAGAGCCGACACGAGCCGCTTCAGCAGGCTGAGCCCGGTCTGGGTCTCCGCCCGACAGATCCGGCGGGTGCCCTCCTTCGTCATGGAGACCAATCCGTTGCGCTCAAGAATCTTCAGATGGTGTGACACAGCGGGACGCGACAGTGAGGAACTCTCGGCCACCTCATTGACGGTCAGCGGGCCGTGCTCGATGAGTCGCACGAGAATCGACTGCCGCTCAGGATCCTTCAGGGTCTCAAACAGCGGGATGCACTGATTGAGGATCAGCAGGCTCTCGAGCGCACAGTCGTCGTGCGATGCAGTCATCGCTACTTCCTTCCCGAATTCCGCCGTGGCGCCAGCGCGCCAAGACCATGACTCCTCAACGTACTCATGAGCGCCACCGTGGCGTCCCCACTCGATGCGACCTGCTTACCCTCGGCAAGTCGGCACATCTGGTGTTCGTACCAACTGATCACGAGAATGGAGCCCAGCGCACGATCAACCGCCGAGACCGGAGTGGTCACGCGCGGCAAGGAGACAGTCTCATGACTGCCCCCATCCAGAATCTTGTTGGGCAGGTCGGGACTCACCACCAGACCGCGACCGATGCCGATCATGTCAGCGGCCCCACTGGCCAGGACTTCCTCCATATCGGGGGCCGCCAGGAATCCACCGGTCAGAGCCACAGGGATGTCGACCCTGCCCTGCAGGCGCCGGGCGAAATCGAGGAGGAAGATCGTGCCACGGCGAGGGTCGACACCGTCCACAACGTCGACCGGCGGCTTTGTGTAGGTTCCCCCCGAAATCTCCACGAGGTCGAGCCCCATGGCCGCCATCGTCTCGATCACCGACAAGGCGTCCTGTTCCGAAAAACCACCCTCCACACCATCGGACGAGTTCAGCTTCAGTCCGATCGGGAAATCATCACCCAGCGCATCGCGCATGGCCCGGTAGATCTGCGTCAGGAAGCGCATCCGGTTTTCCGGCTCTTCACGAACGAGGGTGTAGCGGGTTGAGCGTGTCGGTGGCCGGGTAGGGGTCGAGGTCTCCCTGAGGATGGAAGTTCTCACACTCGCCATCTGCCGGAAGACCTCGACGTGTCACACCCTACTTTCACTACACCTTGCCTGACCACGTTCTGCGGTCTCGACGAGCTCGGCCTGGAGGCTGTCGGGCAGCGTCTGGACCCGGATCGGGCGGTGATCGAGTGCCGTGTCGTGGAGCCGGACCGGTGGTGCCGCGAGTGTGGATGCGAGGGCGCCCCGCGCGACACGGTGATCCGTCGGCTCGCGCATGAGCCATTCGGGCATCGGCCCACGACCCTGCTGATCCGGGTCCGGCGCTACAAATGCTGCGGGTGTGGGCGGGTCTGGCGGCAAGACACCACGGCCGCCGCGCCGGTACGGGCGAAGATCTCCCGCGGTGGGTTGGCGTGGGGGCTGGCGGGCTTGGTCCTCGATCATCTCTCGGTCACGCGTGTCGCGGCAGGGCTGGGGGTGTCCTGGTCCGCCGCGAACGACGCGATCCTCGCCGAGGGCCGCCGGCGGCTGATCGATGACCCGGCGCGGTTCGAGGGCGTGACCACGATCGGCGTCGACGAGCACGTGTGGCGACACACCCGCCACGGCGACACGTACGTGACCGTGATCATCGACCTGACCCCGGTGCGCGACAAGACCGGCCCGGCACGGCTGCTGGACATGGTCGCCGGACGCTCGAAAGCCGTGTTCAAGACCTGGCTCGCCGCCAGACCGAAGCCCTGGCGAGAGGGGATCGAGGTCGTCGCCATGGACGGATTCACCGGGTTCAAGACCGCCGCCGCCGAAGAACTGCCCGACGCGGCCCCGGTCATGGATCCGTTCCACGTGATCCGGCTCGCCGGTGACGCGCTGGAGAACTGCCGACGCCGGGTACAGCACGACGTCTTCGGCCGGCGGGGCATGAAGGGCGATCCGCTCTACCAGGCCAGACGGACCCTGCTCACCGGTGCCGGTCTGCTCACCGACAAGCAGCAGGCGCGGCTAGATGCCCTGTTCGCCGACGACAGGCACGTCGAGGTCGAAGCGACGTGGGGCATCTACCAAGACATGATCACCGCCTACCGGGACAAGGACCGCGGCCTGGGCAGATTCTTCCTCGCGCACACGATCGACAAGATCAGCGCCAGCGTCCCGGAGCAGCTCGTCGAGATCCGCAAACTCGCCCGCACCCTCACACAGCGCGCTTCGGACGTGCTCGGCTACTTCGACCGCCCCGGCACCAGCAACGGCCCCACCGAAGCGATCAACGGCCGACTCGAACACCTCCGCGGCACGGCCCTCGGCTTCCGCAACCTCAGCCACTACATCGCTCGGTCGCTGCTCGAAGCCGGCGGATTCAGACCCGCGCTACACCCTCGTTCGTGAAGAGCCGGTATTGCGATCGACAGCGTGGCGCGGTCAATGTAATTCAACAGAATGATGACCCAAAGAACCCCGAATACCTTCAGCCGGGCCCTCGAAGCCTTCTTTGTGGTGGGAGACATGGTTTCCTCATCTGGCATGGGCCGCATCCACAACGATGTGGGGCGGCGCTTGGGATCGTGGGGGGGACAAGCAGCGTTCACCGTGCGCCTGGTGCCCCGGCCCTCTGCTGTGAGGACCTCAGGGCGCCCTACTGGATTCGGGGAGTTGAGTGCCCCCGGAAAGGGCAGGGCAGGCCCCGATGAGCATGGGCAGTGTTGACAGGGGTCGGCATTGCTGCGGGGCGGTTCACGCTGATCGGATCACCTGCCTGATGTAGTCGGCATTCTCCGCCCCCACGCCGAGCCAGTCCCCTCCGTACTGTTCAGTCATGAAGGCACCCCTGAAACCGAGACGTATCGCCATTCGGATGATCTCGCGGTAATTGATCACTCCGTACTTCAGGGGAGCGGGCGCCGACATGTATGAGCCCGTCATCGGGTCCTCGTCGCGGATGTAATTCTTGATATGCCAATAGTTCGCATAGGGAAGGACCTGGCTGTACATCTCGCGGGCACTCGGCATCGGGCGGTGCAGCCGCACGAGGTTTCCGATGTCAGGATTGAGCCCCACCGCAGGATGGTCAACGTCGTTGATGAACCGGACCGCATCCTGGGGTGTCCCCAGGAATGTGTCCTCATACATCTCGAGGCTCAGCTCGATCCCCCGGCGCTCCGCGTGGTCGGCAAGCTCCCGAACGCGTTCGATGGCCAACGGACGAAGCGTCGGGTCATCATGGTGGCCCTCGGCAAGCCAGAACCACAGTGCCCCTCGTTGGGCCGGCGTCAGTGCCTGCATGAACCCCAGGTCAACCACCGACGCCCCCAGCTCAGCGGCCCTGTCGATCGTCCGGTGGATGGTTTGCAGGTTCTCCCTGCCCCGATCCACGTCAACGATGCTGTGACGGCCGATTGAGATGGCCGCAACGCTCAGATGCGTGTCGGTGAGCACTTGCCGGAACTGGGCAAACCGGCCGGCGTCCAGATCAGCCAAGGGCACCCAGTCATCCATCGGGTCGATGTACTTGAATCCGAGGTCGGCCACCTGGGCGAGCTGCTCGCGCCACACCTTCGCCGGGGCACTGGCGACGGGTTCACCCAGTTCCGTGGTGGGTCCAAAGTTGACCTTGCACGCAATGGGCCATTCTTCTGCATTGAGCATGAGGGTTCTTTCTTCGTCAAGGGATTGGGCACGGAAGATGCGCCGGACCCATTCCACCTTGTGGGGCATTCCCGAGGCGGATCACCGGGGGTGCGCTGCTTCAGAGGTCGCATTCACACAAGTGAGATGACGCCTTCCATGGCAAGCAGCCCGAGCAGGCCCACAACCGATTGGATCGTGACCAGGAGGCTCCACGTCTTGAGCGTCTGGGGGACGGTCATTCCGAAGTACTCCTGGAAGAGCCAGAAGGCGCCGTCATTGACATGCGAGAAGATCATCGACCCGGTGCAGATTGCAAGCACCATCATCGCCTTGTGCACGCTGTCGGATTGGGCCAGCATGGGTGCCACGATGCCGGCGGCGGCCGTCACCGCCACAGTCCCCGACCCGAGCGCGATACGGAACAGGGCGGCGATGAGCCACGCAAGCAGCACCATGGGGATGGCCCACTCGGCAGTTGTCGTCGCAATGATCTTGCTCAGGCCGACACCCTCGAGCATGGCCTTCAGCCCGCCGCCTGCGCCGATGATGAGCAGCACGTTGACGATCGGCTTGAGGCTCGTCTTGCTGAGGCCCAGCACCTTGTTCCCGCTCATCCCGAGCCGCAGGCCCAGGAAGACCATCGAGAACAGCGCCGCGATCAGGAGCGAGATCACCGCATTCCCCATGAAATGGGTCACCGTCCACGCGATCGACGACTTGGGGAACACGGCGTCGCCCAGGGTCCCGATGACCATCATCGCCGGAGCCAGCAGCACAGAGGTCAGGGCCGCCGCCAGGGAGGGCGACCGGTCCTCGCCCGCGGTTGCCGACTGGTCGAACTCCGACCCGTCGTTCACTGCGTAGGTGAGGTATTGCTTCTGCATCAGCTTGGGGAACAACCAGACGCCGCTGGCAAAGACCGGCACCGCAATGATCAGGCCCAGTGCCGTGACCATCCCCAGATCGGCTCCCAGCGCGGTGCCACCGATGATGGTGGCGGGGCCGGGTGGCAGGAGTCCATGGGCGGTCATCATGCCGGCTGCCATGGGGATGGCGACGTAGAGGGGGCTCTTGCCCAGGCTCTTCGCGACCGAGAAGACAATCGGCACCATGAGGACGAAGGTGACCTCGAACAGGTTCGGGAGCTCGATGATCAGGGCGACAAGGCCGATCGCCATCGGGATGAGGGCCTTCTTGCTCTTCCCGATGATGATGTCGGCGATCTTGGTTCCGCCTCCGCTGCTGACCAGCAGGCCGCCGATGATGGCGCCCAGGCCGATCACGACACCGGAGACCGACAGCTGATCGCCGAAGCCCTTGGTGAACGTGCTGACGCTCTTGGTGGAGCCCAACCCGTTCACGAGTCCAAGGATGATGGACGAAATCATGAGGGCAATGAAGGGATGCAGCTTGAGCTTGACGATCAGGAGGATCAGAACAACGATCGCCGCAGCCCCACTGATGACGGGGAGCATGCGCGTTACTCCTGCTCGTTGCCAGCGGCGACGCGTGCCTCCTGGGTCTGACGACCCAGACCGGTTGCGATGTCAAAGGCGCGTTGGCTGGGGGTGTCGTTGGCGATCCCCTGGCCGACGATCTCATAGGCGGTGCCGTGCGCCGGCGTCGCGATCGGAACGGGGAGACCGCCTTGCACCGTCACGCCCTCGTCAAACCCGATGAGCTTCATCGCGATCTGGCCCTGGTCGTGGAACATCGTGACAACGCCGTCGTATTCGCCGGCGCGGGCCTTGATGAAGATGGTGTCGCAGGGGAACGGCCCCTTGGCATCCACGCCCTCGTCCTGTGCCAGCCTGATGCCGGGTGCGATGTGATCGATCTCCTCGCGCCCGAACTGGCCGGACTCACCCGCATGGGGGTTGAGGGCGCACACGGCAAGCTTCGGGCGTTCGATGCCCGTTCCCTGGATCACGCGGTTCAGGAGGGTGATGGCGTCATGCACCGAGCGGGCGTTGATGCCGGCGGCGACGTCCTTGATGGCCACGTGGGAGGTCACCCGGGACGTGGTGAGCCCGGGGATGAAGTTGAGTTCCGAGGTGAAGCCGTCGTAGCCGAGGATCCGGGCAAACCAGCGCAGTTCATCCTGCTCGTGCATGCCGGCATTGTGCAGGGCACTCTTGTTCAACGACTCGAAGAGGATCGCATCGGCCTGGTCCTGCTTGAACAGCTCAAGGGCACGCTCAAGGTCGAGCATCGCCCTGGTTCCGCCGGCGATCGATGCGACGCCGCGCTTGGCTGCGGGACCGTCGTAGGTCGTCCCAATGGCCTGCACATAGCCCTGCTTGGCAACGTCCGAGAGCGGCACGGAGACCTTGAATTCCGCGGCGAGCGACTCCACCTCCTCGGGAGAGGCCAGCAGCGAGACGAGCGCCTTGTCGCGGTTTTCAGGCTTGCTGAGGATCTTGACTGCGATCTCCGGGCCAACTCCCGAGGGGTCACCGATTGTCATTGCAATGCGGGGAATGGTGCTCATGATCAGTCCTGTCCCTTCTCGCGCCTGCCTCCTCTGGCCCCTGGCTGCTGGCCCCATGAGGGGCGCATCTTCTGCGATGTCGACATCAGCCGTATTCAGATTGGGTTCACGAGGGAGGCCACCCGGAGCATCTTCGGACCGGGAGCGCTCGTAATAATCCTATAGGAAAGATCATATTCTCGCGTTCCTCGGGACGTCAACCCTCACCACCCAGCCCACTCCCCCAACGCACAAATGGCTCCCCCGACCATCCGGGGGAGCCACCTGCACTCGTCACAACGCCTCACGTCACCTACGCGTCCAGCGCCGGCGGATCCTCGATCATGTCGACGCGACGCCCGTGGCGTCCGCCCAGGAAGTCGGTGGTGGTCCACACGTCGACGATTTCCTCGGCCACGCCGGTGCCGATCACCCGCGCACCCAGCGCGAGCGCATTGGCGTCATTGTGCAGGCGCGACATCTGCGCGGAGTACACCTCGGAGACGATGGCGCAGCGGATGCCGGGCACCTTGCCGGCGGCCATGCCGATGCCCAACCCGGTGCCACACACCACGATCGCGCGATCGGCCTCACCGGCGGCCACCTTGCGTGCCGCCCCGGCGCCATACACGGGGTAGTCGACGCTCTCCGTGCTGTGGGTGCCCACATCAATCACGTCGTGACCCTTGTCCTGCAGGTAGCCCTTCAGGTGTTCCTTGAGCTCGAAACCTGCATGGTCACTTCCCATCGCAATACGCATGATCCCATCTTCCCATGGCTCGTGTGGAAAACCACATGATTTGTGCGAATAGTCCCGATGGTGCCGCAGTCAACCGATCGCGTCCCACCGCCGTGCGACGACTCACTCGTCGAGCGTGCCGAGGCCCTCCACCAGCTGGCTGATCGCCTCGTCGGCAATCTGCGGGGTGGTCGCCAGGTTGAACCGCACGAAGCCCCGCGACGCCGGGCTGAACCATTCCCCGTAGTCAACGGCAAGATTGCACTGGTCCTGGATGAACTTCTTCACCTCGCGACGGTCGACATACTCACGCAGGTCGAGCCACAGCAGGTAGGTGCCCTCCAACGGCGGGATCGCGGCCTTCGGCGCCACCTCACCGATGCGGCGGCGGAACTCGGCCTCGTTGCGACGCACCACCGCCAGCAGCCCGTCGAGCCAATCCTGGCCATGGCGCCACGCGGCCTCGGTGGCGGTGATGCCCATGATGTTGGTCTCGGTCTGCACATATCCCTTCGCCCACGCGTCATAGCGGGCGCGCAGGTCCTTGTCGGGGATGATGATGTGCGAGTGCACCAGCCCGGCCAGGTTGAACGTCTTGGACGCCGCATTCAGCGTGATCAGGTTGTCGGTGAACGCGCCGTCCTGTACCTGCTGGGCCGCCACGAACGGACGTTCGCCCAGGATGATGTCCTGGTGGATCTCATCGGACACGACCAGCACGCCATGGCTGCGGCACAGCTCCAGCACGTCGACCAGCTCTTCGGGCGTCCACACGCGCCCCACCGGATTGTGCGGCGAGCACATGATGAACAGCTTCACCGAATTCTCGGTGATCACCTGCTCCATGTCGGCCATGTCGTAGCGGTAGATGCCGCGCTCGTCGGGCTGCAACGCCGTGGTCACCAGCTTGCGTCCGGTGTCCTTCACGGCATTGTGCATCGGGTAGTACACCGGCGTCGCCAGCAGCACCGCATCGCCGGGCTGGGTGAAGGCATTGACCATCCAGTAGAAGCTGGACACCACGCCGGTGGAGAAGCGCACCCAGTCACGCTGCACGCGGGCCTCATTGTGCCGCGCCGCCCAGTCGTCGAAGGCCTCGAAGTACGCATCGTCCACATAGGTGTAGCCGAATGCACCGTGGGAGACGCGCGTCCGCAGCGCCTCGATCACCGCCTCGGGGGCCTTGAACTCCATGTCGGCCACCCACATGGGCAACAGGCCGGCATTGCCGAAGCGCTGGCCCAGGGCGTCCCATTTGAGTGAATCGGTGCCCTTGCGCTCGACGGCGTACTGCTCGACGAAATCCTGCAGATCCATCTGTGACCCCATTCCGGTGGTTCTCGGCGCGGCAATCCGGGATGCCGGCGCCGACAAGTGCCTACCCCTGCATTCTTCCATTGAGACCCCAATCACCACCGCACCCGACGGCCCCGGGCAGCCGACGATCCGGCACTCCACCGGTCTGGGACACTGGAGTGGCACAGATGAGGAGCATCATGAATTTCTCGTCGCTCTACGACCAGGGCTTCGCACGCGTCGCCGCCGCGACCAGCAACACCGCCATCGCCGACCCCGCCACCAACGCCACCCGCGTGATCGAGCACGCCCGGCGCATCGCGGCCACGGGGGCATCCGTCATCGCGTTTCCGGAGCTGTGCCTCACCGGCTACGCGATCGACGACCTCCTGCTGCAGGACACCGTGCTCGACGCCGCCCTCGACGCCTTGCACACCGTGGCCGACGCCACCCGCGACCTCGCCGCGCTGATCATCGTCGGCGCACCGCTGCGCAATGGTTCGCGCCTGTTCAACTGCGCAGTCGTCCTGCACCACGGCGACGTGCTGGGCGTGGTGCCCAAGAGCTATCTGCCGACCTACCGCGAGTTCTACGAGCGCCGCCACTTTGCCGACGGCGCCGACCAGGGCGGGGTCATCGACTTGGGCGCACACCACCCGGCAACAGAGAACGTGGGAACAGACCACCGGGACGCCAACGATCCGGGCGCGCAAGCAGGCGAGGGGCCCGGCGACGCCGCCGACCACCTCGTCGTGCCCTTCGGTCCCGACCTCATCTTCCGCGCCGACGACCTGCCCGACCTGGCCGTGCACGTGGAGGTCTGCGAGGACGTCTGGGTGCCCGTGCCGCCCAGCTCCCTGGCCGCCCTGGGCGGCGCCACCGTGCTGGTGAACATCTCCAGCTCGCCCATCACCGTGGGCAAGGCCGAGCAACGCCACCTGCTGTGCCGCTCGACCAGCTCACGCAACCTCGCCGCCTACGTCTATTGCGCCGCCGGCCTGGGGGAACCCACCACCGACCTGTCGTGGGACGGGCAGACGATGATCTACGAGAACGGCCGCCTGCTTGCCGAAACCGAGCGCTTCCCCACCACCCCGGGCGAATCGATCGCCGACATCGACCTCGACCTGCTGCGCCAGGAACGGCTGCGCGAGGGCACCTTCGACGACAATGCCCGCCACGAACGCCCCGCGATGCGCACCATCGGCTTCACCCTGCACCCGCCCCGCTCCGACCTGGGCCTGCGTCGTCCCCTCGAACGCTTCCCCTTCGTGCCGTCCGACCCGGCACGCCTGAACCAGGACTGCTACGAGGCCTACAACATCCAGGTGTCCGCGCTGAGCCAGCGGCTGGCCGCCATCGGCGGGGCCAAGGTGGTGATCGGCATCTCGGGTGGCCTGGATTCCACCCAGGCACTGCTCGTGGCCGCACGCGCCATGGACCTTGCCGGACGCCCCCGCACCGACATCCTCACCTTCACGATGCCCGGCTTCGCCACCAGCGCCCACACCCGCAACAACGCCGTGGAACTGTCGCAGGCCCTCGGCACCACCTTCGAGACCCTGGACATCCGTCCCGCCGCGGAGCAGATGCTCTCCGACCTGGGCCACCCGCTCGACGACTACGACGTGACCTACGAGAACGTCCAGGCCGGCCTGCGCACCGACTACCTGTTCCGCATCGCCAACCAGCGCGGCGGCATCGTGCTGGGCACCGGCGACCTGTCCGAGCTCGCCCTGGGCTGGGCCACCTACGGCGTCGGCGACCAGATGAGCCACTACGCCGTGAACTGCGGAGTGCCCAAGACGCTGATGCAACACCTGATCCGTTGGGTGATCGCCTCGGGGCAGTTCGACGACCGGGTGGGGCGCGTGCTCCAGTCGATCCTCGACACCGAGATCAGCCCCGAGCTCATCCCCGTGGCCGAGGGTGCCAAGCCGCAGAGCACCCAGGACACCATCGGCCCCTATGCCCTGCACGACTTCGCGCTCTACTACTGGCTACGCCACGGCCTGCGTCCGTCGAAGATCGCCTTCCTGGCCTCGCACATCTGGACCGACGCCGGCCTGGGCGAGTGGCCGGCTAACTTCCCCGCCGACGAACGGATCGCCTACTCGCTGGCCGACATCAAGAAGTGGCTCACCGTGTTCTGCAAGCGCTTCATGGCCAACCAGTTCAAGCGCACCGCCATCCCCAACGGCCCGAAGGTGATGGCCGGTGGTTCCCTCTCGCCACGCGGCGACTGGCGTTCACCGTCCGACGGCAATGCCCGGGCCTGGCTGGCCGACCTGGACAAGGTGCCCGACCAGCACTGAACAATCGGCACTCATAGTCGGGACTGGGTAATCGGCACTTGGCAACCAACACTGGGCAACCAGCGCTTGGCAACCAACCCCGAGACAACCGGGGGACGACGATGGCCCCGGCACCCACCACTGCTGGTGGGGCCGGGGCCATCACGGTGCTGACCGGTCGGGTCAGCAGATGCCGCATGCTCCTGGTTGCCGCCGACCTACGTCGGACGGGCTTCGGGTTGCCGCCGACCTACGTCGGACGGACCCTGCGTCGGCATTTAGTTGTTCGAGTCACCATCGGGGGTGTTGGTGCCGGCATCGTCCTCATCGGAGGCGAGGATGCGGTACACCTCCTTGCGGGCTCGGGTGAGCACGTCCTTGACCTTGGCCTGCTGACCCTCGGCGGCCACAGTGGCTGCCTGGCGCACGGCCGCGGCGAGCTGCTCGAGCTCGGGACGCAGGCTCAGCACACCCTGGAGGTCGCGGGTGACGCGGTCCCAGGGAGCCTTCGTCTGCTCGGGGTGCTCGGCAAGGTACTTCTTGCCCTCGTCGGTGATGGCATAGGGCTTCTTGCCCGCCTCATCGGCGCCGGTGAGGGTGATCAGGCCCTCGTCGGCAAGCAACTGCAGCGCCGGGTAGATGGAGCCGGGGCCGGGCTTCCACAGGCCCTGCGACTTCTCCTCGATGGCACCCATCAGCTGGTAGCCGGTCATCGACTGCTCGTTGAGCAGGTTCAGCACGGCGGCGCGCACGTCGCCGCGACGTCCCTTGCCACGGCCGTGATGGCCATGGTGGGGTCCACGGGGGCCGAAGCCCATGCCGCCACGCGGGCCGCGCGGACCGGGGCCGAAGCCGGGACCGAACTCGGGGCCGCCGAAGCCGTCGCCACCGAAGCCACCGGCCTCGCCGCGGCCACGGGGGTCTCCCTCACCGCGTCCGCCGAAGCCCGGGCGTCCACCCCGACGACCGAAGCCGTCACGGGGACCCTCAAGGTCGCCGCCACCGCGGGGACCCTCAAAGTCGCCGCCGCGGGGGCCGAAGTCCCTGCCGCGAGGTCCGTCGAAGTCCCGACGTCCGCCGCAACCGCCATGGCCGTGATGGCCACGGGGACCGGGGCCGCCCGACCTTGGATCTTCCTGAATCATGAAGTAATAACGCATTGTGTTGAATCCTTAAGTGTTGTGGGACGGCTGTTCGCGCGTCCCGGTATCTGTATCCGGGCCCGGATCGGCACCCATCCAGGCAGGGCCTGGCCTCTCAGCCGATCGGGCCCGGTGATGTTGACGTGTTGGGGTTTGCGGGGCCCGGTCTCACCGTGTTGCCCCGCGGGACCCGTCCTGCGGGTCTTGCGCTCCGGGCTGACGCCCCGGAGTTGCTGCGCGAGGAGCCTGATCGGGCTGGCGGGCTTCCTGCTCGTTGCCGGTTCTTCTCATCGATCGCCCGTCGATATATCGAAGATACCTCGACGAGTGACTTCACGCAAGTCCGGGGTTCCGGATCGCCGCCAGCGAACGTCGCGTGTGGACCCACGGCCGGTCGGTGCTCCCGGAAGTCGGGCGGGAGCCATGGACGCCGGGCCTGCGCCCACGACGCACGTGGGCCCGAAGGTGAAACGCCGCGAACGAAGCCGGAGCAGGGCATGCCGACGCGGGGAATGCGGACACCGAATATCCGAATCCGGCCCACCCGGCCGGTCGTCTCGTGGTAACCGTCGCGTTGAGCATGCTCCACTCAACTCATCGATGTATCGAAACATTCCCGGGCAGTCATGCCCACGGTGAACGACCCCGGAGCCGGCGATCCGGTCCCCTGCCGACCCCACGGCCGCACTGGTGCGACCGCGGGAATGTCGTGCCCCGGCCGCGGGAAACAGGATGTCGGGAACCGCGCCGGAAGCAGCGCCGGGCGGGAACGCACTACCGCCGGCCCCGTGACGGGGACCGGCGGTCGTCTGAGTTTCATGGGCGTTGACCCGGCGCGCAGTTTGACCCCTGCGTGCAGGTCATCCTGCGGGGCAGTGGCTCACACGTGCGGGTCGGCAACCATCCTGCTGAGGAACTGCTGGGTGCGCTCCTGGCTGGGGTGGTTGATCACCTGGTCGGGCGTGCCCTCTTCCACCACCTTGCCGGCGTCCATGAACACCACACGGTCGGCGACATCACGGGCGAAGGCCATCTCGTGGGTGACCACCACCATGGTCATGCCCTCCTCGGCCAGGTCGCGCATCACCTTGAGCACATCACCCACCAGCTCGGGGTCGAGCGCCGAGGTCGGCTCGTCGAACAGCATCAGCTTGGGGTGCATCGCCAGGGCGCGGGCGATAGCCACGCGTTGTTGCTGGCCACCCGACAGCTGCGAGGGATAGTTCTCGGCACGATCGGCCAGGCCCACCTGGTCGAGCAGGTTCATCGCCTCACTCGTGGCGTCGGCCTTGGAGACGCCGAGCACCTGGGTGGGTGCCTCGATGATGTTCTGCACTGCGGTCATGTGCGGGAACAGGTTGAACCTCTGGAACACCATGCCGATCGGACGCCGCTGGCGAGCCTTCGCCGCGTCGTCCAGCACGTGCAGGCGCCCGTTCTTCTCGTAATAGCCCATCAGGTCGCCGTTGACCCAGATGCGGCCCCCGTCGATCTCCTCCAGCTGGTTGATGCAGCGCAGGAAGGTGGTCTTGCCCGAGCCGGAGGGCCCGATCAGGCACACCACCTCGCTGGGCGCCACCTCCATGTCGATGCCCTTGAGCACATGGGTGCGGCCGAAGAACTTGTGCACGTTCACCGCGTTGACCGCGGCCACCTCGCCTCGTGACGACGACGATCCGGTGCTGCGTGACGCGTTGTCCTGGCTCATCTCAGTGCTCTCCCGTCTTCTGCAGCAGCCGTCGGGCCCTGGGATTGAGTTCGTCGTCGCCGTTGGAGAACCCACGTCCGAAGCGCTTCTCGAGCAGGCTCTGCAGGAACATCAGCACCGAGCACACCACCAGGTACCAGATGGTGGCGGCCACGTAGGCCGACATCACCTTGTAGGTGCGGTTGGCGATGATGGTGGCCTGGTAGAACAGCTCCATGCCCACCGGGATGGCGGCCAGCAGCGAGGTGTCCTTGATCATGGCAATGAACTCGTTGCCGGTGGGCGGCACGATCACGCGCATCGCCTGCGGCAGCACGATGCGGCGCATGGTCTTGCGGTGGCTCATGCCCAGGGCCTCGGCGGCCTCGGTCTGGCCGTCATCCACCGAAACGATGCCGGCGCGCGCGATCTCGGCCATGTAGGCCGACTCGGACAGGCCCAGCCCGAGCGCACCGATGCCGATGCCGCTGGACACATTGCGCATGTCGATGTGCCACCAGGTCATGTCCCAGCCCAGGCCGAGCCAGTGCGAGATCTGTTGGCCGAAGGGAATGCCGATGTCAATGGTGGGATAGAGGTAGATCAGCCCCACGCCGAGGATCGTCAGCAACACATAGCGCGGGATCGCCCGGAAGAACCACGTGAAGCCGGCCGACGCATATTTGAGCACCGGGTTCTTGCTGAGCCGCAGCACGGCCAGCAACACGCCGAGCCCGACGCCGATGATCATCGCGATCACGGTGCCCAAGATGGTGCCCTTGATCAGGCCTTCGATGATCGGGGGACGGAACAGGAACTCGAAGGTGCTGGCCCAGTCCCATCGCGGGTTGGTGACGAAGGAGTGCACCACCATGGCGACGAGCACGGCAATGAATGCCACGGCGACCCAGCGCCAGGGGTGACGCACGGGAACGGCGTCGATACGGCCGGGCCGCTTCTCGGCTGTCTGTGCGGTTGTGCCCGCGCTCACTTGCTCACTCATGGGTTGTCGTCAGGTCCTTCCGCCCGCTCAGTCGCCCTGGCCGGGCGGCGCGCTCAACAGTGTCTCAGTTCGTGGCTGGTTTCAGCCACCGACTGAGGGGTTCACCGGGTAATCATCAACCGAGCCGGAGGCATTTCCCCACTTGTCCAGAATCGCCTTGTAGGTGCCGTCGTCCTTCAGCGAGGTGAGCGCCCGGCTCACCAGGTCGGCCATGTCGGTGTCAGCCTTGGCCACGAGAAGTCCATAGGGCGCGGCGTCATACATGTCGCCGAGGCGCTCGAGCTGATCGCCCTGCTGCTGGATGGCGTAGTTGATCACCGGCGAATCGGCCAGCATCGCATCGGCCTTGCCGCTCACCAGGTCGGCAGTCACCTTGGACTGCTGCACCTCCACCACCTGGGTGACGGCGGGCTGGCCGACGTCGGTGCACTTCTTCGAGCGCGCGTTGAGGTCGTCCACCTGGGTGGTGTCCTTCTGCACGGCCACGGTCTGGCCACAGACGTTGTCGACGTCGATCTTCTTCGGATTGCCCTTCAGCACGGCCCAGGCGGTACCGGCCTTCATGTACTGCACCATGTTCACCTGTTCCTCGCGCACCGTGTTGATGGTGAACGAGCTGGCGCCCAGGTCGAACTTGCCCGAGCTGACCCCCAGGATGATGGTGCCGAAGTCGGCATTGACGCGCTCGGTCTTGAGTCCGAGGCGTGCTGCCACCGCGTTCACGATGTCCGCATCGAGCCCGACGATCGTCTTGCCGTCCTCGGCGACGAATTCATTGGGCGCATAGCTGGCGTCCATGCCCACTTCCAGGGTGCCCTTGGACTTGTACTTCTGCGGCACCTGGCCCGACAGATTGGCGTCGGCGCTCACCGACGGCAGGGCGGATGTCGACGACGAGGAGGTCGATGATGACGACCCGCTACAGGCGGCGGTGGACAGCAGCGTGACTGCCGCCAGGCCGGCAGTGGCAATACGCAGGGACGAGCGGGACATCTGGGCTCCTTTTGGCTGTGGTTCGCTCAGCTTTGCACGCCGGCACGAAGGAAGATTTGGCGTCCAAACTGGGACTTTGTTACATGGACGAAAAGAAGCCCCACCAACACGGCCGGTAAGCACAGATCTTACGGGGAGGGGTGGGGCTTCTTCGACGTGGGGGTGATCAGCTGACAGTCGGGTTCACCGCGAAGTCATCGACTCCGCCGGCGCTGTTGCCCCACTTGTCGAGGATCTTCTGGTAGGTGCCGTCCTGCTTCAGCGAGGCGAGGGCCTTGCTCACCAGGTTGGCCATGTCGGTGTCACCCTTGGCCAGCACGATGCCGTAGGGGGCGGCGTCGTACATGTCGCCGAGGGCCTCCAGCGAGCCATTGCTCTGCTCGATGGCGTAGTCGACGATGGGCGAGTCGGCCAGCATCGCGTCGGACTTGCCGCTGTTGAGGTCGGTGGTGGTCTTCGACTGGTCGTCCTCGACCACCTGGGTGATGGCGGCCTTCCCGGCGTCAGTGCAGGCCTTGGCCTTCTCGGCCAGCTGGTCGGCGGAGACCGTGTCGCGCTGCACCGAGACGGTGCGGCCACACAGTTCGTTGACGTCAACCTTCTTGGGGTTGCCGTTCTGCACCGCCCAGCGCAGTCCGGCCTTCATGTACTGCACCATGTTGACCTGCTGGATGCGCTCGGAGTTGATGGTGAAGCCGCTGGCGCCCATGTCGAACTTGCCGGAGGTGACACCCAGGATGATGGTGCCGAACTCGGCCTGCTGCATCTGCACCTGCAGTCCGAGCTTGGACGCCACGGCCTTGGACAGGTCGGCGTCCAGGCCGACGATGGTCTTGCCGTCCTCGGCCATGAACTCGATCGGCGCGAAGGTGGCGTTGGTGCCCACCTGCAGGGTGCCCTTGGTCTTGAACTTCTCGGGCACCTGGTTCACCAGGGTGGAGTCTGCGCTCACCGAGGGCAGCGCCGAGCTCGCGGATGAGCTGGACGACGACGAGGAACCGCTACAGGCAGTGGCGGACAATGCGGTGACGGCGGCCAGGCCGACCGCAGCCGCACGACGGAAGCGCGAAATGAACATGGTGTGGGACTCCTACAAGATTCGTGTGCACACAGCTTCTCACGATCGCACTGATAACAGCCTGATATCCCACCGGCGGGCACGCGGTCGGGCCGGTGGGGCAGGCCAACGGCCGGCCCTGGTAGGCCGGGGGCCTCACTCCCCGACCTCGGGCGTCGAGGGATCCACCGGGAACTCACTGCTGGCATAGGCCGACAGGCCCCACTTCTCGAGGATGCGCCCGTAGGTGCCGTCGTCGGCCAGCGAGGCCAGCGTGCGACTGATCAGATCGGCGAAGTCGCCGGCCCCGGTGTTCAGCTGAATTCCATAGACGGTTGCCTCCCACTGGTGCCGGCCAGCTCGAGTGCGCCATTGCTGCGTGCCACCACATATTCGGCGGCCGGCGATTCCATCACGGCCGCCTCGACGCTGCCGTCGGTCACGGCGGTGGCCTCCTCATCCACATTGTGGACTCCATTGGCGTGGGCTTCGGGCAGGCCCAACTTGGCGCACTCCTTGACCCGCTGCGCCACGTGCGCGGCCGCGATGGATGGGCGGTTTCCACCCTCGTCATAGTTGGCCTCATATTGCAGGGCATGCCCGCAGAGCCGATCGGCATTGAAGCCGGTGGGATTGCCTGCGCGCACGATCCATCGCAATCCGGTCTTCATGTACTGCACGTTCTTCCAATTCCACCTGCTGGACGCCGTGATCACCGAATTCGACACGGAGATGTCGGCATCGCCCAGCGACCTGCCAATGACGTGCCAGCTGGATCCGTCCAGTGAGTACGGCTGCACCTGGGGCCTCAGCCCGAGCCGACCCGCGATGGCCTTCGCCAGGTCAGCATCGACGCCGGCGACCGTGCCGTCATCGGCCTTGAATGACATGGGCGGCAGGGTGGGATTGCTGTCCACCACCAGTTCGCCGGAGTCCCGGATCTCCTGGGGCACCAGCGCTGCCAGGGCGGGGTCGGCCTTCACCGAGGCGCTGGCCGACCTCGTTGCGGCAGGCCGCCCGGCCGATGGCCCGGTGCCGGTGGCGACGTCGGCGTCGGTCG
Source organism: Propionibacterium freudenreichii subsp. freudenreichii (assembly GCF_000940845.1). Classification (NCBI taxonomy): domain Bacteria; kingdom Bacillati; phylum Actinomycetota; class Actinomycetes; order Propionibacteriales; family Propionibacteriaceae; genus Propionibacterium; species Propionibacterium freudenreichii. Next base: position 128,783 of record NZ_CP010341.1, on the reverse strand, counting down.
GTGGTGATTGCGCCAGCATGCCGCTGGCACCACACGCGGACAGGGCGACGGCCGCCGCCGCGGCCAGGGCAAGGGCGCCGATGCGGCGTGGACGGGTCACGGATACATGGGTCATGGGGGGACTTCCTCGTCACGATGATGGCAACAATGTCCGCCCACACTGGCAGGAACTGGCCGCGCGCGTGAGTTATCCACAGGAAGTGCCGGATCAAGTGGGATTCATCCCCAGCGTCGTCCGCATGGCCCGCCCGATGGCGTCCAGCGCGGACGTTCGCAGGACTGCATCCGGCACTGCCCGGTCATGTCGACGTCCCGGCATCCCCCGGGAAAAGACAGGGTCGACAAAAGCACCGTCCACGGTGCTTTATCCGCACCTATCCCGCTGACAGCCGAGACTCGGCCGTTAGGTGGACACCTGTGCGGCGTCATTCCCGCACAACTGCCCACTGTGAGGCGGAACGGGCGTGCGCAGGGCCCAGCTGCCGACGCCCGACCTCACGCAACGATGGTGACGCCCGCGTCCCGCATCTCGTCGACGGCCCTGGCGCCCGACTCGGGGTTCACTGCGGCGCACAGGGCGCCCAGCAACCGCACCTGGTAACCAAGGCGCACCGCATCGAGTGCCGACGCCCGCACGCAGTAGTCCGTGGCGATGCCGCACACGTCGAGCTGCGTCACGCCAGCGTCCCTCAGCGCCTGGTCAAGGCTGCGACCATCGGCCGTGTGCCCCTCGAACGCCGAATAGGCCGGCACCCCCTGACCCTTCTGCACCTCGATATCGCGATGCGCCGTGGCAAAGGGCTCCGCGTAGGCCTGACCGGGCGTGCCGTCGATGCAGTGCGGGGGCCAGCTGTCCACGAAATCGGGATGCTCGCTGATGTGCCCGCCATTGTCGCTGCCGGGAGTGTGATCATCGCGCGAGGCCGCGACCAGTTCGGTGGCCGGATCGAGCCCGGCGATCAGCTGCGTGATGGCGGCCGCAGCCGCCTTCCCACCCTCACAGCCAAGGGCCCCGCCCTCGACAAAGTCGTTCTGCACGTCCACCACGAGCAAAGCCTTGTCAGTCATCGTGACTCCTTGTCCGGCGGCCGCCGGGCCGCACCGCCTACTCAGCCGTCAGCGCCGGCGTGGCGCCGATTGTTCCCGCGGTTCCCATTGTCGCCGACCCACCCAACGCCGACCCGCCCAACGCCGACCCACCCAACGCCGACCCGCCCAACGCCGACCCGCCCAACGCCGACCTGCCCAACGTCGACCTGTCCAGTGCCGACCCACTGCATGCCGGCCCACAGCATGGCCACCCACCGAACGGGCAGCTCGCCCAACGAGCAAGTCAGCGGCGCGGCGCCTCGCCGCTGGTTGAACGCACCACCAGGTGGGTGGGCACCAGGGTGCCGTGCGGATCAGTGGGCGGGCTGCTCGGATGGATGCGCTGGCTGGCCCGCTCGACGGCTATCCGGGCCAAGCTCTCGGCGTCCTGGTGCACGGAGGTCATCAACACCGGATCGCGCTGGGCGATCTCGGAGTCGTCGAAGCCGACCACCGAGAGATCCTTCGGCACGGCGACGCCGCGACGGATCAGCACCTCCATGAGGCCGAGCGCCACCCGATCGTTGAAGGCGATCACGGCCGTCGGCACTATCGACCCCGCCAGCAGCCGCTCCGCCGCCCGCGCCCCGCGCTGCTCGGTCATCTCACCCTCGGCCACGGTGACCGACCGACTGATGCCATTGGCAGCCGCCGCATCATGGAAGGCCTGCAGGCGGTCCGGTCCGCCCGCCGCCCGGGAGCACGACAGGTAGAGCACGCGCCGATGGCCCAGCGTGCGCAGGTGGGTGACGGCCTGGTCCATGCCCAGCCCATCATCGGAGGTGACCCAGTCGATACTGCGGTCGTCCACGCGCCGGCCCACCACTACCACCGGCGTATCCCCCGCCAACGCCGACAGGGACTGCTCGTCGCCGCGCGGCCCCAGCAACACCAGCGCCCCGCAACGGTAGGCCAACAGGCCCCTGATGGCGGTCGCCTCGTCACGGGCATCGGAGACGGCCGACAACACCAGGGGATGGCTCGTGCCGGCCGTATGGGCGTACATCCCGTCCAACAGCACGTGGTGGAAGGGCTGGCGCGTCTGGAAGCACACCCCGATGCTGGTGGATTGGCTGGCGCGCAGCGAGCGCGCACTCTCGTCGCGCACATAGCCGAGCTCGCGGGCGGCTGCGAGCACGCGGTCGCGGGTCTGGGCGCCGGCACCGGGAGCGCCCCGGAAGACGATGGACACCAGCGACTGCGAGACGCCGGCCGCCCTGGCCACATCGCGCATCGTGGGTCGACGCCCCATTGATGAGCCGCTCATGAGCACTGCCTCCCAACGTCCCTGCCGGCCACGACACCCCGCGCCCGGTGCGCGGATCCATTCAACCGGTTGCCGACGGCTCCCGGGGCCCGATCCCGGGACCGGAGGGTGCCCACGGACGCCACAACCCTGCTGGTCGAGCCCCGGGAGGGCCGGCCCGCCTGCGAACCGGATCTCCCCGGCACCTGTCCCATGGGCGGTTGACCGTTGACAGCCGACGACGATTGTTCTTACAATCATAACCACGTACTACTAGTACGAACTAGTAGGCCACTCTCGCACACACATTGCCCGCGCAGGAACCCGGTCGCCATCCCGACCGCGATCCCCGCAGGGCACCGCCGGCAGGCCGGGGAACCCAACGACGGGCCCCCTGCCTGCAGCCCGACAAGGAAGTGGGCACCATCCATGACATTCCAGACCCCGACGCAGCCCCCGCGGACGACGCCGTCCGCACCTCCAGCGCACCGCCACGGACAGGGGGCCCGCTCATGACCGCGAGCCCGTTCACGTTGGCGGCGTGTGCTGAGATGGTCTATCTCGACCTGCCGTTCGTCGAGCGGGTCGAGCGCATCGCCGCGCGCGGCCTGCAAGTGGAGATGTGGAACTGGAACGCCCCCGACAAGGACCTGACCGCGCTGGCGGCCACCGGCGCCGACATCGGGTCCATGACCGGCTACCTCACCGGTGACCTGGTGACCGACACCGGACGCCATGACTTCCTCGAATCGGCCAGGGCGTCCATCGAGGTCGCCCACACCCTGGGAGTGGGCCGCCTGAACTTCCACGGCACCGGCCTGGGCGACCAGGGCCTGCCCGTCACACCCGTCGAGCACGTCACCGGCGCCATGTGGGCCCGGGCCACCCTGACCCTGCAGGAACTCGCCCGACTGGGCGCCGACGCCTCGGTGGTGTTCACCATGGAGAACCTCAACCTGCCCGTCGACCATCCCGGCACCCCCTTCAGCCATCCCGACGACACCCGCGCGCTGGTGTCGGCCATCGATTCGCCGGCCCTGAGGATGAACCTCGACCTCTACCACGCCCAGATCGGTGACGGGCAACTCATCGAGACCTGCCGGCAGTGCCTGCCCTGGATCGGCGAGATCCAGGTGGCCGACGTGCCCGGACGCTGCGAACCGGGGACCGGGGAGATCAACTACCCAAGGATCGCGGTCGCCCTGCAACAGATGGGCTACACCGGCGTGGTCGCCATGGAGGCCTGGGCCTCCGGTGATCCCGACCGGGCACTGGACGCGTTCATCGACGCCTTCACACCCGCCGGCTGAGCACCCACTGAGCACCCACTAAACACCCGCGCAAACATCCCCGACCGCCGGGGCCCGCCACGGCATCACCGCCCGGCGGATGCCGCCCCGAAGACCACCATCACGGCTCCCTTTCCGTCAACGATGACCTGCCAGGAGTTGCACCATGAGCACTGAGCTCGATCCCATTCCCACCGAAGTACCTGCCAACACCGCCGCACCCGCCAAGACCGAGGCACCCAACCCCGAGACCCCAACACCGGGACGCCCAACCCCGTCAGCTCCACCGACGCGTCCGCCGGCACCTCCCCGGCCCCCTCGTCCGGAAGGCCGCCGGCCGACGCAGCTCCCTCGTCCGCCCCGGGTCAGGCCGCGGGCCAACCGGGCCATGCCGGGCTCAAGAAGAAGAACATCAACGGCGTGGTGCTGGTGGCCACGATGGGCGCACTGGCCTTCGGCTTCGACACCGGCGTGATCTCGGGGGCCATCCCCTTCCTCAAGCTGCCCACCGCCGACGGCGGCCTGGCACTGAGCCCGAACATGGTCGGCTGGGTCACCTCATCGCTGGTGCTGGGAGCGGCGTTCGGCGGCATCCTGTCGGGCGGACTTGCCGACCGCAATGGCCGCAAGAAGACCCTGCTGGTGCTCGCCGCGCTGTTCATCATCGGCGCGCTGGGCACGTCGCTGGCGCCGACGGCCGCCGTGATGGTGATCTTCCGCTTCATCCTGGGACTGGCCGTGGGCGGCGCGTCCGCCACGGTGCCGGTGTTCATCGGCGAGCTGGCGCCCACCCACATCCGCGGCACCCTGGTGGCGCGCAACGAGCTGACGATCGTCACCGGCCAGCTGCTCGCCTATACGACCAATGCGGTAATCGCCAACGTCTTCCCCGGCCATCCGCACGCGTGGCGCTTCATGCTGGTGCTGTGCACCCTGCCGGCGCTGGCCCTGTTCTTCGGCACCTTCCACCTCACCGAATCGCCGCGTTGGCTGGTGTCGAAGGGACGTCGCGACGACGCCGAGAAGGTGTTGTGGCAGCTGCGCCATGACGACGACGTGAGCGAGGAGCTCAATGCCCTGGAGAAGCACGTGCAGTGGACGCGCAGGGAGGCGTCCACAAGCTTCTTCGACGACCTGCGCGTGCCCTGGATGCGGCGCATCACGCTGATCGGCATCGCGTTGGCCTTCCTGTCGCAGATGACCGGCGTGAACTCGGTGATGTACTACGCCCCGATGATCCTCATCGACACCGGCCTGGGCACCAACGCCGCGCTGGTGGCCACCATCGGCAACGGCGTGGTGGCAGTCTGCTCGGTGGCCTTCGGGTCGATCGTGCTGCTGCCGCGGTTCCGACGACGCCCGATGCTGCTGATCGGACAGATCGGCGTCACCTGTGCGCTGGCGCTGATAGGCGCCATGTTCACCGTGATCGCACCGGGGCCCACCCGCGCCTACCTGGTGTTGGCCTTCATGATGCTGTTCCTGTTCTTCATGCAGGGCTTCGTGGCGGTGATCTTCTGGCTGATGCTGGCCGAGATCTTCCCGCTGCGCATCCGCGGCATGGCGATGGGCCTGGCGGTGATCGCCAACTGGATGGCCAACTTCCTGGTCGCCTCGCTCTTCCCGCCGCTGGAGGCCGCGCTGGGCGGGAACCTGTTCTTCATCTTCGCCGCCATCAACTTCGCGACGATCTTCTTCTACCTGAAGTTCATCCCCGAGACCAAGGGACGCTCCCTGGAGCAGCTGGAGGAGGACTTCGCCATGCACGGCCGGGCGTTGCCCGAATCACCCTGAGTGGGGGCGCATCGGGACGCCCGCGGCGGCCGCCAGCGCTCAGCGCGCGGTGGGCGAATCCCCGCCGCGGGTGGACCGGGGGGCCTGCCCGTGGGTGCGCCCGCGGTCCCCGCCCGAGGCCGTCCCTGAATCCCTGCCGGAGGCAGACCGAGAATCCCTGCCGGAGGCAGATTTGGGGTCCCTGCCGGAGGCGGACTTGGGATCATGGTGCAGGCCGATCTTGGTGTACATCTCGTCGATCAGCCCGCGGAAGCGAAGCTCCACCTCACGGCGCTTCACCTTGAGCGTCGGCGTCAGCAGGCCGTTGGCGATGCTGAACCCCTCACTGCTCATCCGCAGGTCACGGAACTGCTGGTACTTCGGCAGGTTCTTGGTCAACGCCTCCGCGCTCTTCTTGATCTCATCGAGGATGTTCTGGTTGTTGAACAGCTCACTGACATGCCCGTAGTCGATGTGCAATGCCTCGGCCAGCTTCTGCAGGTTGGCCATCGACGGCTGCACCAGCAGCGTGAGGAAGGGTCGGTTGTCGCCCAGCACCACCACGTGTTCGAACATCGGATCGGACTGCAACAGCTCTTCGATCGGCTGGGGCGAGATGTTCTTGCCGCCCTCGGTGACGATGATGTCCTTCAGCCGGTCGGTGACGAACAGGAAGCCGCGACGGTCGATGCGTCCCACGTCGCCGGTGCGCAGCCAGGTGCCCTCGTCATCGGTGAGGAAGGCCTCGCGGGTTGCCTCTTCGTTGTCCCAGTAGCCGTCCATCACATTGGGGCCCTGGTAGAGGATCTCGTGCTTGTCGCCGAGCTTGATGCGCCCGCCGGGCATCACGCGTCCCACGCTGCCCACCCGGTACGCACTGTGCGTGTTGTACGAGATGAGCGGCGCCGCCTCGGTCATGCCATAACCGTTGAGGATCTGCAGCCCGGCCGCCCCGAAGAACAGTTCGGTCTCGCGACGCAGGGGTGCCCCGCCGCTGACCAGCATCGTCTTCTGGCCGCCCATGGCCTCCCGGATCTTGCGCAGCACCAGGCGATCGGCCAGCGGTAGCTGGGCGCGCCAGAACAGCAGGGGCTTGCGGCCCTGCCGGTAGTCGAACTGCAGGTGCTGGCCCACGCTGACCGCCCACTGCAGGATGCGCTTGCGTCGTGGCGTGACCGCCGACGCCTTGTGCACCTCGGCGAGCACGGTCTCGAACAGCTTGGGCACCGCAACCATCAGTGTCGGACGCGCCCGGCGCATCATCTCGCCGACGTTGCGGGTGTCCACCACATAGGTGTTCATGCAGCCGTGCGCCCACAGGTAGCAGGTCCAGCCGCGCTCCAGGGCATGCGACAGCGGCAGGAAGCACAGTGAATGGTCGCGGGTGCTGATCGGGAAGCTGCGGTGCAGGGCACCCAGCTCCGACATGATGGCCCGGTGCGCCAGCTTGACGCCCTTCGGGGCGCCCGTGGTGCCGGAGGTGTAGATGATCGAGAAGAGGTCGTCGCCGCTGGCCTTGTTGAGTCGGGCGTTGATGCGCGAGACCACCTGCTCGGGCACCGGGCGATCGCTCGGCGCAAAGTATTCGAGCCAGGTGACATCGGTGCGCGGGCAGCTGTCGAAGCTGATCACCCGGCGCAGGCTCGGGATGCGTTCGGACGCCTGGCCCATCCGCTCGGCCTCGTCGGCGCGTCCGGCAAACGCCACCACCATGCCGCAGTCATTGGCGATGTACACCACCTCATCGACGGTGTCGGTGGCGTAGATGGGCACCGAGACGGCGCCGATGAACTGGCACGCCAGGTCAACCTGGGTCCATTCGGGGCGATTGCGCGAGTAGAAACCCACCCGGTCGCCCTTCTCGACACCGGAGTACATGAGCGCCGCGGCGATCTGCATGGCGCGGGCGTCGAGCTCGCGGTAGCTGGCCACCACCCATCGCTTGCCCACCAGCACGCGCGTGGCGGGACGGTCACCGAAGGCCTGCACACTCGCCTTCACCATCAGGCCGACGTGCGCCGGCTCGACCGCCAATGGCTGTGACGGCAGTTCGCGAAGATCGGTCATAGTTGTGCAATCCTGTCCCGCAGCCACACGATGTCGGCTGCTTGGTCCTCGGCGCCACCAGGCGTCTCCACGACGGCGGGGGCACCGGAGGTGGCCACCACCTCGACGATGCCGGCGGCATCAGCCTTGCCCTTGCCCAGGTTGGCGTGACGATCGGCACCCGAGCCGAAGGCATCACGCGAGTCGTTGGCGTGCACCAGGTCGATGCGGCCGGTGATCGCCTTGATGCGGTCGACCAGTCCGTGCAGTTCCAGGCCGGCGGCGTGGGCGTGGCAGGTGTCCAGGCAGAAGCCGACCTGCGCAAAGGCCGCGGCGGTGGAGATGGAATCCCACAGCCTTTCGATCGCCTCGAGCGTGCACGCCATCGCGTGCTGTCCCCCGGCGGTGTTCTCAATGAAGATCGGCACCTTGGCGTCCAGGCCGTCCACCGCCTTGTGCCAGTGCGCGAAGCCATCGGCCGGATCGGCATCCTTGACCACATGCCCGCCGTGGATCACCACCCCGAGGGCTCCGATCTCGGCGGCTGCATCGACGTGCTTCTGCAGCAGCTTGCGGCTCGGAATGCGGATGCGGTTGTTGGTGCTGGCCACGTTGATCACGAAGGGGGCGTGCACCACCAGCGGCAGGTTCGCCTGCTGCGCGGCCTCGCGCAGCGCCGGTGCCCCGCCGGGGAACTCCACCACCGGGCCCTTCCAACTTCGTGGATCGCCCAGGGAGATCTGCGCAATCTCGGCGCCATGCACCCTTGCCCCCGCGATGGGGTCTTCCTGCTCTACGTGCGATCCGATCAATAGCGCCATGCGTCGAGCCTAGTGGGTGCGTACTCGCTCGCCCGGAAATGTCAGGCCCGGGTATCCATGGCCTGCCCCGGATGCCTGCGAAGTCCGCAGTGCCGCAACCCACCTGCCGACCCGGGTGCCGACGCGGGCGCGTCCTCGCATCGGGAGCCGATGGCCAGCGAACGGGTTCGGCCCGCCATCCACGAAGGATGGCGGGCCGAACCTCAGGATTGAGCTGGGCTCAACAGGTGCTTATGCAGTTGCCTGGCCGACGAGGGTGACGGAGCACGATCCAGCGATCGCGTCCTTGTAGTTCTTCACCAGGTCGTTCCAGGAGTTGTTGAAGTTGTTGAAGGCGGTGGCGAAGCCCTGGTCATTGAGCTTCTTGGCCACGTCATCAGGATTGCTGACCGGACCAATGGCGTTGTTCACCGCGTTGGTGGCGTCGGCGTACTTCTTCCATGCGTCCTTGGCACCCTGGTCGGGAGCCTCGTCAGAGATCTTCTGGGCCGCATTGGCCATCTCGGTCCAGCGTGCATTCAGCTCCTGGGCTGTTTGCACGGTGCCGGCCTGGCTGTTCGCATCGGTGAACTTCTTGAAGTCCTGGATGCGACCGCAGTAACCGGTGCCACCATTCTCGGCAGGCGGGATGTCAACGTGCTCCTGCTTCAGGCTGGGCACACCGGCCGACTTCTCCTCATCGATCATCGAGCGCATCACGCCGGAGTAACTACCACTGGCGGAGGCCGAACCCATGTCGCCTGAGGCCTGGGCCACGGACGTCGATGCAGCTGCAGAGGCCGACTTGGACGAACCACTGTTACCACTGCCGCGCACGGCGAAGAACACGACCGCAGCAATCACGACCACCGCGACAACGATCGCGCCGATGATCAGTGCCTTTTTCCTGTTGCCGCCATCGGGCGTTTCGCCGCGTTGGGGGCCTGCCTGGGTGCTGTCTTCCGAGCTCATAAACCAACTTTTCCTGTCCCGCTACAGATTACATGAGAAGGGGGTGTCCCCCACCTTGAGGTGGGGGACACCCCCTTCTACATACTTAGGGTGCTAAATCAATCACTTGAGGGTGATGATGCCCTGGTTCACAGCGCGGTGGATGAATGCAGCCATCGCGTCGCGGTTGGTGTCATTGAGCGGACGGTAGGTGCCGTCATCCCAGCCAGCAGCGATGCCCTTGGCCTGCATCCACTCGATCTCCTTGTAGAACATGTTGTCTGCAGGAACATCGGTGAAGCTCGGGTCCTTCGGCAGCGTCACGTCGGGGCTACCGGCCTGACGGTAGAGGAAGGCGGCCATGGCGTCACGAGCAACCGGGGTGACAGGACGGAAGGTTCCGTCAGGCCAACCGGTGGTGATGCCGTTAGCAGCTGCCCACTCGATCTCCTTGTAGTACATGTTGCTCGGGTCAACATCGGAGAAGGTCTGCTTGGTGGGCGTGTAGGCCGGGCTACCAGCGAGGCGGTAGATGAAGGCGATCATGGCGTCACGGTTGATCGGGGTGACGGGACGGTAGGTGCCGTCAGGCCAACCGGTGGTGATGCCCTTTTCCTTCAGCCAGCAGATGTCATTGAAGAACTGCATGTCCGGGGTGACATCGCTGAAGTACTGAGTGTTGCACTCAGCGCCAGGAAGAACGATGCCGCCTTCGGGAGCCTGCGCCTCAACGTCCTGCGAACCGAGGGTCGCGGAGAAGGAGAGCAGCTGACCGGTGTTGGCAGCGATCTTCAGGCCAGCGGTGATACCGAGGCCGGTCTGGTGGGCTTCAGCGTGCGTGCCGTCGTCGGCAACCACGGTCTTGTTCTGACCGGGCAGGCCGAGGGACAGATCAGCAAGGACGCTCGCGGCCTGGCCAATGAGGCCCAGCTTCGAGAGATCCCAGGTGGCGCCGGGCTTGATGGTGGCGCCCAGGCCGAAGATCGTCGACACGGTGATGTCGCTCAGCGGTGCGGTGGTCGCCGTCGCGGTACCAGCAACACCAGTGGCGGTCGCGGTGCGCTCGCCCTCGCCCCACTTGAGCTTCAGCAGGTCGCCCAGCAGGCTGAACTGACCCTGGTTGAGGGTCGAGCTCGCGGTGACCGACTTGGTGCCGTTGGCCTGATCGGCCAGGGTCACGTTGTCAGCGCTGGAGAACACGCCCAGATCGAGCACGGGCAGGAACTTCATGCCGGTCCAGTCAAGAATCTGACCGTCCCAACCAAGAATGCTCTTGATGGCCCAACCGGTGGAGTCGCTGATCTGCGACGAGGCGAGCGTGTTGCTGGTGCCGTTGATGACGGCGGGCCAGTTGCTCTCCTGCTGGATGGTGCCGAGCTTCAGGTTGAAGAAGCCGGTGTTGACGGCGGTGTTGCCACCGTAAGCCTTGCCACCATTGTCAGAGACGGTTGCCAGCGTGTGCGTGGCGAAGGCCTCGGGCGACCAAGCGAAGTTGATCAGCCAGTTGTTGGCAACGGCGCCATGGATGACGACGTTGGCGGAGTAGGAACGGTTGTCCTGACCCTCAAGCTGGTTGTCGTTGAGAATGCCCCAGTTTTCCGTGGACTCGCTCTTGTACGTGTTGTCGTACTTGAAGCCACGGGAATCGGAGTAGGCGTAGTCGCCGTACAGGTTCACGCCACCGGAAGCCGAGAGAAGGCTGCCATTGATGGAGGCAGCCTGGCTACGAGCGCGGCCGAAGAACCATTCCGACTTGGCCTGATCCGAGCTGGTGTCGAAACCGGGCAGGTAGGAAGAGCCCTTGGCGAACGCCGAAGTGGGCGTCGGGCTGGTGGCGATGTCAAGGCGTCGAAGCAACATGGGGCTCGCCGGCGAGCAGTCGAGCGAATGCCTCGGTGGGCGTGAGATAGCCCAGTCGGCGGCGGGGTCGATTGTTGATCTCCTCGGCGATGGTGGTGAGGTAGGGCTGGTGATCGGGGATCACCGTGCCCTTGGGCAGATACTCCCGGTAGAGCCGGTTCGTGTTCTCGTTGCTGGGCCTCTGCCAGGGCGAGTGGGGATCGGCGAAGTAGACCGGCATCGCCGTGGCCAGGGAGACCTTCGCGTGCTGGGCCATCTCGCTGCCCTGGTCCCACGCCAACGATGCCTTCATCATCTCGGGCAAGTCGTTGAAAAACTCGATGACCGCGTCAGCGGTTGGCTCGGCGTGTTTCGAGGACAGGGCCAGCAGCCCGGTGAACCCGCTCATCCGCTCCACCAGCGTCGCCGCGCACGAGGTGCCGTTCTTCCCGATGATCAGGTCACCCTCCCAGTGCCCCGGCACCCGACGCTGGGCGGCGTCCTCACCTCGCTCCGCGATCGGGACCATACCTACGATTGGGCCACCGCGCGTCCGCCCGGTCGTACGTGGTCGGCGCTTGGTCCGCTTGGACTGCAGGAAGATGCCCTTGCGGGCGAGCTCACCCTTCGGGATTGCGTAGATGTACTGGTAGATAGCCTCACCGGAGACGGTTCGGCCGCGTGCGTCAGCAGAGTTCGCCATGCGTTCAACGGTCGGGTCTGTCGCCTCCAGACGCAACCGGCCCGCTATCTCGTTCGGCGTCCACGACGCGGCCAGATCCGCCTCCACCCTCGCCTGCAGCACCGGATCCCCCGCGACCTTCCGCTGCTGCGGGCGAGCCCGCCGACGCTGCGCTCTGACGTCTGCGGTCACGGCCTGGTAGCCGCGGGTCTTCGTCGAGTTCCGGTGAAGCTCCCGCAAGATCACCGACGGGCAACGCCCCAGGTGACGGGCGATCCTCCGCACCGACCAGCCCGCTTTCGAGGCCGTCGAGATCTCCGACCTGTCACTGAACGACAACCCCACCCGCGCCATCCGCACACTCCACCGATCAGACCCCCGCCGACCGGGAGTGTTGCTTCGACGCTATGACACCACCGGTGGCGTCGGCGGGGGCGGCAGCGGCGGTGCCAACAAGGCCCACGCTACCGACGGTTGCGGCGAGTGCAGCGACAGCTGCACGCTTCCAAACAGAACTCGCAAGAATCCTCGTTTCTTGAGACCGAAAGCTTCAAACCTGGATGTCCGCGACACGTCCGTGAGTACTCCGGAGAACGATCACTCGCGTCTCGCTAGCTCGACACCCTTGCGGGAAGCACCCCCACGCAGTGGAGGCAATTGAGGTCTAACAACGTTTGGGTCCGCGCTGTCAACCGGCTATGCCGCCATGGCACAAGTCAAGCTTGAGAGTGTCCTGACATGCAGTCCACAGGGTTTTCATAGCCTGTGACGGGGTCGGCGGCCCCACAGCCCCGCAGGAACGGCCCCGTGCTGTCATCGGCGCAGCGTTCGGCGGGCCGACCCACCGGCTTCCTGTGGGAGCACACAGGGCCACCCGGGAGCCGCACCACGCAGCACCGGGTGGCCGCCCTATAAGAGGGTCTCCTGAGCGTGAACCGGGGCCCGTGGGACCTGCTGGGCGATGCCCACCGGAAGTCGTCGACAGGCGTCGATCGGCAACAACACGTAGAGTGGAAAGGATGAATGCGCGCAGTCGAACCCCGGACATCACTAGGCAGTGGCTACGTGGACTCTCGGAGGGAATACTGCGGGCCCACTATGGGCAGGATCTGATCGATCAGGCTTCCGCGCTCAGCGAAGGCGCTCGTGTCGTCACGAATCTCGTGGCAGACGGCGGGCGCATCAAGGCCGACGTGGCCGATTCCAGCAGCGGCCAGACCCACGAGTTCCACCCCGAGATCCAGCTGATCGGCTACCCGGTGCGCATCGCCACCTGGTCTGATCGCTGCGACTGCGGGAACCCCAACCCCTGTGTGCACGCAACGGCCCTGATGCTCACGGCCAAGGCGGACGCCACCGAGGTGGTCGCCACGCAGGCCCCCGTGCAGCACGGCCACGAGAAGGCGGCCTGGGAGACGGCGCTGTCCCCCGCGCTGCCCCGCTTCGACTCCGACGGCGAGCGCGAGCTGGCCCTGCAGTTCGAGCAGGTGGAGGGCGTCGCAGGCTTCGGTGCCGACTCCCGGTGGCGCATCAGCGCCCTGCGTGCCGGACCCGACGGCGAGTGGCAGCGCGCCCACATGAGCTGGCACGACATCAACCACCCCGGCATCACGCTGGCCGCGCGCGCCGACCAGCTCAACGCGCTGCGCGGACTCGAACGCCTGGCCACCCAGGGCGGACGCCGCGCCGGCGACATCCTGTTGGAGCGGATGCCCCCCGAGCTGTGGCGCGTGCTGCGTCGAGCCGCCAACACCGGCGTCACCTTCCTGCACAAGCTCGGCGACAATGCGTGGGCGCCGGTGACCGTGGACGACCACCCGGCCACCCTGGGCCTCGACATCGTGGCCGCGCCCCATTCCGCGAGCGCGTCGCGGCCTGCAGGCACGTCCAAGCCCTCGGGCAAGAACGCCGATGACACCACGGACACGAAGGACCCCTCGGATTTCGAACTGCGCACCATCCTGCGTGAGGGCGACACGGTGGAGCCCTTCCGCAGCGGATGGCTGCTGCTGGGCAACCCGCCGCACGGCCTGCTGCGCACCGAACCGCGCGGTGCACTGCGCCTCACCCCGCTGGCCGACAATGTGGACGCGAGCCTGCGTCCCCTGCTGGAGGACAGCACGGCGCTGAAGCTCCCGGCCGAGGACCTGCCGCGCTTCCTGGGCCTCTACGCGCCCTTCCTGCGCGACCGGATGGACCTGGTGAGCACCGACGGCAGCGTCGAGCCCGACCAGCAGCCGACCGCCGGATGTTGGGTGCGCGCCGATTTCAGCACCGCCGGCGAACTCACCCTGGACATCGGCATCTACCTGTCGTCCGACGGCCAGGTCGCCGAGCTGACGCCCGACGAGGCCAAGCGGGTGCGCCTGGACCGCGACACGATGGCCCTGTACTCCGAACTGCGCGACATGGCCGGGGGCCCCGGACACAGCGTGCTGACCGGACGCGACATGCTCGACTTCGTCAGCAACTACCTGGACACGCTGCAGGCCGACGAGCGCGTGCGCGTCGACATCGTGGGCAAGCGCCCCAGCTTCGAGGAGCTCACCGGCACCGCCGACGTGCGGCTGACCGTCACCGACCGCGACGCCGAGGGCCACGAGGAGGACGCCGACGCCGACGCGTCCGATGACGTGAGTTCGGCGGCCGAGGAATCCCAGGAACGCCCCGCCACCGACTGGTTCGACCTTGACATCGATGTGCGCATCGGCGACGAACCGGTGCCGGCCCGCGAACTGCTGGCCGCGCTGGTGGCCGGCCAGGACTACCTGATCCTCGACTCCGGCTCGTGGCTGGCACTCGACCGCCGCGAGCTCGATCCCCTGCGCGCGCTGGTGCAGGAGGCGTCCACGATGGTGGAACCCGGCGCCGGCACCGTGGGCATCAGCCGCTGGCAACTGGGGCTGTGGGAGGAACTGGCCACGTCGGGAATCGCCACGATCGAATCGGCGCGCTGGCGTCGTCGCGTGCAAGCGTTGCTCGACGTCGGCACCGCCCCCACCCCGCCGGTGCCCGCCGGCGTGCATGCCGAGCTGCGGCCCTACCAGGTGGAGGGCTATGGCTGGCTCTCCGCGCTGTGGGACGCCGGGCTCGGCGGCATCCTCGCCGACGACATGGGCCTGGGCAAGACACTGCAGACCCTGTGCCTGGTGGAGCGCCTGCACGAGGACTCGCGTCCCCGCAATCCCTCCCTGGTGATCGCCCCCACGTCGGTGATGGGCGCCTGGACGGGCGAGGCGAAGAAGTTCGTGCCGGGCCTCAACGTGGTGATGATCGACGAGACCTCCCGCAAGTCGGGTGTGCCGCTGGCCGAGGCCATCAAGGACGCCGACCTGGTGGTCACCTCATACACGTTGACCCGTCTGGACGCCAAGCAGTTCCAGGCACTCGACTGGAGCATGCTGGTGCTCGACGAGGCCCAGTTCATCAAGAACCGCGAGGCCAAGACCTACGCAGTGATCCGCGAACTGCGCGCCCACCTGCGCCTGGCCATCACCGGCACGCCGCTGGAGAACTCGCTGATGGACCTGTGGTCGCTGCTGTCGATCACCGCGCCGGGCGTCTTCCCCGATCCGAAGGCGTTCACCGAGCGCTATGTGAAGCCGGTGGAGACCGGCACCGGGCCGGGACGCGTCGACGAGCTGAAGCGACGGATCCGTCCGCTCATGCTGCGCCGCACCAAGCATGAGGTGGCCGCCGAGTTGCCGCCGAAGCAGGAGTTCATCCTGCCGGTGACGCTGGGCCGCGAGCACCGCCGCATCTACGATCGCCAGCTGCAGGCCGAGCGGATGAACACGCTGGGACTGTTGGGCGACGCCCGCCACCACCGCATCGAGATCCTTGCCGCGCTCACCCGCCTGCGCCAGCTGAGCCTGGCGCCCGGCCTGGTGGACGAGAAGATGCTCAACATCGGCTCGGCCAAGATCGACACCCTGGTGGAGCACCTGCGCGCACTGGCCGGCGAGAACCACCGGGCCCTGGTGTTCAGCCAGTTCACCAGCTTCCTGCACCTGGTGCGCGACCGGCTGACCACCGAGGGCATCGAGTGGGAGTACCTCGACGGACGCACCCGGCACCGCGATGAGCGCGTGCAGCGCTTCAAGGACGGCAATGCCACGGCCTTCCTGATCAGCCTCAAGGCCGGCGGTTTCGGCCTGACGCTGACCGAGGCCGACTATGTGTACGTGCTGGACCCGTGGTGGAACCCGGCGGCCGAGAACCAGGCGATCGACCGTACGCACCGCATCGGCCAGGACAAGCAGGTGATGGTCTACCGCATGGTGTCGACCAACACGATCGAGGAGAAGGTGGTGGCGCTGCAGCAGCGCAAGCGCGATCTCTTCGACCAGGTGGTCGGCGACCAGGCGCTGGCATCGGGCGCGATCAGCGTGGACGACATCCGCGCACTGCTGGCCTGACGCGGAGGCCATGCGCCGGAGGCCACGCGCCGATTCCCCTATGCGGAATCGCCCGCACGAGGCCGCATGCACGACGACGCAGGCAAATGCCCGCCCACCCCTCGGGGTGGGCGGGCATTTGCGCGTCCGGCATGGTGCGGGAGGCATGGTGCGGGTGCTAGGCGCGCAGGATGGCGGCGAGTTCGAGCTTGCGGACGCGTAGTGCCGGGATGAGGCCGCTGGCGGCTGAGATGGTGAGTCCGGCTGCAGCGGCGAGCAGGGTGATGGGCCATGGGTAGGCGGGGACGGACAGCCCCCATGAGGGCGGTAGCAGGCGGGGCAGGAGCACGTTGAGCAGTGCCCAGGTGGTGCCGATCGCGGCCAGGGTGGCGACGATTCCGGTGGCGAGGGTCTCGGCGAGCACCTGGGCGATGATGCGGCCCTGGGTGGCGCCGAGTGCGCGGCGGATCGTGAAGTCGCGGGAGCGTTCGCGCACACTGGCCAGTCCGACGTTCATCATGCCGAGGGCGGCCACGACCAGGCCGATGAGCGTCACGGCGGTGAATGCGGCGGTGAACATGGTCACCTGGTCGGCCATGGAGTCGACCCGGTCGATGCGCATCGGCTTGTCGTTGGTTGCCAGCCCGAGTGCGGTCAGGGACGGGGCGATGGCGGCGGCGATCTGGTCGGGGGTCTTGTCGGTGTGGAACAGCAGTTCGACCGTCGCCGGGGTGGGATACCAGCCCGTGGTGGCGAAATAGGAGGTCAGGTCGGTGTAGGCGACGGGCCTGGCGTCGCCGTCGGCCAGCGATCCGGTGACGACGAAGGGTTCGACGGCCCCCGAGGTGGTGCCGAGCGACAATTGGGTGTTGCTCCCCTGCCGGGCGGCGAGGGGCTGGTTGGCCACGACTTCGCCGGGATAGGGACGCGCCTGGTTCCAGCGGCCGTCGGTGAGCTTCACGCGCTTGATCGCCTGGTAGTTGCCGGCGATGGCGCGCACCGTGATGGGTTGGCCGGCGAGTTGTTGGCTGAAGTCCATGGCCACGGCCGATTCCAGGCCGGCGCGGTTCCATGCCGATACGTCGTCGGCGAGTTGGCCGGTGAGCGAGTTGGCGCGCAGCGCGGCCGGGGCGATCTCGGCCCGGTAGCTGGTGGGCACGCCGTCGACCATCAGGGTCTTGGCCAGCAGTGAGTCGTGGGCGAGCGTGCCGGTGGACACCACGGCGATGAACGAGAACAGTGCCACGAACAGGGCCAGGCAGGACAGCCAGAAGTTGGTCTTGTTGCCCAGCAGGTCCCACCACAGCTCGCGACCGAAGCTTCTCATGCGACGAATCGCCCCCCATCGAGTTCGCGCCGGGTCTGTGCCCGGGCAGCCACCTGGTCGTCGTGGGTGACCACGACCAGCGCGGTGCCGGTGCGCTGTGCGGTGGCGAACAGCACGTCGAGCACGGCCTCGGCGGTGGTCTGGTCGAGGGCGCCGGTGGGTTCGTCGGCCAGCACCACCGTCGGCTCGGTGACCAGTGCGCGGGCGATGGCCACGCGCTGCTGCTCACCGCCCGACAGGTGCCCCGGTAGGGCGTCGGCACGGTCGGCCAAGCCCATTTCGGCGAGCGCCGAGCGAACGCGTTCGCGTTGTTGGCGTCCGCTCACCCCAGAGCTGTACAGCAGCGGCAGGGCGCAGTTCTGGAAGACATTCCAGGTGGGCACCAGCGAATAGTTCTGGAAGATGAAGCCGATGTGGCCGTTGCGCAGCCGGGCGGACTGCTTGCCGCTCAGCCCGGCGGCGGCCACGCCGTCGATCTGGATGGTGCCCGCGTCGGGGGCCGCCAGCAGTCCCATGAGGCTCAGCAGGGTTGACTTGCCGCTGCCGGAGCGTCCGACGATGGCGGTGGAGCTGGCGGCGGGAATCTCCAGGTCGACGCCGCGCAGGATCTCCAAGCGCTGCCCGTCGGGCAGGTCGACGCCCTTGTGCACCCCGGCCAGCGCCAGGGCGGGGCCCACGCGGCTGGTCACGACCCGACCTCGGGAGCGTCGCGGGTGACCTGCTGGTCGAGCGACAGGCCGTCGATCACCTGCACCACGGCCCCGTCGGTGACGCCGAGCTTCACGGTGCGCTGCACGATCTGGTTGCCCTGTTGCAGGCCCACCACTCCGGTGTCCACCAGGCCCCGCACCGCGCTGCGCGGCACCACCAGGGCGCCGGCCACCAGCTGACTGCGGATCGCGACCCGCCCGGGCACCCCGGCCAGGGCACGCACCGTGGTGGGCACCAGGCACACCATCGGGGTGCCACCGTCACCACCGCCGGTCGCCGGCAGCATCGGGCAGTCGAAGGGGCCCGGGCCGTCGTCGAACACGCCCTTGGCCCCGACGATGCCCGACAGGATGCGGTAGGAGTCAACCGGCTTGATCTGGGTAACCAGGCCGAACCCCGGGTAGGTGCACTCGGCCACCGGAATATCGCCCGGCACGTCGACCTCGCCGGACACCCAGTTCTGCAGCAGGCAGTCGGCCGGCGCCACCACCGCCAGGTCGTCAACCCAGAACAGCACCTCGCCGGCCTTCACGTCCGCCGCCGTCTTCGGCACCACCGGCGCCGCGGCCACCGGGGCCGTGGTCGCGGGCGCGGCCGGCGCTGGCTGCGCCCCATCCTCCGGGACTGCGGTGGCCGGGGCTGCACTGGCAACGGGTTGCGCCGCCGGTGCCGGCTGGGCGGCCTGCACCGCAGTGGTCAGCCCCCGCGTGTACTCAATATGGCCCGCAGCCGGGGCCGTCACCAGGTAATGCGGCTGCGCACTCGACTGGCTCGTGCTCGTGAGCACCGGGGCAATGTCCTGACGCCGCACCGACACCATCGCCGGCCCACCCGCCGGCGCGGAGGCCCGCACCGCCGAGGCGTCCTTGTGGCCGGTGCCGTCAACGACCAGCCACACCACACCAGCCCCAGCAGCAACCAATGCCACCACCAACAACACAATCCCCACCACACGACGCCGCCCGCGCCGCGCCCCCGGAACCGCCATTCGACTCACCCTTCGTTGCGCCCTGGATCACCACTGAATACTTGGATTGCCGAGGGCTGGTTTAGAGATACTTCACGAGATGCGGCGGATCTGTCGCCACTACCGCGCCGAGAAATCACGACATGTGTGACTTACCGACAAATGGCATTCATTCCTCGCCCCGCGCACCCCTCTGTGGATCACCAGAGTCTGGTGGTTTACATCACTGCGGCTTGGTCTTTCGTGGCTCATCCCAATCGGGGGTGTAGGAGTTGGGGTCTGAAGCCGCCGGTCTCGAGCAGGCTTCGGGCGATGTAGTTGGTCAGGTTGCGGAACCCGAGTGCGGAGCCGCGCAGGTGTTCGAGCCGTCCGTTGAGCGCCTCGGTCGGCCCGTTGCTGGTGCCGGGTCGTTCGAAGTAGGCGAGCACGTCAGCGGCTCGCTTCTTCAGGGTCCGGCCCAGGGTGGTGAGCTCGGTGAGCACCTTGGGGACGCCGGCGCTGAGGTCGGTGATCAGCTTCTCCATGAGCTCGCGGCCACGTTGCCGGTCCTCGTGGCGATAGGCGGCGATCATGCGCTGGTAGACACCCCAGGTCGCCTCGACCTCGACGTGAGCGTCATCAACGAACAGCGCGCGTAGCCTGTCGCTCTGCTTGTCGGTGAGCAGGTCCGCGCCGGTGTGCAGCGTGCGCCGCGACTTGTAGAGCGGGTCGTCCCTGAACCCACGGTGCCCGTGGATCGCGAGTTGGACCCGGCGCCGGCACCTGTCGAGGGCGTCACCGGCCAGGCGCACGACGTGGAAGGGATCCATCACCGTGACCGCGTCCGGGATCTCCTCTGCAGCGGCGGTCTTGAACCCGGTGAAGCCGTCCATCGCGACCACCTCGACCGCGTCACGGAAGGCGTCGTCGCGGTCGGCGAGCCAGGTCTTGAACGCCGCCTTCGACCGGCCCTCGACCATGTCCAGCAGCCTTGCTGGGCCGGCGCCATCGCGGACCGGGGTGAGGTCGATGATCACGGTGACGTACTTGTCGCCACGCCTGGTGTGGCGCCAGACGTGCTCATCGACGCCAATGACCTTCACGCCCTCAAACCGCGTGGGGTCGTTGATCAGCAGCCGCTTGCCTTCAGCCAGGACCGCGTTGTTGGCGGTGTCCCACGCGACCCCGAGTCCCTCGGCGACACGGGCGACGGTGAGGTGTGCGACCACGATCCCTTCCAGCGCCCACCGCAGCCCGGTGCGCGAGAGCTTCGCGCGTGGCTCCGCCGCGGCGCTGGTGTCTTGGCGCCACACGTGTCCGCAGTCGGCACAGCGGTAGCGGCGCACTACAACTTCCAGCACGGTCGGTCGCCAGCCCAGCGGCTCGTGGGCCAACCGCCGGATCACGGTGTCACGAGCAGCGCCTTCGCTGCCGCACCGTCGGCACCACTGATCTGGTTCCACCACGCGGCACGCGAGGACCGCACGATCCGGTTCAAGTCGTTGTCCGGTCACGCTCAGACCGAGGCCGTCGAGTCGAGCGAAGGCGGTCAGGTCAGGGCGGCCGAAGCCGGCCGGCGGGGTAGCGTCGGACACGTCGAGGTCTTTCGGATGGATGGCGTAGGAACCTCCATCGTCGGGAGACCTCGACGTCTATCTGCGGACCGACGCGCCCGGCCGACCTACACCCTCATCTGAGAAGACCCGACAAACGCTGCCCGCCCACCGACAGCACAACGTGCTCATCGGAGACGACCTCCGCGATGATCTGCGGCAACACCGCCGGGACCGGATCGGTGCTCCCGCGACGCTTGCGCCCGCGCCTCACCGGCCTCTCCTTGCGTCTGTCCCGGCCGACGCTGCGTCGCTACGGCAGCAAAGTGCTCCACGGACCCGGGTCTCATGCGGTTCGGTAGCGTCGGCGGTGCATGTATCCCACGATCTGTCCATGACCATCAGGTACGCGTCACACTCGCGAGGAAGTGCCTGGTTGGGGATGGCGGTCGTCATTCTGTGGCTGACTCCTCTGTTCGATGATTGCTCAGTGGGTCTTGGGATTCGTGAAAGGCTCGCAGCTCAATCCGGCTGCCGCGGCCGGGGTGTGCGAGCGCAATGGGATATTGAGTGCTTGTAGCTGTCCCGAGGGCGTGGTGACGGTGAGCTGCAGCAGGCGATGGCTGTCGTCGATACCCCAACGGGCGAAAGCACAACACTCGCGTTCAGCGTCGACGAGGGCGCCCGTCCGAGCAGGCTGTTTGAAAGCAGGCCGATCAGGACCGTGTCGGACAGACAGATACACAGCAGCTGTGTCGCCTCGGCCTGGACGCTGCGGGAACCGAGCGCGGCCGGTGCGGAACTCGAACCAGGCCAGGCCCGGCATCATGATCAGGCTGAGGATCGTGATTGCCAGCCCGACCAGGCTGTGCTCTGCCTCGCGCACGCCGGTCAGGGCGAAGATCTCCACAACGGTGACACAGACCGCCAACACGAAGAAGATCATCTCGATCGTCCGTACGGCGGACTGCATGACGCAGCTGATCGTGTAGAACACGATGAACCGTACCCGCGGATGTAGGACGGTACTCCGCTCTTTGCTCAGTGTTGGGGCGGTCATCGCACGCACGCCCCCGCGCAGCCAACACCGGGCAAGGACACAGAGCGGTACACGCCCTGCCCTCGTCGACCGCGAGCATGACGGCTCTTCGTCATTCAGCGTGGTTTGGTTGTCCTTTCCTGACCGGCTTGGGGGGTTGGCGGTAGGGGCGTTGTCCGGAGGCTGAGGCGAGGATCCGGAGGCGGTAGTTCTCGAAGTTGCGGAATCCGCGGGCGATGCGTCGGGTGGTCTCGATGACGTTGTTGATGGCCTCGGTGGGACCCGCATTCGAGCGGTCGGTGTGCCAATAGGCCAGGATCTCCCTCTTCCAGGACTTCAAGGTGCGCCCCAGCCTGGCGACCTCAGGAATCGGGCAGTCCTTGAGAGCATCGATGAGGGTGACCATGTCGTGGGAGTCGGGCTGCTGGTAGGCATCGATCAGCTTCTGGTAGACGGTCCAGGTGATGGTCACCTCCCAGTTCGGGTCGCCTTCTTGGAGGAGGGCATCCAGCTTGGTCGCCATCTTCTCCGTGAGGTGGCTGGCCCCGGTGAGGAGGAGTCTCCGAGCCCGATACAAGGGGTCTTTGGCGTGTCCCCTGCGCCCCAGGGTGTCCTGCTGGACTCGGCGACGCACCTCGTCCAGGGCCTGACTGGCCAGCTTTGTCACGTGGAAGATGTCGACGACCATGTCCGCCTCTTTCAGGGTCGCTGAGATCGCGTTGGCATAGCCCCTGTAGGGGTCGATGGCAGCGATGAGGATCTTGCTCGCGAACTCCTTGCCTTGGGAGGCCAACCAGTCCTCAGCGACCGCTCCCGAGCGCCCGACCTGGACATCCAGGAGCCTCGCGAACGGCTTCGTCTTCCCGTCCTTGCCTCTCTTCGGCCTCGTGTGGTCCACCACCCCGGTGATCATCCGATTCTTGTGGGGCCCGCAATGACGCCACACGTGCTCGTCGAGGCCCAGGGCTTCCACGCTGGCCTGGTCGCTGATCTCCTTGAGGCGCTCCTGGAGGGGTCCCTCGATTGCCTTCCACAAGGTGCGCCACCCCACCTGGAGGTCCCGGGCCAGGGCGGAGATGACAACGTCTCGGGTGAGAAGCTGGTTCACAGCCCAGGTGATGGCTCGGGTCGTGAAGTGCTTGCGGGGTGGAGCCAACTGCGTCTCTTCCCCCCACGAGACCTGGGGGCAGGAGTGTTGCCTGCACCGCCAGGTGCGCCTGGACCACACGAGGAGGACAGGGACACCGAAGACACCGATGTCGTGGAGGAGACGTTGTTGGCGACCATCCGCCACAGCCTGGACCCCACAGGCGGGACAGAACACGATGCCAGGGTCGGTCTCGACGTTCAGACGCAGGCCCGCAGGTGAGCGGTCCACACGCGTGACGTGGAAGCCGGGGAGGTCAGCGATGGCATCAGCGAGCGTGCAGTAGCCGGGATGAGTGCAGGTAGTGTGGAACACGGTCGGGGTCTTCTTCGAACGGGTGAGTCTGAACGCTTCCCATTCAAGAAGGCCCCGACCCCTCTCACCAGCACCGACACACCCTCTCAGCGCTTCAAACCACTCAGGCCAGCCTCACCAAACCACGCTGAATGACGAAGAGCCAGCATGACGTCCAGCAGCATCGACAGCGCCTTTGCTAGGCGTGGCCCGGCGATCTCTTACCGGGTCTACCTGCCCTCCGGGTCGAATCAACCAGTGTCCGGCCCAGCCGGCTCCTCACGGCGGTCCGCGAAGCCACGGTCAGCATGCGCTGATCATGCAGCGAACAGTGACCTATTGGAAGTCCCGGCCTAGCGATCCGATGATCGGAGGAGCACACTGGAAGGGAACACCGCGCGGACTCCACGCAGTGCCCGTTAGCAGCAAGTCATGCATCGCCGCAAGACGAGGGCAGAAAAAGGGAGAAGTGAGATCATGGCTGATGATCCTTGGGTTAGGAAAGTTCAACAATGGCTGAATGATACTTATACGGGTGTGTCGGGTTGGAGCCCGGTTACCGTCGATGGTCAGACGGGCTGGACGACAATGTACGCACTAACACGCGCGCTACAGCACGAGGTTGGCTTAACGGCTCTATCGGACAACTTTGGGACCGGCACGCTCTCCGCCCTTACGGCGATAGGAAATATCGGGCCAAGCACATCGAACGCGAACATCGCGAACATATACAATATTGTGGTCGGCGGGCTCTATTGCAAGGGATACAACGGCGACAATGGAAACCTCGACGGTACCTGGACGACGACCACAACGGCTGCCGTAACTAGCCTGCAATCAGATATCGGAGTTCCTACAACGGGCACAGTCAGCCCCAAGGTGTTCAAGGCGCTCTTGACGATGGACGCGTATATCCTGATCGGCACGGGCACCGGCCCTGTCCGTGAAGTCCAACGGTGGATGAACGCCACCTATATCGATAAGTCGTGGTTCTACATCATTCCCGCTGATGGGAGCTATTCGCGGGATGTGCAGGAAGCTCTTGTCTACGCGATTCAGGATGAACTAGGCGTAGCTGGCGCTAACGGCAACTACGGCCCAGGAACACGTGCCGCCGTCGCCGCCCAGCCGAATATCACGGTTGGTTCCAGCGACGCCGCCGGCCATTACTGGGTGAGACTCTTCCAGGCCGCTTTGAGGTTCAACACCTATGACGCCTCGTTCACGGGAACATTCACTTCGGCGGATTCTTCAATCGTCTTGTCCTTCCAAGCGTTCTGTCTCTTGACCGTCAACGGCCAAGGCGATTATGAAACGTGGTCGTCTTTGCTCGTCAGCAACGGAGACCCCACGCGCAATGGAAGAGCTGCGGACTGCGCGAGCGAGGTGACCGCAGCCCGTGCAAGCGCGTTGGTCGCCGATGGGCGCGTCGTCGTCGGCCGGTACCTGACGAATGTCGAGGGCTCGACCCTGAACAAGAAGATCCAAACCGGCGAACTCAGCGTCATCCTAGGTGCCGGATTGCGAGTTTTCCCGATCTTTCAGACTCTCGGGGACAGCCTCTCCTATTTCTCGGATGCACAAGGATACTCCGATGCTGGGGACGCTGTTCAGGCGGCGACCGGCTACGGGTTCAAGCGCGGAACAACGATATACTTTGCGGTTGACGTCGACGTGCTCGGTGATGACATCCCCGGTTCGATCATCCCTTACTTCCAAGGCGTTAATCGCGCGATGCAGAGGTTTGGAAACCTCGTAACTGTTCAGGTGGTGGCTGGGGTCCAGGCCTGTCCGTTGAACAGGTCGACGAGGACCTGGTAGGTGTTGCAGGCCTGCTTGGTGGCGGTGGACAGGTAGGAGCGCAGCCGGAGGAAGCCCTCGGCGCCGGTCAGAGTGCGGTGGCATCCCGAGACCTTCTGATGCACCTTGACCATGCGGATCTCGCGTTCAGCGGCGTTGTTGTCGGGTGCCAGGCCCGGTGTGGTGGCGAAGCGCAGGTAGTCGTCGATCCGGGCACTGATCCGCCGGGCCAGGGCGCGGTGCTTCGCCCCGACCTTCCCGGGCACTCCCGAATCCGCACCCAGTCGTGCTGCGTCGACGATGAGACGCCGCCCGGCCTCCAGCAGTCCGGGGTCGGCCTGTCCTGCGGCGGCGTGGGGATCGCGGATCAGCGGCAGGAGGGCGTCGAGGACCTGGCGGGCCCAGCAGAACGCCCCGGGCGGGTCGTGGGCGTCGTGGTGGTCGGCCACCGCGACCAGTTCGCGGATCAGGTGGGCGCAGCACAGTTGGTGGTCCACGTGCTCGTAGGTGTCGTAGGGGGCCCACGCGTCATGGACCAGCACACCGGTGCAGCCGGGCAGGATGCCGGCGGCATCCATCCCCGCCCGGCCCCGCCGCCGGTGCACACTGATATGCGAGTACTGACCGGTGGAGGCCGAGTGGACCCAGTGCAGCTTCCCAGCGACCCGCAGCCCGGTCTCATCGGCGTGGACGACAGGGGATGCGGCGATCCGGCCCGCCACCTGGCCGGTGAAGGCGTCCAGGGGCTCACCGCCCGCCTGTTCGACGGCGGCGGCCACCGCCCCGGTCGACACGGGCATCCCCAGCAGGTCGGCCATGGTCACCGCGACCCGCCTGATCGGTATGTACTGGCCGGCGGCCAGGTAGACCATCGCCGCACGGGCCGCCGGCCCGTAGGAGACCGGCGCGGCCACCCCGGCCGGAGCCGTCCCCGCCGTCAGGTGCCCGCAGGCGCACCGGCGGGTGAGGATCTGGTGCTCGGTCACCACCGCGCGCACCTGGGGCAGGTCGACCACCTGCCGGGCCACCACACCCACGTCGCAGCACTCGTCCAGGACCCCGCCGCAGGCCGGGCACCGGTCCGGGGCGTGGGTCACGATGTGATCGGGATGATCGACCTGGCGCAGGGCCGCACCCGGATGGCCGGGCTGGCCGCCCGGGTGCCGTTCTGAGGGGCGCCGCAAGGATTTCGGGGCCGGCTTGGCCAACCCGTCTGCCGAGGGTGGCTTCGACGAGTTGCGCGAGGTCGACCCGAGTTGGCGTTCCAACTCAGCGATCTGGGCCGCCTGGGCGGCCACCAGCCCGACCAGCTCGTCATAGGTGGGTTTACGCGACCGCGGCATGCCCCGAATACTCCACCTCCAGCCCCCGGACCAGCGACGCGACACGCCGCACACCCCGCCAGACCCCCGAACCCACCAGCTGAACAGTTACGAAACCTCTATCATGTCGGTGCCTACGGCACCCGTAATGTTTGTCGACAGCTCACCGACGCCGATCTCATACAGTACAGTTTCGTGGCGGGAATGTCCTACGGGTACAGCGGGAACCTAGGGTTTACCCTCCCCTCAAACTGGGCATTTGACCAGATCTCTACGATCACTGTTGGAAGTGGCACTGGTGCAATCGAGATCGATAACGACATCTATTCCGGACGGGACACGGGACAAGCATCCGTCAATGCCCTTCCGTCCGGAGAGGTTCTGGACGTTGCCTTCGACATGTCGCAAGAGGCCAGCCTCGCCAGCGACATGGACGCCTATTGCGACACCGTCACTTCCAACACCATAGGGCTCATCCACGGCAGTCCAACGGACGTTGTGGGAGATGTCCTTCAGCACGACACACTGATCACAAACCTGTCTAGAGCGTGGGGGATCAGGAAAGCTCTCATCCAGGCTGTGTCTTTCTGGGAGTACTGGAAGACCACCGCGCTCGACCCTGCGGCAGATGCCGTTGTCGAAAGCACCTATGTGTATCTCGAAGCGCTAGAAGCCTGGGAGGCGAACCCCATTGGAGTAGCACCTACCCCACCAGTAGTTATGAGCCAAGACAGCAGCACGGGTTTCGCTCAGATCTTCTCCGCCACCGCGATCTGGGCCCACAACTGGGCTCTGGGCCAAGGATTGATTTCTGGGTCGACGTGGGATGCGTCCGATTGGCACACCGTGTGGGCGGTGTGGCAGGACCTGCACGGAGACGACGACTACAATCTTTCCGCCGTTCCACAAGTACTGATGGCGGGTGCCGCCGATGTCGGGATCACTGGATCTCCACGTCTTGACTACACCTCCGCGCAGATCACATCGATCCTCGCCCGATACAATGGAACCGGTAGTGCTGCCGCTGATTATGGCCAGGAGGTTCGCGGCGTCTACAACGTGTTCGAACAGTACAACGCGGCACTCAGGGGATGAATCAATGACCGATGTCCCGCTCGTCGCCTCAAGGCGAGACTAACGTTGTGCCGGTGAACGACCAAGCTGTGAGTTCGCAGCCGACTGTTTTCCGACGCGTCATGTTCGGCGTCGCGATCCTCTTGTGTGATCTGCTCAGCGCGGCATTGTCCTACTGGCCGCTTGTGATGATCGGACTCGTCCTCATGCAGGTCAAGGCCAACGTCATCGGTCCAGCGGAGCACATTGTCGGTGCCGGCGAGGACAGCTTGGCCTTCATGGTTTTCTACGTCGTCAGCGCAATCGTGGTGCTGATGTTGGCCGTGCTTCCGGCAGTGATCGGCAACCTGGCCCTGCGCCGCCGGGCGGGCTGGCCACCACGTGTCTGCGTCGCGGTCGCCGCCGCCGTGATCCTCGCACCGGCCGTCGCTGCGGTAGTGGCCCCGCTGACCATGAACGAGATCTGGTACAGAGCAACACACTGGTGGTAGACAACCGGCCCAGGTTCCCTACGAGTCGGCCGATGCCGAAGATCGCTTCGGCAGGAGCCCCCACACCCTTCTATAGCGGGCATGAATCCGCGTGTTCCCGCGATTCAGGCTTCACGAATCGTGAACTTACGGGGCTCTTCGCAGTTGAGGGTGTAGCCCGGGACCGCCGGCTGGTTCGCGGATAGGCGTCGAGGTCTTCCAGGATGGAAGTTCTCACGCTCACCATCCGCCGGAAGACCTCGACTTGCACCACCCTACGTTCGTGACCCCTGACCTGACCACGTTCTGCCGTCTCGACGAGCTCGGCCTTCAAGCCGTCGGGCAGCTGCTCGAGGCTGATCGGGCGGTGCTGGAGTGCCGCGTCGTCGAGGACGACCCGTGGTGTCGGAAGTGCGGCGCGGAGGGCGTGCCGCGTGACACGGTGACGCGGCCGCTGGCGCATGAGCCGTTCGGGCATCGGCCGACGACGCTGCTGGTCCGGGTGCGCCGCTACCGGTGCACGCACTGCCGCCGGACCTGGCGGCAGGACACGTCGAAGGCGGCGGCGCCCAGGGAGAAGATCTCCCGCGGCGGGATCGGGTGGGCACTCACGGCGATCGTGGTCGACCACCTCACCGTCTCCCGCGCCGCAGCAGGGCTCGGGGTGTCGTGGCATACCGCGAACACCGCGATCATCGCCGAAGGCAAGCGTCGCCTGATCGACGACCCGGCGAGGTTCGACGGGGTCACCACGATCGGTGTCGATGAGCACGTCTGGCGTCACACACGGTTTGGCGAGAAGTACGTGACCGTGATCATCGACCTCACCCCCGCGAGGAACAAGACGGGCCCGGCCAGGCTGCTGGACATGGTCGAGGGCCGCTCGAAGCAGGTGTTCAAGGAGTGGCTCGCCGCCCGGCCTGCGGAGTGGTCGAGCCGGATCGAGGTGGTCGCGATGGACGGGTTCTCCGGGTTCAAGACCGCCGCGGCCGAAGAGCTCCCCGACGCGGTCCCGGTGATGGACCCGTTCCACGTCGTCCGCCTGGCCGGCGACGCGCTCGACCGGACCCGGCAGCGCGTCCAGCAAGACACACTCGGGCACCGCGGTCACGCCGGCGACCCGCTCTACGGGGTCCGCCGCACCCTCCACACCGGCGCGAGCTTCCTCACCAAGAAACAGACCGCGCGGCTCGACGCGGTGTTCGCCGCCGAGGAGCACGTCGAGGTCGAAGCGACCTGGGGCATCTACCAGCGCATCGTCGCCGCCTACCGCGAACCCGACAAGAACAAGGCGAAGGAGATGATGCGGGCGGTGATCGACTCTGTCAGCAACGGCGTCCCCGCGCTGCTCAAAGAGATCCGTCGCCTCGGCCGCACGCTGAAGCAGCGCGCCGCGGACATCCTCGCGTTCTTCGACCGCCCCGGAACGAGCAACGGCCCAACGGAGGCCATCAACGGCCGGCTCGAGCACCTTCGCGGTTCCGCCCTCGGCTTCCGGAACCTCACGCACTACGTCGCCAGATCGCTCCTCGAAGCCGGCGGATTCAGACCGCTCCTACACTCTCATTCGCGATGAGCCGCTTTATTACCTTGATCACCTGATGGGACCTTCCCACCCTTGAAATTGCAGTGCACGCGCGTGGACGCCATCATCACCCGCTCGTCGGTCAGACCCGCGCGGCGCAGGCGTCCTGCCTGGAGCTCCCCGAAGCGGCGTCATTCGACCATGCAGTTCACAGTGACGTCCCGCTGCAAGGGACCCGCATCGCCGAGCTCCAGCGAGCCGAGGGCCTTGTCAAACGATTCCTTCGCAGAAACGTCATAGGCCTTGGTGTAGGCGTGGAGGCCCTTGAATTTCTTGAGTTCGGCCAGCGCACTACCGCCCCGCGTGGCGGGATCTTCCAAATAATGGACCTCCCAGGCACAGAGCCACTGACGGTCAGCGTCGGTGACGCCGACCCCCTTCTCGTTGTGGACATCGGTCTCCAGGTGATGCCAGGGGCTTGGAGCGGAACGTCCGGGAGGCCAGGCGAGACTCGCCGCCTCGGCGTTGTACTCCGCCTCGGTCTGGAATCCGTCCATCGAATTATCGTCGTGGCTTCTTGAACAGCCACCAACTGCCAAGAGACTGACGCACAGGCCCAGAAATGCCATCTTCGAATAAAGGCGCATTGATTTCACTGACTCATATCCGGCTCTTCACGAACGAGGGTGTAGCGGGTTGAGCGTGTCGGTGGCCGGGTAGGGGTCGAGGTCTCCCTGAGGATGGAAGTTCTCACACTCGCCATCTGCCGGAAGACCTCGACGTGTCACACCCTACTTTCACTACACCTTGCCTGACCACGTTCTGCGGTCTCGACGAGCTCGGCCTGGAGGCTGTCGGGCAGCGTCTGGACCCGGATCGGGCGGTGATCGAGTGCCGTGTCGTGGAGCCGGACCGGTGGTGCCGCGAGTGTGGATGCGAGGGCGCCCCGCGCGACACGGTGATCCGTCGGCTCGCGCATGAGCCATTCGGGCATCGGCCCACGACCCTGCTGATCCGGGTCCGGCGCTACAAATGCTGCGGGTGTGGGCGGGTCTGGCGGCAAGACACCACGGCCGCCGCGCCGGTACGGGCGAAGATCTCCCGCGGTGGGTTGGCGTGGGGGCTGGCGGGCTTGGTCCTCGATCATCTCTCGGTCACGCGTGTCGCGGCAGGGCTGGGGGTGTCCTGGTCCGCCGCGAACGACGCGATCCTCGCCGAGGGCCGCCGGCGGCTGATCGATGACCCGGCGCGGTTCGAGGGCGTGACCACGATCGGCGTCGACGAGCACGTGTGGCGACACACCCGCCACGGCGACACGTACGTGACCGTGATCATCGACCTGACCCCGGTGCGCGACAAGACCGGCCCGGCACGGCTGCTGGACATGGTCGCCGGACGCTCGAAAGCCGTGTTCAAGACCTGGCTCGCCGCCAGACCGAAGCCCTGGCGAGAGGGGATCGAGGTCGTCGCCATGGACGGATTCACCGGGTTCAAGACCGCCGCCGCCGAAGAACTGCCCGACGCGGCCCCGGTCATGGATCCGTTCCACGTGATCCGGCTCGCCGGTGACGCGCTGGAGAACTGCCGACGCCGGGTACAGCACGACGTCTTCGGCCGGCGGGGCATGAAGGGCGATCCGCTCTACCAGGCCAGACGGACCCTGCTCACCGGTGCCGGTCTGCTCACCGACAAGCAGCAGGCGCGGCTAGATGCCCTGTTCGCCGAGGACAGGCACGTCGAGGTCGAAGCGACGTGGGGCATCTACCAAGACATGATCACCGCCTACCGGGACAAGGACCGCGGCCTGGGCAGATTCTTCCTCGCGCACACGATCGACAAGATCAGCGCCAGCGTCCCGGAGCAGCTCGTCGAGATCCGCAAACTCGCCCGCACCCTCACACAGCGCGCTTCGGACGTGCTCGGCTACTTCGACCGCCCCGGCACCAGCAACGGCCCCACCGAAGCGATCAACGGCCGACTCGAACACCTCCGCGGCACGGCCCTCGGCTTCCGCAACCTCAGCCACTACATCGCTCGGTCGCTGCTCGAAGCCGGCGGATTCAGACCCGCGCTACACCCTCGTTCGTGAAGAGCCTCATATCCTCCCACCAATGGATCATGCGTATTTCGGCGCAAGTGATCACCAAAGAGGGATCTCCCCCTGGCGAGACGCCAATACGGCCCGAAGAACGGGCAGCTACACCGACCTAGCAGCCGCCGGCCGCCTTCTATTTACTCTTGAACAGAGAACATTGACAGGATCACTGTCATCGCCGCGCCGAGCACCGCGAAGCCGCGGATGCTCGCCCGCATTGCGGGCATGCCATATTTCCCGCCTTCACGAGTTCGTCGTGGCCACATCCTCCGCGATGTACACCCGTGAAGGAAATCCAAGCAGATACCCGCGTCGGAACCGGCGGATCACAATGCGATTCTTCCCAGCGCGAAGAATTGCACCGTTATTCTCCTGATGGCACTGCTCCGCCACTGGAATCTGCCATGGGGCGATCGGTGAGTCCCGGCGGACCGTGGGCGCGTCCACCCGGCAAGGGCACCCTGCCCGACCGCACCGGGCGTCACGAAGCACCAGCCTGCTCGCCGGCAGGCGTAGGCTGCAGGAACATCGCCGGTAACCCGCGTCTGGCTGGACCGCGGGCAGTCGCAGCACGGACGGCGTATTCTCAGCCTGTGACCACATCTGTATTTGTTGCGTCCCCCGACGGCCGCGTTGACCTTAATTCCGCGGCACAGGCTATTGCCAAGGCGCTGGGACGCCAGGAATCCTCGACCACGGTTTTCACCCCGCTGAGCCACACGGCCGGCGCTGCGGTGGGCGCCACCTTCGCCGACTTCACCAACGACGAGGATGCCGCCCGCGCGGCCATCCTCGAGCGCTGCGCCGCCATCGACGGAGCAGTCGTCGCGGTGGGCACCGACTACACCGGCCCCACCGCACCCACCGAGCTGGCGCTCAACGCCAGCCTCGCCGCCGACCTGGCGCTGCCGGTGATCCTCGTGGTTGATGCCGCGCAGGGCCCCGAGTTCGCTGCGGCCTACGCCTGCACCACCACCGCGGCCTTCGCCAAGGAACATGCCACCGTGGCCGGCGTCGTATTCACGAACGGCGCCGCCCCCACCCTCAACGGCCTGCCGACCGCCAGCCTGGACGGCAACCTGGAGCCGCTGCTGGCCAATGCCGCAGCCACCAAGGTGACCACCCGCACCCCGGCACACTTCAACTATGAGCTCATGAGCCGCGCCAAGAGCGAGCTCAAGACCATCGTGATGCCCGAGAGCGAAGACCTGCGCATCCTCGAGGCCGCCAGCATCACCCTCGCCCGCGGCACCGCCAACATCGTGCTGCTCGGCGAGCGCGACGAAGTGATCGCCAACGCCAAGGCACACGGCTTCGACGTGAGCGGCGCCAAGATCATCTCGATGAACGACCCGCAGCTCATCGAGAGCTACGCCGCCAAGTTCGCGGAGCTGCGCGCCAAGAAGGGCGTCACGCTCGACCAGGCCCGCGAGACCATGAAGGACGGCGCCTACTTCGGCACCATGATGGTGTACATGGGTGCCGCCGACGGCCTCGTGTCCGGCGCCAACCACACCACCGCCAACACCATCCGTCCGGCCCTGCAGTTCATCAAGACCAAGCCGGGCACCAAGACCGTGTCGGGCGCCTTCCTGATGAGCCTGGCCGACCGCGTGCTGCTGTTCGCCGACTGCGCCGTCACCATCGACCCCACCCCCGAGCAGCTGGCCGACATCGCCATCGCCTCCAACGAGACCGCCAAGATGTTCGGCATCGATCCGCGCATCGCACTGCTCAGCTACTCCACCGGCACCAGCGGCAAGGGCCCCGAGGTTGACGCCGTGCGCGAGGGCTACGAACTCGCCACCCAGCGCGACCCGCAGGCCAAGCTGGCCGGCCCGATCCAGTTCGACGCCGCCATCGACCCGGTCGTCGGCAAGAAGAAGATGCCCGAGAACCCGGTGGCCGGCGACGCCACCGTGTTCGTGTTCCCCAACCTGAACTCGGGCAACATCGGTTACAAGGTGGCCCAGCGCACCGCCAACGCGGTGGCCGTCGGACCGCTGCTGCAGGGACTGCGACGTCCCGTGAACGACCTGTCGCGTGGCGCGACCGTTGACGACATCGTCAACACGATCATCATGACCGCCATCCAGGCACAGGGCGAGACCGGCCCGCTGGCCTGATCCAGCGGCTGCGGACGCGACGCCATGGGCGTCCACGCGCCCGCACCACGCATGCCCCGCGGTGGGTGGCCCGACACCGGGCTGCCCGCCGCACCCGCAACACCCCGCACCTCCTGCCCCACCAACACTGCCCCATCAATACGCACTGACAAGGAGAAACATGGCCAAGCCCATCCTGGTGCTCAACTGTGGTTCCAGTTCCATCAAGTACCAGCTGATCGACCCGGACGAGGAGACCGTGCTCGCCAAGGGCCTCGTCGAGCGCATCGGTGACGCCGGCAACGGCATCGTCACCCACGAGACCGACGGCCAGGAGTGGACCATCACCCCGCAGCTGCACAACCACACCGTGGCGCTGCAGGCCGTGTTCAAGATGTTCGACGACCACGGCCCCGGCCTGAAGAACGTGACCGCCGTGGCACACCGTGCCGTGCACGGTGGCGACCGCTTCGCCGCACCCGTGGTGATCGACGACGAGGTGATCGCGACCATGCAGGAGCTCGTGCCGCTGGCGCCCCTGCACAATCCGGCCGTGATCGAGGGCATCCGGGCAGCGCAGTCGCTGCTGGGCAATGTGCCCCACGTGGCCATCTTCGACACCGCCTTCTTCACGCAGCTGCCCGAAGAGGCCTACACCTACGCGATCGACCGCGACCTGGCCAAGCGCAACGCCATCCGCAAGTACGGCTTCCACGGCACCAGCCACCAGTACGTGAGCCAGCAGGTGCCGGCCGTAGTGGGCACCGACCTCGGCGAGCTCAACCAGATCGTCTGCCACCTGGGCAACGGTGCGTCCATCAGCGCCATCAAGGGTGGCAAGCCGATTGACACGTCGATGGGCCTCACGCCGCTGGCCGGCCTGGTGATGGGCACCCGCTCGGGTGACATCGACCCGGGCGTGTTCGCCTACGCCGCACGCTCCGAGGGCTGGAGCACCGAGCGCATCGACTCCGAGCTCAACAAGAACTCGGGAATGCTCGGACTCACCGGTGACACCGACATGCGTGACGTCGAGGCCGCCTTCGAGAAGGGCGACGAGGCCGCCGTCACCGGCATGAATGTGTACATCCACCGCCTGGTGTTCTACATCGGCGGCTACGCAGCACTGCTGGGCCGCCTGGACACGCTCACCTTCACCGCGGGCGTCGGCGAGAACTCGTCGTTCGTGCGCAAGATGGTCTGCGACCGGCTCGCCGGCCTGGGCGTGGTGCTCGACGAGGCCAAGAACGAGGCCCGCGACAAGGCCCCGCACCTGATTTCGGCCCCCGAGTCGAAGGTCAAGGTACTGGTGGTGCGCACCAACGAGGAGCTCGCCATGGCCAAGCAGACCGAGCATCTGCTGGCTTCCTGAGCCCACTGCTTGATGGACGGCCCGCCCGGCACCACCCGGCGGGCCGTCCGCTGCGCTCCTGTGGAACGTCAATCGCTCCGCTTCTCGGCTAGATTGGAGAACATGCCTACTGCACTGGTCACCGGCGGCAGCAGCGGTATCGGCTATGCATTCGCCACCGAGCTCGCCCGCCGCGGATACGACCTGGTGTTGGTGGCGCGCGACCCACAGCGGTTGGGATCGGCCGCCCGTGCGGTGCGCAACAAGTTCGGCGTGCAGGTGCACGAGCTCAGCGCCGACCTGTCCGACCACGACGACATCGCCCGCGTCGAGCAGGTCTTCGCCGACCGGCCCATCGACCTGCTCGTGAACGACGCCGGATTCGCCGCCCACGACGACCTGCTGAGCGACGACTGGTCGGGGCAGGTGCGGGCCCTTGACCTGATGTGCCTGGCGGTATTGGTGCTGTCGGGTGCGGCGGCGCGCGAGATGGTCAAGCGCGGCCGCGGTGAGATCATCAACATCTCGAGCATGAACTCCCTCATCCCGGCCGACAACTATGCGGCCATCAAGGCGTGGGTGAACAGCTACACCGAGGGCCTGGCGGCGCGTCTGGACGGCACGGGGGTGCACGCCAATGTGACGATCACCGCCTGGGTGAAGACCGAATTCCATGCGGCGGCGGGCCTTGATCGTCCGCGGATCCCCGACTGGGTGTGGGTGCCGGTGAAATCGGTGGTCAGGCTCGCCCTGGCCGATGTGCGACGCGGCAAGGTGCGGTCGGTGCCCACCCTGCGCTGGCGCTTCGCCGCCTGGGTGCTGCAGCACGGGCCGTTGGCCCTTCCCCGCCGGGTGTCGCACTGGGTGCAGTCGGAGCACGACAACAATCGCATCGGCGGCCCTGACGAGCCCCGCCCGGAGGACGTCTGATGGATCTCGCGCGCAACCCGAAGCTGTACAAGTCGACGACGGCGTCCATCGCCCGCAATATGGTGCGGATGGCGCTGATAAGGCCTGCCGTCGACGCCGCCATCAAGGTGCACGTGCACGGGCTGGAACACCTTGACGGGCTGGAGTCGCCGTTCATCGTGACGCCCAACCATTCGGGCCATTTCGACGGCCCCCTGGTGATGTTGACGATGCCCAAGCGGCTCACCAAGAACCTGGCGACCGGTGCGGCCGCCGACTATTTCTTCAACCACTGGTACAAGGCCTTCGGCACGCAGCTGCTGATGAACGCCTTCCCCGTGGACCGCGGCTCGATGCATGGCCATCGCGGCCTGGCGTCGGCGCTGCTCGAGAGCGGCATCTCGCTGCTGATCTTCCCCGAGGGCACGCGGTCGCGTACTGGCGGGATGGGTCGGTTCAAGCCGGGTACGGCCGCGCTGGCGATCTCGCACAATGTGCCGATCGTGCCCGTCGCGCTGGTGGGTGCCTGGGCGGCGTGGCCGCCGAGCCGGGCGCGCTGGGTGCCCGGGCGTCCTGACGTGCACGTGGTCTACGGCTCGCCGATGCGGGCCGACCCCGGCGAGATCGCGCATGCCTTCAGCGAGCGGGTGCGCCGCAAGATCATCGAGATGCACGACACCACGGCGCGCGCCTATTCGATGCCCACGCAGGCCGAGATGATGCACCTGGCCGCCATCGAGGGCGCCAAGAAGGACATCGAGGCCGAGCAGAAGAAGAAGCGTTCCCGCGACAAGAAGCACCGCGACGACGAGTAGGTGCGGTGCGCCGTGATTGGGTGCCGTGATCGGGTGCGTGGCGACTCCTGCG
The DNA here is from genome assembly GCF_000940845.1 of Propionibacterium freudenreichii subsp. freudenreichii. NCBI lineage: Bacteria > Bacillati > Actinomycetota > Actinomycetes > Propionibacteriales > Propionibacteriaceae > Propionibacterium > Propionibacterium freudenreichii. The sequence continues at coordinate 92,136 of NZ_CP010341.1, read as the reverse complement.
GTGTGATTCGGCCGCGGCGGGTGGTCGTCCCGGGCCGTGATCCGGTGTGTGGCGACTCCTGCGGCGCGATTCGGCCGCGGCGGGTGCGCGTCCCAGACCATGATCGGACGGCCCGAGCACACACCGGGCACACATAGGTGCGGATTGAGCACCGTAGACAGTGCTTTATCCGCACCTATCTTCTGTGGACCGGCCGACGCCCACCCCACCGAGCACTCAGTGGACACCTGTGCGGCGTCATTACCGCACAACTGCCCACTCAGGGGGAAAACCGGCGGCGAAACGAGCCAGGACCCGGCGTCCGCAGCGCGAAGTAGCTTCAGTGAGGACTTTTGCAGGGTAGACGACGTAAAAGTCCTCCCTGAAGCAGATTGACCGGCCGACGCCCGCCCCACCGAGCACTAAGTGGACATGGGCGCCCGGCAAGAACCAGCAGCCCCAAGAACCCGCAGCCCTTCGCGCGCCTGTCAGCCGCTGGCTGATCACCCTTGGTGCACTGAACGCACGGTGTTACTCTCAACACATGCATCAGGTACTTGCCCTCGCCGCCGTGCGGAGCTCTGCGTACTCTTCGCATTCCTGTTGTTGCTGAGCCAGCTGACCGTCCGCTGCTGAATCATCGGCGTTGACGCCTGGCATCCCCGTGGACGCACCCACCAACCCGGAACAACCGGACCTGTGCGACGTCCACCCCGCTGAGATCGCTCGGCTCCGGAAGGACCAGAGCCCGGGAGCACCCAGCTCCTGAAGGGTCCCGCTCGTGAGGACCCGGCCCCTACCGAACCGGGTACGGACCCCTCGGCCCTCACACCGGATTCCCCGCACTGGTTCCCCACTTGTGATCCACACAACTGGTTGTCCACACCGGTTCTCCCCAACTGGTGTCGCGCAGGGATTCACCCGCCCCGACCGACTCCCGGAGGCACCAGACCCGAGCGGGATCGCCGCGGGGTCACCACCCGGGAGCCCCAGCACGATGACCGACCCGATGCCAGCAGTCCCCCGATCCCGGCCCCCTCACAATCCCCCTCACCTTCACAGTTCCTTCCGCTTCAGGAGTTTCCATATGTCTGCAACAGCTGCCTCCGCTCCCCTCACCGGGCGTGTCCGGCCCGGCCCCGGGCAGGTTGACGTGCGCGGGCCCCGCTTCGGCGCCGCGATCACCTCGGTGCTGCTCATCGCCGCCCTCGTGCTCGGCCCGTGGCCCGGCGTGATCGTGCTGGCCATCCAGACGCTCGCCTTCGCGGCGGGCGCGGTGCTGGGCGTCTCGCGCCAGCCCTACGGCCTGTTCTTCCGCAGCGTCGTGCGTCCGCGCATCGCACCGGCCAGCGAATTCGAGGACGCCGCAGCGCCCCGCTTCGCCCAGGGCGTCGGACTGGCCTTCGCCATCGCCGGACTTGCCGGCGTCGTCTTCTCGCTGCCGGTGCTGTTCTACGTGGCCGTCGCGTTCGCCCTGGTGGCAGCGGGCCTCAATGCGCTGTTCGGGTTCTGCCTCGGGTGCGAGATGTACCTGCTGGGCAAGCGCCTCTTCGGCAGCTCCCGGCCCTCCACCGGCAACGCCACACAGACGGGATGACACCATGACAGGACTATGGGTAGCAATCGGCGCGGTGGCCGTGGTGCTCGCCTTCGGCGGCTACCGCAAGCTCACCGACGGCCGGGCCCGTGAGGCCGCCCTCGACGAACCCACCCTGGGCCCCACCGAGCTCGGCACACCGCTGGGTTCCACCGCAACCTTCGTGCAGTTCTCGTCGAAGGTGTGCGCGCCGTGCGTGGCCACCGGCAGGTTGCTGTCGGGCCTCACCGCCCAGCGTGACGACGTGAACCACGTGGAGATCGACGGCGAGGAACGCCTCGACCTGGTGCGCGAGTTCGGCATCAACCGCACCCCCACCGTCTTCCTGCTCGACCCCGATGGCGCCATCCGCTATCGCTTCGTCGGGCCCTCACGCAAGGCCGAGTTCGTCGACGCATTGGCGGAACTACAGGCCGCCTGACGTCGCCGTCCCCGCGAGGCCTTCGGCGACGCGAATGGGCGCGGCTCCCTGCGGGGAGTTCGCGCCCATTTGTGCGCCCCGATGCGGATCACGGCACCCTGGACATGCCCCCGCGACTACCGGGAACCGCGCGCGACCGGCCGCCGGCCCGTCCCCGGCATCGGCGGCCCGCGGCAATCCGACAGGCGCCCGGAATGTCGGTGGCAATCGCTAGGCTGAGCGCATGAAGCCCACCCCCGGTAACCCGCCCCGCATCGTTGCGGTGGTCGTGGCCTGGAACCGTCGTGAGCTGCTCACCCAGTGCCTTGATGGCCTGGCCGGCCAGACCCGGCCGGCCGATGCCGTCATCGTCGTGGACAATGCGTCCACCGATGGTTCCGGCGACATCGCCCGCGATCACCCGGTGGTCACCGAGGTGATCACCATGCCCACCAATACCGGTGGGGCAGGCGGCTTCACCACCGGCATCGCCGCCGCCATGGCGCGTCAGCGGGCCGACGGCATCTGGATCATGGACGACGACACCGTGCCCACCAGCACCGCCCTGCAGGCCCTTCTCGACACGGCCCGGCTCTATCCCCGCGAGCTTGCCGTGCTGGCCAGCCGCGCCGACTGGTCCGACGGCCGCGAGCACCCCATGAACACCCCCCGCACCCGACTGGACGCCTCGCCCCGCGAGAAGGCCGACGCCGCACGGCTGGGATGCCGCCCGATCCGCTCGGCGTCGTTCGTGTCCATCCTGATCAACGCCGAGGCAGTGCGCGAATGCGGCCTGCCGATGGCCGACTACTTCCTGTGGAACGACGACTTCGAGTACACCGCGCGCCTGCTGCGCCACCATGAGGGGCTCTACGTGCCGGCCAGCCGCGTGCGCCACCTCACCCGGGCGTTCGGCGATTCGGGGGCGGATCCGGGGCCGCGCTTCTACCAGGAGGTGCGCAACAAGGTCTGGCTGTTCACCCGCTCCCGCGCCCTGACGCGCTGGGAGAAGCTGATCTACGGCGCGTCGACGCTGCGGCGCTGGGCGCACACGCTGCGCACCTCGGGCAACCGCCGGGTGCTGTCGCGTGGCCTGCGCACCGGCCTGCGCGACGGACTGCGCGCCGGGCCACGCAGCAATGGCCGGGTGCTTGCCGGCACCCCCGCCGAGTCGGACATCGAGGCCCTGGCGAAGGAGCCCGCATGACGGCGTTCAGCGTGCTGCTGCCGGTCTACGCCGGCGACGAGCCGGAGTTCTTCGCCCGCGCACTGGCGTCGATCAGCACCGACCAGATCCTGCGTCCCAATGAGATCGTGATCGTGCGCGACGGGCCGGTGCCGCCCGAGTTGGAAGAGGTGATCGCCCACGCGTCCGACGGCAGTGCCGTGGGGGACATCCCCGTGACGCTGGTGCGCATCAACCGGAACCGGGGCCTGGCCGCCGCCCTCGAGCTGGGCCTGGAGGCATGCCGCTACGAGATCGTGGCTCGCGCCGACGCCGACGACATCTCGGTGCCACACCGGTTCTCACGCCAACTCCCGGTGATCGCCGGCGACGCGCCGGGCGAGCCCGACGGCTACGACCTGGTGGGCTCGGCCATCCAGGAATTCAACGACGACGAGCACCATCCGGGCATGGTCCGTCGGCTGCCCCAGGACGGCGACGAGATCCGCCGGGTGGCCCACTTCCGCGACCCCTTCAACCACCCCACCGTCGTGTACCGCAAGAGTGCCGTCGCCCGTGCGGGTGGCTACCAGCATCTGTCCAAGATGGAGGACTACTGGCTGTTCGCCCGCATGCTGCAGTGCGGCGCGCGGGTGACGAACCTGCCCGATCCGCTGGTGCTCTACCGGGTGGGATCGGGTGCCTACAAGCGGCGCGGCGGCGTCGAGATGCTGGGCAGCGAGCTGGCGCTGCAACGAGCCTTCGTGCGCTCCGGATTCGTCAGCCACCTGGTGGGGGCGCGCAATGTCGCGGTGCGTGGGTTGTACCGCCTGGTCCCCACCGGCCTGCGGCAGCGTGCATACCGCACGATGATGAGGCTGGTGGGCAGGCGTTGAGAGCTGCCGGCCCGTCGCGCGAGCAGGCGCGACGCCTGTTCGCCGCAGCGCCCGTGGGCGCGCTGGGGGCCGGTTTCGCGCGCCCGGATCGTGCGGCCGCGCATGATAACGTCCAAAAGATCTGTGGTGGCGAGGGTACCGGCCGGCCACACGTCCCGGTATCAAGGAGCTTCGTATGCGGGTAGCGCTTCTGTGCGAGGTTGACCAGGCGGTTTATCACGTCGGCGACGAGGCCATCGGAATCGCCAGCGCGGCACAGCTGCGGCAGCGCGGACACGAGGTGGTGATGATCTCGCGTCAGGAGAAGTACGGACCCGGCGGGCAGCCACACGCCGAGTCGATCCCGGCACTCACCTTCCCCTGGCCGCTGGACGAGCGCGACCGCTACCTGGCCGAGATCCGCAAGGTGCTGTCGGGAAACCACGTGGCCCTGCCTGCCAAGGACAAGCTGTTCAAGATCATGAACCAGCTGCGCGGCGTCGACGCCCTGGTGATCGGTGGCGGCGGCAGCCTCAACTCCAACTTCGGCTGGCTGGTCTATGAGCGCCTGGCCACCGCCCTGGTGGCGTCCTTCCTCGACATCCCGGTGGTGCTCAGCGGGCAGAGCCTGGGGCCCTTCCTGCTGCTCAGCGACCGCGCCGCACTCAAAGAACTGCTCGAGCTGTGCCAGCTGGTGGGCGTGCGCGACGCCGACAGCTATCGGCTGGCCACGCAACTGTGCCCCGAGCATCCGGCGATCTTCCAGACCCTCGACGACGCCGTGCTGCTGGACGCCGACTGGGACCATCCCAAGGCCAACCGGATCAGCGTCACGCTCGGCGACAACGCCGAACCCTTCGCCGAACACGACTATGTGTCCATCATGGCTGCCCTGATCGACGGCCTGGCGCAGCGCACCGGCGCCGAGGTGGAGTTCGTGCCGCACATGGCCGATCCCGACCGTCCGCGCAGCGATGTGCGCATCCACAAGCTGGTGGCCGCGCAGATGAGCCATCAGGCCACGCTGCTGCCCATCGAACAGGCGGTTGACGCCACCACCCGGCTGGCCGCCTCGCGATGGGCGCTCACCACCCGCTTCCATCCGGTGGTCTTCGGACTGCTGTCCGGCACCCCGGTGCTGCCGATCACCCTCGGCCGCTATGCCCGCAGCCGCGTCGATGGCGCCCTGGCGAACTGGGGCCGCAGCAACGCGTCGGTGCCCTTCGCGGCCCTGTGGGACCCGGCGACCGGTGCCCTGCGTGCCGATGTCGCCGACGCGGTGCTCGATGCCCTGGTGGCCGGCGCCGACGCCGAACGCAGCGCCGCGCTGGCCGTGCGCCCCGAGCGCCTGGACGCCGCCAGCCGCTGGTGGGACCAGGTGGTTGCCGTGCTCGACGAGGCCAGTGACACCGCCGATGACAGTGATCGCGCCGACGCGAGCAACCCGGCCGAGGCCCCCCGCGATGCCACACACGACGCTGCCACCCCCGACAGCGCCGCCCCGCTCGGCGGACCCGCCGCGCTCGACCAGGTCGACCGCTTCACCGGCGACGTCGCCGCGGCGATTGCCCCCTTCCGCTATGCACCGGCTGCCGGCGCCGACCGCACGGTGGCGTTGATCATGCGCACGCAGAACCGCCCCGGCTTCCTCGACCGCGCCGTCCAGGACGTGCTGGAGCAGGCCTGGGCTGACTGGCAGCTGGTGGTGGTCAACGACGCCGGCGACACCGACCAGGTGGCGTCCGTACTCGACCGCTACCGCAGCGAGCTCGGCGATCGACTCACCGTGGTGAACAATCCCGTGTCGCACGGCATGGAGGCCGCCTCCAACGTGGGGCTGGCCAACTCGCACAGTGAATTCGTCAACATCCACGACGACGACGACAGCTGGCAGCCGCGGTTCCTGCTCGAGACGCTCACGCACCTGCGTGCCCATCCCGACGAGGAGGCCGTCGCCACCCGCACCACGATCGTGATGGAGCGGCAGGTGGGCCCCGACTGGGTGACCTATGAGCGCTTCCCGTCGTGGCCCGATCTGCATGCGATGCGCCTGCTCGACTTCGTGAAGCTCAACCGCATCGTGCCGATCTGCCTGGTCTACCGGCGTGCCGTGCACGACCGGGTGGGGCTGTACGCCGAGGACTATCCGGTGATCGGCGACTACGTCTTCCACCTGCGCCTGCTACAGGCCGGCGAGGTGGGCTTCATCGACCACGCCCTGGCCAACTGGCACCATCGTCCGCTGCAGCCCGCCGAGGGGACGGCCGGCAACTCGATGTACACCAACAGCTCCGACCACACCGAGTACGACCTGTTGCTGCGCAACAAGGCCCTCAAGGAATGGACCGACAAGAACGGCCTGGGCCTGCCCCTGTTCATCAGCAAGGAACTGGAGCGCGAGACCGACCACCTGGAGCAGAAGATCCAGGAGGTGGTGGACGCCCTGGGCACCCAGCAGCAGCTCATCGCCGACCTGCAGGTGCAGCTACGCGCCACCGACCATGCGGTGCGCGCCGGGGGCGGGTTCAACTTCGCCAAGCGCCAGTACCAAGTGGCCCGCGGCTATCTGAGCCGCGCGGCGGGACGCATCACCGGCCGCCTGTAGTGGCACGGTTCCGGGCACCGATGTCGGGGTCGTGGCACGGCGCGGCCGTGGCAGGTCCGGAGCCTGAACCGGGGCCCTGAACCCGGGCCCGAGCCTGGAGCGGGGCCGAGGGTCACTCGGTGCTGCGCAGGAACTCCACCGCGTCGTCGACGTCGCCGTCGAAGGTCACCCGGCCCTGCGCCAGCACCACGCCGCGATCGCAGATGCCGCGCACCATGTCGAGGTCGTGGCTGACCACCACAAGTGTCTGCCCGCCGGCCTTGAGTTCCTTGATCTTGGCGATGCACTTGCGCTGGAACGGCTCGTCGCCCACCGTGAGGATCTCGTCGATGAGGAAGATGTCGGGCTCGGAGTGTGCGGCAACCGCGAAGGCCAGGCGCAGGAACATGCCCGAGGAGTAGAACTTCACCTCGGTGTCGATGAACTTCTCGATCTCGCTGAAGTCGACGATGCGCTGGAACTTCTCGTCGATCTCCGACTCGCTCATGCCGAGGATCGCGCCGTTGAGGTAGACGTTCTCACGCCCGGTGAGGTCGGGATGGAAGCCGGCGCCCACCTCGATCAGGCCGGCGATGCGGCCACGAATGGCCACCTCGCCCTTGTCGGGCATCATGACGCCCGACAGCAGCTTCAGTGAGGTGGACTTTCCCGAGCCGTTGAAGCCCAGCAGCGCCACCGACTCGCCCTGGTGGATGTCGAGGTTGACGTCGTCGAGGGCCAGGAAGCTCTCCGAGAGCTCGCCCTTGCGGCCCTTCATCGTCCACACCAAGTACTCCTTGATGGAGTGCGTGTGGTGCAGGGTGAAGCGCTTGTCCACATCGCGCAGCCGCGCGACCACCAGGTTGGGATCGACCATCACCGTGGATTCAACAGGCTCGCTCATCACAGCTCCTGGGCAAACTTGCCCTCGTTGGCACGGAAGACCATCTGGCCCAGCACCAGGATGATCAGCGAGATGAGCAGCGCCACACCCGACCACATCACCCAGTGCGGTGGCATCAGCTCGGCCATCGACCGGGTGGCGGTGACGCCCCGGGTGGGCACCCAGAACGCATAGTGCGACAGCTCCACCGACATCGCCAGCGGATTGCACTGGTAGATGTTCCACAGCCAGCCGGGCACCACCGACTGCACCATGCTCCAGTTGTAGAACACCGGCGACACCCACAGGGCCACCATGGCGATCAGGTCAACCAGGTTCTCGGCGTCGCGGAACATCACATTCCACGCGGCAAAGGCCAGGCCCAGGCCCAGCGCGAAGATGGCGACCATGGCGATCGACAGCAGTCCGGCCATCACATTGAGCATCGTGGGCCGCCAGCCGACGATCAACGCCCCCAGCAGCAACACGGCCAGCTGGGGCACGAAGTGCACGAACGCCACCCACAGGCTCGACACCGGGAACAATTCGCGGGGCAGGTAGATCTTGCCCACCAGTGGCGCATTGTTGACGATCGAGCGGGTGGTGTTGCCCATCACCTCATTGAAGAAGTTGATCATCACCATGCCGGCGAACAGGTAGATGACGTAGTTGGTCATCGACGCCGACAGGCGCAGGAACTTACCCATCGCCATGTAGTAGACGAGCAGCTGCACGGCCGGCTTGACGTAGCTCCACAGCATGCCAAGCACCGAGCCGCGGTAGCGGACGCGCAGTTCCTTCTTCACCAACAGGTTGAGGAGGAAGTGCCACTTCGGCACGTCGAGCAGGCCGTTGGAGTGCCCGGGGGCATGCAACGGCAGCGACGCCAGATCAGACGAACTCACAGGCTCAATTTTCCTCGCCCGCAGGCGGCTCGCCAAGGGGACGATGCTCAATGCCGAACAGTTCCTCCCATTGCTCGAAGGACGTCAGCTGCGGCAGCGCCTCCTTGTACTCGTCGCGCAGGCGCGGCCACTCGTGCAGGATCCGGGCCTGGTTGGCCGCCGACTCGGCAAGCATCCGACGCATCTCGGCCGGCTCGCGCTTGTACCAAGCGATGCCGGTGCCCTCGGCGTTGGTCACCAGCGCGGAATCCCACTGCGCGGTGTTCCACCACTTGTTGTCCTTGAAGGCGATCTCGGTCTGCGGGTTGTCGAGGTGGCCCGGGCGCGGACGCCGGAACTGGCGCAGCACCGCCTTGGCACCCTCGGCCATCTTCAGGAACCGGGAGCTCTCCACCGACCGCTTGCGGGGACGCTTCGGCTTCGGCGCATGGATGTCGGGGAAGTCCTCGTATTCCTTCTTCAGCGTCGAATCGGAGAAGTCCTTCGCGGCGGCGCGGATGGCGGGCAGCTTGGTGGCCAGCAGGCCGGGCAGCGTGCCGGGCCCCGCCAACAGGTCACGCTGGGCCTGCAGGCGTCCCATCACCGTGTAGTACTGCATCGACACCAGGTGCTTCAGATCGAGCTTCTGCGAATTGCTGACGATGTCGCCGCCGCGCGGGAACGGGCTGTGCAGCAGCGCCGAGATATAGCGGTTGCGATCGTGGAAGTAGGCCTGCCAGCCCACCAGGTCGTCCTTGTCCACCCAGCTGATGTGCCAGACGGCGGCACCGGGCAGGGAGACCGTGTTGTAGCCGGCCTCCTTGGCGCGCAGGCCGTACTCGGCGTCGTCCCACTTGATGAAGACGGGCAACGACAGGCCGATCTCCTTGATGACGCTCACCGGGATGAGGTCCATCCACCAGCCGTTGTAGTCGACGTCGGTGCGCTGGTGCAGCCATTCGGTGGAGCGCAGGCCGCCATCGTCGGGCTTGCCGCCGCCGTGCACGAAGTCATGGCCCAGCGACTGGTCGGGATGGGGCAGTGCCGGCTGCCAGTAATAGGGCTCGACCACTTCGCCGTAGGTGTGCAGCACCGTGCGGTTGAACAGGTCGAACATGTGGCCGCCCACCAGGGTGGGCTTCTTGCACATGTCGGCGAAGGTGACCAGCCGGATGATGCTCTCGGTCTCCAGGCTGATGTCGTCGTCAAGCAGGATCACATAGTCGGACTTGCCGCGGGTGGCGCCCTCGTACATGCCGCGCGAGAAACCGCCCGAGCCGCCGAGGTTGGCCTGGTCGATCACCACCAGCTGGTCGCCCAGCTCGGCCTTCACCTCGTCGAAGCCGGCGTATTCGGCCACCTTCTTCGTGCCCTGGTCGATGATCAGGATCTCGTCGACCACGTCGCGCAGGCTGACGTCGCCGGCCATCGCGCGCAGGTTCTTCACCACATAGTCGGGCTTGTTGAGGGTGGTGGTGGCGAAGGTGGCGGTGCCGTGCGGCTGGCTGGCGGTGGGCACCCACCACTGCGCCGACTCGAGCACCATCTCGTTGTCGCCGGCCACCAGGTCGAACCAGTAGAAGCCGCCGTCGCCGAAGGTCTCCAGCGGAAGGTCGAAGACCTGCTGGTTGTGCTCGCCCGACACCTGCACCGACTGCACGCGCTGGCGGTTGCCGCGCGCGTTCGACTTGTACACCACGACGGTGCCCTGCCCGGAGGTGTTGACCACCAGGCGCACCGTGCGCACGACGCTCCACCGACGCCAGTAGCTGGCGGGGAAGGCATTGAAATAGGAGCCGAGGCTCATGCGCACGCCGGGGCGCACGGCGATCGAGTCGCGTCCACGCACGTCCTCTGGGTGGATGTGCGACTCCGACTCGTCCTCGTCGAGGTCGATGTACAGCGGCATCACGTCGAGGTCGGCGTCGCTGGGGAAGATCACCCGGGTGGCAACCCGGTAGCCATTGCTCTCGACCGACGACACCGGGGTGTCGCTGAAGTCGGAGACCATGGGCTGCTTTGCCGTGCTGACGCTCACTCGTCCACTCCTCCGCTGACCAGCGCCTCGCCATTGGCGAAGTGCGGCCGCACCTTGTTCTCATACATGCTCAGCGCCGAGCCGATGGCCATGTGCATGTCGAGGTACTTGTAACTGCCCAGGCGTCCGCCGAACAGGATCTGCGATTCGTGCTTGACCCGCTCGCGATATTTCAGCAGGGTCTCCCGATCCTCAGCGGTGTTCACCGGGTAATAGGGCTCGTCGTCACGCCCCGCAAAACGCGAATACTCGCGCATGATCACGGTGGCGTCCTTGGTGTAATCCCGCTCGGGATGGAAGTGGCGGAACTCGATGATGCGGGTGAAGTCAACATCGGCGTCGGGGTAGTTCATAACAGAGCAACCCTGGAAGTCCTCAATGTCGAGGATCTCTTCCTTCAGATCGATGGTGCGCCAGCCCAGGTTGCCATCGGCGTAGTCGAAGTAGCGGTCAACCGGGCCGGTGTAGATCACCGGGATCGAGCCAATGACCTTCGACTTCGAGTACTCCTGCGAGTCATCGAAGAAGTCGGTGTTCAATCGCACCTCAATATTGGGATTGGTGATCATCCGCTCGAACCAGGCGGTGTAGCCGTGCACTGGAAGGCCCTCGTGGGTGTCGTTGAAGTAGCGGTTGTCGTAGGTGTAGCGCACCGGAAGGCGGCTGATGATCGACGCGGGCAGGTCCTTCGGGTCGGTCTGCCACTGCTTGCCGGTGTAGTACTTGATGAACGCCTCATAGAGCGGACGCCCAATGAGCTGAATGCCCTTGTCATTGAGGTTCGTCGGGTTCGTGCCGGCGAGTTCTCCGGCCTGTTCGCGCACCCAGTCACGGGCCTGTGCTGGCGACAGTGCCGAGCGCAGGAATTGGTTGATGGTGCCCAGATTGATGGGCATCGGGAAGACTTCGCCCTGATGGTTTGTGTACACGTGGTGCACATAGCCGGTGAAGTCGGTGAACTGGTTGACGTACTCCCACACCTTCTCATTGGAGGTGTGGAACAGATGCGCGCCATAGCGGTGCACCTCAATGCCGGTGGCCTCGTCCTTCTCGGAATAGGCATTGCCCCCGATATGGTCCCGCCGATCGAGCACCACCACCTTGAGACCGAGCTCATTGGCCGCGCGCTCCGCGATGGTCAGGCCGAACAGGCCAGCGCCCACGACCACCAAGTCTGCTTGCACCGAAGTACTCCCTCATAGGTCAACGTTGTGGCGGACACCCCATGGCTACCGCCCCTTCACGATAACCGACGACGCCCCGCACGGGTGGGAGCCAACCCGGTCGCATCCCGACCCATGGGGCAATGCCTGTCATGGTCCGCACCATGGACCGACACCGCCAATTGCCGCCTGTGCCCACAGGTCTAACGGTCAACCGTGGGTTGAGGTCCAGAGTGGCACAAACCACCGACGGCGCGCAGTATGCATCACGCTGAAGTTTTTGTGCCCACTCAACCAACAGGAGGACGAGCTCGTGCTAGCAGGGCCCTCTAAGAAGAGCATTCCCTATACGCGCACTGCCGGTTTCATTCTGGCAGCCATCCCAGCGGTAGGCCTGTCCCTCGCCCTAGCCCCCTCACATGCCTCTGCCGACACCGTCTCTGAGACCCCTGCCAGTCCGGCGGCAACGTCGGCCAGCACCTCTGCGTCGTCGGGCACCACCAGCTCCAGCAGCTCTGCGACACCTGTCCTAGCCACAAGTGAGACGTCCACCACGCCAAAGACCATCACCGTCTCGGGTGCCATCGGCGATCTCTACACGGCCATGGATGGCGCCGACGGCGAGCTCGGCCTGGCCACTGCATCGGAGACCCCCCTTACCGGTGGTGGCGTCTGGCAGCAGTTCCAGCATGGACGCATCTACTGGTCGCAGGCCACCGGCGCGCATGCCATCAAGGGCGGCATCGGCGATACCTATGTCGCGTTGGGCGATGCCGCGCTGACCAAGCTCGGTCTGCCCACCTACGATGAGGTGAAGCTGCCTGACGGTTGGTACCAGCAGTTCCAGAACGCTGGCATCTACTGGACCAATGACGGCGGAAAGGTCGTCACCAGCGATGTGGCGGCAAAGTACGCCGCCCTGGGCAAGACCACGTCCGCAACCGCGACGGCGTCGAGCGCGCCGTCTGCAACCGCTTCCACGTCGACAGCAACCACGGCCACGAGCGCCAACTCCGCAGCGGATGCGACCACCAAGACCAGTAGCAACTCATCAGCCGCCAACACGGCATCGGCCAAGAGCACCGCGCAGCCCACCACCGCGGCCACGAGCGCGTCGACGCCGGCAACGCCAACCCCCGCGAACAGCTCCAGCTCGTCGAGTGCAAGCCCAGCGACCCCCTCGGCGGCAGCCCCCTCAACAACCCAGTCACCGACCGCCCAGGCCCCGACGACCCAGGCCCCGACCAGCGCCATCGCTGATGCGGTGGCGCCATCTGCGCAGATCGCGACTTCGGGTGCGATCGGAGATCTGTACAACCAGCTGGGCGGTGCCAACGGAGTGCTTGGTGCGGCCACCTCGTCAGAAACTGCCCTCAGCGGGGGCGGCGCCTGGCAGCAGTTCGCCAACGGACGCATCTATTGGTCGCAGGCCACCGGCGCGCATGCCATCAAGGGCGGCATCGGCGATGTCTACTTTGCGATGGGTGATTCTGCGCTCACCGATATCGGACTGCCCACGGGCGACGAGAGGGATCTCGGCAACGGCATGTGGGTGCAGCAGTTCCAGAACGGCCGCATCTTCTGGAGCGGAGCCACTGGCGGACACGCCACCAACGGCGATATTGCAGCGGCCTATGCGGCACTTGGGGATTCGGCATACAGCTATCTCGGGTTGCCCACGGCTGACCCAGTCTCCGTTCGAAGTGGCGTAATGCAGAGCTTCCAGAGCGGCCGCATCTTCTGGTCGCCAACCACTGGAGCCCATATCGTCCACGGTGGGATCAACGACACCTACACGTCCCTGGGTTCCTCCGCGTTCGCTGATCTGGGACTCCCCACAAGCGACGAGGCTGCGGTTGCGAATGGATGGGCACAGCAGTTTGAGAAGGGCAGCATCTTCTGGAGTTATGCCACCGCTGGAGTCGTTGTCCATGGCAATATCGGTGCGATCTATGCCAGCCTCGGCACTGATGGGCCAGCAAGTCTTGGTCTGCCCTCTGGGCAGGTAACTACTTTGGCCGATGGCTCCCAGTACCAGCAGTTCCAGCGCGGACTCATCTATTGGAGCCAGGCGAGCGGTGCACGCATCGTGCATAACGGCATCGGCGACACCTTCGCAGCCATGGCAAGCGCGCCAAGTGCCATGGGCATGCCCACCGGCGACGAAGTTGATCTCGGCAATGGTGCATGGATGCAGCAGTTCCAGAACGGCCGCATCTATTGGAGCGGCGCCACCGGCGGACACGCCATCAAGGGCGGAATCGGCGACACCTTCGCGGCAATGGGCGACTCGGCCTATGGGCTGCTCGGCCTGCCCACCGGCGACGAGACGGTTCTTTCCAATGGCTGGTTCCAGCACTTCCAGAACGGAAGCATTTTCTGGAGCTATCCCACTGCCGGCATTCTCGTCAAGGGCGGCATTGGCGACACCTTCGCGGCGCTCGGGGAATCCGCCTTGTCTACCCTCGGCGCCCCCGTCAGTGGTGAACTCAGCCTCGGCAATGGTGCATGGATGCAGCAGTTCCAGAACGGCCGCATCTATTGGAGCGGCGCCACCGGCGGACACGCCATCAAGGGCGGAATCGGCGACACCTTCGCGGCAATGGGCGACTCGGCCTATGGGCTGCTCGGCCTGCCCACTGGCGACGAGGTCTCCCTGCCTGCCGGTTGGTACCAGCAGTTCCAGGGCGGCCGCATCTACTGGTTCGGTCCGACCGGTGGTCATATGGTGCGGGGCGGCATCGGGGACTCCTATGTCAACCAGGGTGCCTCAACCGGTCTGCTCGGCCTGCCTACCAGCAGCGAGATCAGTGCGGACGGGGGGAGTTACCAGGTCTTCCAGGGTGGTCGCATCTACTGGAAGGACGGACTGGGAAGCGGCACCGTGCGCGGCGCGATGCTTGACGCCTACCTCAGCATGAATGCGTCGTCGGGCCTGCTCGCCTTCCCGCGGGGAGGAGAGGTCGCCATCGCTGGCGGCGCCCTACAGGACTTCGAGGGCGGACGCCTCTACTGGCATCCCAACAGCTATGCCTACCTGGTGCGCGGCGCCATCGGAGCCACCTATGACGCATGGGGTGGTTCGAGCGGCGCGCTGGGCTTTGCCACCAGCAATGAGAATCCAACCGCTGACGGCACCATCCAGAGCTTCCAGAATGGCACTATCGCCTGGAAGAACTCCGGTGGCACCGTGGTCAATGTGGTCAAGGGAGGCATCGGCGACACCTTCACAGCAATGGGCAACTCAGCCTACGGCCTACTCGGATTGCCCACGAGCAACGAGATCACCCTGCCCAACGGTTGGTACCAGCAGTTCCAGGGCGGCCGCATCTACTGGAGCGGCCCAACTGGTGGCCATATGGTGCGCGGCGGCATCGGCGACTCCTACATCAACCAAGGCGCGTCAACCGGACTACTCGGACTGCCGACAAGCAGCGAGATCAGCGCCGACGGAGGGAGCTACCAGGTGTTCCAAGGCGGGCGCATCTACTGGAAGGACGGCCTTGGGAACGCCACTGTGCGTGGCGCGATGCTTGACGAGTATCTCAAGCTTGGCGCATCCTCAGGCCTGCTTCAGTTCCCCCGTGCCGGCGAGGCCGCTATCAATGGCGGCGTCTCCCAAGATTTCGAGGGCGGACGCATCTACTGGCGACCGAACAACTACGCCTATGCGGTGCGCGGCGCCGTCGGAGCAACCTACTTCGCCTGGGGTGCGTCCGATGGCGCACTAGGCTTCCCCACCAGCGATGAGGCACCCACCGACGACGGCACCATCCAGACCTTCCAGAATGGCACTATCGCCTGGAAGAACTCCGGTGGCACCGTGGTCAATGTGGTCAATACGGGCGGCTCCAAGCCAGCCGCGGGTGACGAGGCCGGCTATATCCGATGGGTTGCTGGGTTCGCCCAGGAAGAGCAGCGCCGATATCGGGTTCCGGCTGCCGTGTCGATTGCCCAGTCGATCATCGAGAGTGGCTGGGGCCAGAGCAGCTTGACCGCAGTGGACAACAACTACTTCGGCATCAAGTGCCCTGCCTACGGCAGCCCCTTCGTCTCGGGGTGCACCTCGTACTCGACCAGCGAGTGGGTGAATGGCGGTTATGTCACCATTCAGGCGGGCTTCCGCAGCTACAACAGCCCGGGTGATTCCTTCCTCGACCATGGCTTCTTCCTGAGCCTGGGCGATCCGAGCAACTCGGCCAACCGCTATTACCCGGCCTTCCTGACCACCAATGATCGGGACTTCGTGCGGGCGATCGCGGCTGCCGGATATGCCACCGATCCCACCTATGCGAACAAGATCATCTCGATCATGGATCGCTACAACCTCTATCAGTACGACGTCTGATCGACGCCATACTCACGCAGATGGGGCCGGGCAGTCATTGCGACTGCCCGGCCCCATCCACATCTGTCCCCGTTCGCCGGGCGGGAGATCGTGCCAGCTCGGTGAAGGCCCTGATTGCTAGGCTGCCGCTATGGCTCGACTACTCGTCACCGGCGGTGCCGGTTTCATCGGCTCCAACTTCGTTCACCATGTGCTCGACCACACCGACGACACGGTGGTGGTGCTCGACAAGCTCACCTACGCCGGAAATATGGGCTCGCTGGAGGGCCTTCCGGCCGACCGCTACAGCTTCGTCAAGGGAGACGTCTGCGATCGTGAGCTCGTCGACAAGCTGGTAGCGGATGCCGATGCCGTGGTTCACTTCGCCGCCGAATCGCACAATGACAATTCGCTCCTCGACCCGGCGCCCTTCGTGCAGACGAATCTGGTGGGCACCTTCAGCCTGCTGGAGGCCGTCCGCGCCCATGACGTGCGCTATCACCACATCTCCACCGATGAGGTCTACGGCGACCTCGCCCTGGACGATCCGGCAAAGTTCGAGCCCGAGACCGCGTACAACCCGTCGAGCCCCTATTCGTCGACCAAGGCGGGGTCCGATCTGCTCGTGCGCGCCTGGGTGCGCAGCTTCGGCGTGCGCGCCACCATCAGCAACTGCTCCAACAACTACGGGCCGCGTCAGCACGTCGAAAAGCTGATTCCCCGCCAGATCACCAACATCATCGACGGCGTGCGCCCCCGGCTGTACGGCGACGGGCTCAATGTGCGCGACTGGATCCACGTGGACGACCACAATGCCGCGGTGCTCACGATCCTCGACAAGGGACGCTACGGCGAGACCTACCTGATCGGGGCCGACGGCGAACTCAACAACAAGACGGTGATCGAGAAGATCCTGGTGGCCATGGGCCAGCCCGCCGACGCCTATGACCATGTCACCGATCGCCCCGGACACGACCGGCGCTATGCGATCGATTCCACCAGGTTGCGCACCGAGCTGGGCTGGCAGCCGCACTACCGCGACTTCGATGCCGGCCTGGCGCACACCATCGACTGGTATCGCGCCAACGAATCGTGGTGGCGCCCACAGAAGGCCGCCGTCGAAGCCAAGTATGCGGCGCAGGGGCACTGACACCATGGCGCTTGACCACGAGAAGCAGCTGGCCGCCACCACCACCCCGATTCCGGGCTTCCTGGTGTTCGACCTCACCGTGCACGGCGACAACCGGGGCTGGTTCAAGGAGAACTGGCAGCGCGCCAAGATGACCGCGCTGGGTCTGCCCGACTTCGGCCCGGTGCAGAACAACATCTCGTTCAACGATGAGGTGGGCGTCACCCGCGGCATCCATGCCGAGCCCTGGGACAAGTTCATCTCGGTGGCCACCGGCCGCGTCTTCGGCGCCTGGGTGGACCTGCGCGAGGGTCCCAGCTTCGGCACCGTGTTCACCTGCGAGATCGATCCCGGCGTGGCCGTCTACGTGCCGCGGGGCGTGGGCAACGCCTACCAGACGCTGGAGCCGAACACCGCCTACACCTACCTGGTGAATGCGCACTGGTCGCCCGAGGCGAAGTACACCTTCCTCAACCTGGCCGATGAGACCGTGGCCATCGACTGGCCCATTGCGCTGGACGACGCGATCCTGTCGGACAAGGACCGCGCCCATCCGCGCCTCGACGCGGTGACGCCCTTCCCCCCGGCGATGCCGAGGGTGCTGGTGACCGGTGCCCACGGCCAGCTGGGACGCGCGCTCATGGCGCAGCTGCCCGATGCCGGCTTCCTCCCGGTGGGCGTCGACCTCGACAAGCTCAACATCGCCGACCGGGCCAGTGTGGACGCCTACGACTGGAGCACCGTCGACGTCATCGTGAATGCGGCGGCCTGGACCGACGTCGATGGTGCCGAGACCGCCCAGGGCAGGCCGCGGGCATGGGCCGCGAACGCCACCGGGCCGGCAAACCTCGCCCGGGTTGCCACCGAGCACGGGCTCACGCTGGTGCACATCTCGTCGGAATACACCTTTGACGGCACCCGGGCACCGCATCGCGAGGACGAGATGCCGAGCCCCCTGGGCGTCTACGGGCAGTCGAAGGCCGGCGGCGACGCCGCCGTGGCCGCCACGCCCAGGCATTACCTGGTGCGCACCAGCTGGGTGGTGGGCGAGGGCAAGAACTTCGTGCGCACCATGGTTGACCTGGCCGGGCGCGGCATCGCCCCCAAGGTGGTGGACGACCAGGTGGGACGCCTCACCTTCACCACCGACCTGGCCGCCGGCATCATCCACCTGCTGCGCCACGGCGCCGCCTGGGGCACCTACAACCTGTCCAACGAGGGCACCCCGCTGAGCTGGGCCGCGGTGGCCAAGCGCGTCTTCGCCCTGAGCGGCCACGACCCGCAGGATGTGTCACCGATCAGCACGGCGGAGTACTTCGCCGGCAAGGACGCCGCACCGCGCCCCGCCGACAGCACGCTGGACCTCACCCGCATCGAGGCCACCGGCTTCCGTCCGCCCTCCATGGAGGAGCGCCTGGACGCCTATGTGGCGCAGTTGCGCCGGGACGGGTCCGGACAACAGCCGACAGTGAACCGCCCTGATTGATTGGGAATATGAACGGCTGTTTGCCAGTCGCGGTAGATCCGAATCAATATCCCCAACAATCTGGTACCAGAATCATTTCGAGGCCAGGCATGAGCGAGTGATGCGCTTGCGCGCCGCCCACTGATATACCGCTGCGACAACTAGTCTTGTCGTCATGCCCCGGAACGAAGCATCGCCCACGAGAATCGGAGTGGTGCAGCGTCTCGTGCCGCAGAGTGTGCGGGGCGACGCGGTCCTGGGGCTGGTCGTGGTTCTTCTCACTCTGGTTGGCGCCTGGCGCGTATCGCCGTGGCTGGACGAGGTCGCCACGGCACACGTCGTGAGTTATTCAAGCCGGGACATGGCCAGCATGTGGCAGGGCATTCCGACGCTGCCGTCCGGGTCCGACATGGTCCATGCCGCCTATTACGAGGTGGTGCACTGGTGGGTCGACCTGGTCGGCATCACGCCCTTCACGCTGCGGCTGCCCAGCGTGATCGCTGCCGGTGTGGCACGATGGCGATGGCGGGCGTGGGACGAAGACTGGTCGGCCGACGGGGGCAACTCGCCTATGCGGCCGCCTACGGACTGCTCCCCCGCACACTGCTCATGGCCATCGAAGCACGGCCCTATGCGATGTCGTCGATGTTCGCGGCGCTCGCACTGTTGCTCGTGGTGGTCTATCGCCGGCGCCCCTCGTGGCTGCGTTGGGTGGGCCTTGTGCTGGCCATTGCGGCCGCGATGCTGGTGCACCTGTATGCGGCGCTTCCCATGGCTGGCCTGGTTGCTGCCGCCTGGTTCTTCACCAAGGGCAGGCGACGATGGATGCTCGCCGCCGCCGGGATCGTCAGCGCCGCGTTGGTCGCGCCGTTCGGCGTGGCGACCTCACGCCAACTGGGCCAGATCGGATGGTTGGCCAGCGAGAAGTATTCCCTCATCGAGACAGCCCTGGTGCAGTCCTGGGCCGCGTCACGAACCCCTCCGGTGCCGGAGATATCGGACAGGGTGCCCGATGCAATTGCCGCAGCTATGGCGGTGGTTGCCGCCATCCTCCTGATCGCAGTCGTCGTCGAGTCCCGCGGCCGGCACCTACGCCGGCTGGCGTTTGCCCTGGTCCCGGTCGCCACCGGGGTGGGCATCCTGTGGATCGCCTCCCTGGTGTGGACCAATGTGCTGCAGGGCCGCTATCTGACGCCGGTGGCACCTTTCTTCGCCATGGCCCTTGCAGAATTGGCGATCCATGCGCAGCGACGCTGGATACGGGGCCTGGTCATCCTCCTGATGGTGGGCTCCCTCACCCTGTTCGGGTTCCAGCAGCGTACCTATGCGAAGGCTTCGGGGACCGATTACAACCTGATGTCCAGGGTCATGCGGCAATCCGCCCGGGCCGGGGATGGCTTCCTGATCGACCCGATCCAGGACTGGGTCTTCTCCTATCGCGGCGCGGTCTCGGTGGATCCGGGCGCCTTCTCGACGCTCATCGACCTGGCCCAGCCGACCAAGCCACCCCTGGACTTCGCCTGGGCGCACGACCCGCCGGAGCTCAACCTGGCCGCCCAGGAATGGCTTCCCCCGCGCATCTGGGTTGCCTCCTGGCACACCCGGCGCGCCGTGTACGGTTCCCAACTCGCCGAGCTCGGCTACCACAGCGTCTACGCGAAGAGCGGCGTGCCGCAGGGGCACACCATCACCCTGTGGGAGAAATAGGGCACCCTCTGGGAGAAGTAGGGCACCCTGTGGGAGAGGCAGGGCACCCTGCCGGGGACGCAGCCGCAGCCTCGTGGGCTGTCCCACCGGCCACGAAGGCGCCCGCGTGCCGCATCCTGGCGCGCTGATATTGTCAACGCACGCGCTGCACACGTGACGACGATTCGCGTCCCGAGTGCCATGTTGGCGCCCGATGACCACCACACGGGCACACCTGCGGCGCGTCCCGAGCCGAAAGAGTGACTGAGTGAATCGTGACAACGCGGGCGCCGCCACCGAGGTGGTGCGTCGGCTCGCCGGCTTCACCGGCTGGCCGCTGCTGTCGCTGGTCACTCCGTTGGTGGCGACGCCGATCATCGCGCGCTTCGTGGGCGACGGCTGGTCGGGCGTTGTCGCGGCCATGTCCATCGGCACATTCGGCATGAGCCTGGCCACCTGGGGTTGGAGCTATGTGGGGCCCGCCATGGTGGCCCAGGCCTCCGAGGCCGAACGCTCCCGCCTGTACACCGAGAGCGTCTACAGCCGCCTGCTCATGCTGGCCTTCGTGCTGCCGGCCACCGTGGTGGTCACGCTGCTGCTCGCGCCGGCCTCCGTCCGACTCCCCGCGGCACTCGTGGCGTGCGCATTCACAATGGGGGCCCTGTCGCCCCAGTGGTTCTGCATCGGGGTGGGCCGGCCCAAGCTACTCGGCCTCTACGACACCCTGCCGCGGGTGATCGGCACCATCGTCTCGGTGCCGATCATGTTGTGGACGCGGTCGATGATCGCCTACCCCGTGCTCCTGATCATCGCAATCCTGGTCGCCCTGTGGCTGTTCCCACGACGCGTGATCACCACCGCCCCCTCCTCACCCGTGAGCCTCGGGGACGCATGGCGCTCGATCCGATCGATGACGTCGATCGCGTCGGCCAGCCTCGTCGGGGTTGCCTACGCCTATGCCCCGGTGCCCATCGCCACGGCGCTGTTGCTCAGCATCGATTCGAGCCGCTTCGCCTCTGCCGACCAGCTCTACCGCTATGCGCTGTTCGCCGTGACCGCCCTGGGGAATGCCCTGCAGGGCTGGACCCTCGAGGTGGAGGGTGCGTCCGGGCGCAGGCGCCACCACGCGGCCATCGCCCTGCACCTGCTCCTGGGCCTCCTGGGCGCAGTGGGCATCGCGCTGCTCGGACCGTGGGCCACCCAGGTGCTGTTCGGCCCGCAGGTCGCCGCCGGCTTCGCACTCACGTCCTGGTACGCGCTGGCGTTCCTGTTCATTTCGGCCTCAACGCCGTTCCTGCGCAACCTGTTGGTGCCCAACGGACGACAGAGGACGGTCCTGCTGGCAACGTCGGTTGCCGCGCTCTTCGGAATCATCGCGATGGTGTTCGCCGGATTGCACCACAGCGCGGCCGGGATCGCCGCCGGCCTCGCGCTGAGCGAGGCGGTGATCATGGCGGCCACCGTGCTGCCCGCCCTGCGGGTGCTGCGTGCCCGCTACGACGTGGGCACCGGGGCTGCCACCCACCACGGGGATCAGGGCCGGTAGCTGCCCACGATGAACAGCACGGCCGCGCTCACCGAGGCGAGCGTTGAGCCGTGCTCGATCCCGAAGCGACGCACATAGCGCAGCCGCGACAGCAGCGATCCCTGGTGGACGAACCCGCGCAGCCGGGCCGCCCGACGCCCATGGAGCTGGCTTCCGAAATCCCGCTCGAACTGTGCCGCCTGACGGGTGTAGGCGCCGAAGTCCGCCTCACGCACCGCGGCGATGCGGGTGGACCATGAGTCCTTCACCGAATATCCGATGGCATTCGAATCGTGATTGCGGTACCAGGTGTGCCAGGTGTGGTCGAAGACCACACTGCCCAGGCCCGCCGCCACCAGGTAGATCCAGTGGTCGAAGACCATGATCTTGTCGGGATCGAAATGATCGCGCACCAGCCGCAGCAGCGGTGCGGTCAGCGCCATCGTGTGGCCGGGCGCGATGTTCATCACCAGGGCATGCGCCAGCGAGGCGCGCTCGTAGTCCCGCGTCGGGCCGATGGGCTCCAACGACGAATCGGTGACCATGGAGCGCGAGCAGTACAGCGCCGGGCGCGGACCACCGGACGCGTCGGACAGGCCCAGTTGGTCGCTGAGGGCCTCCACTGCCGCCTGCACCTTGTCGGTGAACCAGACATCGTCCTGGTCGCAGAAGAAGTACAGGTCCGCGTCGGGATCAGCCATCTGCATGAGCGCATGGAACGATCGGTCGACACCGCGGTTCTCGCCCCTGACCACGGTGATCCGGGGGTCCCGTTCGGCGAATCCGTCAAGCACCGTGAGGGTGTCGTCGGTGGACCCGTCGTCCCGCACCAGGATGCGCACCTGCGCCTGCGTCTCCTGGCGCAGCAGGCTCTCCAGCAACTCGGCCACGTATTCCTGCCCGTTCCAGGTGCTGAGCAGTATCTGGGCCACCACCGGTTGGCGTTCGAAGTTCCGTGGCACCGCACCGGGGGCGGGGTTGGCGCCGGGTTCCGGCA
Source organism: Propionibacterium freudenreichii subsp. freudenreichii (assembly GCF_000940845.1). Lineage (NCBI taxonomy): Bacteria > Bacillati > Actinomycetota > Actinomycetes > Propionibacteriales > Propionibacteriaceae > Propionibacterium > Propionibacterium freudenreichii. The sequence continues at coordinate 69,439 of NZ_CP010341.1, read as the reverse complement.
GGCCGAGTGCCCGGGACGCCCCGATGCCGATCGAGCCATACCTGGCCAGGAGCGCGTCGCGGACCCCCAGGCCGAGCGCCGTGCACTGCAGCCGACGGTCCCGGGCGAAGGCCGCGAGCGAGGCCAGGATGGTGGCCTGCGTGGCATAGGTCCGCAGCGGGACCCCCGGGCACCTGAACGCATAGCGTCCGGCAAGGTGCAGCTGGTTGCGCGCCGTGTAGTAGCTGCGCAATGGGGGGTGGTAGGTGATGTGGCGCTGCCGTCCACGCCATGTCAACGGCCGACCCCGCACCGTCACCGGAACGGTCTGTCCCAGCGCATGGTGCAGGTGCCCACCCACGATCGGCACCGCGCTCCATCGCCGCTGCCGCGCCCGCGCCACGAAGTCGGTGTCCACCGCGTCGATGAACAATGACTCATCGAACAGGCCAAGCTGGCGGAGCATGGAGACCCGCATGAGCATGCCCGACTGGATCGGCTCACGTACCTCGACGACGCCGCGGCTGCGGATCGTGGGAGCGCGCAGGTCACCGATCCACTCCGCACACAGCATGCCCACCCGGTCTTTTCGCCGGGCCGTGGCCAACGTGGCCTGCGCCGCCGCGAGATAGCCGTCACCGAGTTCGGAATCCTGGTCCATGGTCAGGATCCACGCGGGTGCGACATCGCGCAGGGCGCGGGATATGCCCACGTTGAGGGCCCGGGCGATCCCCTCGTTGCGGTGGTTCACCAGCACCGTGACGCCGTGCGCCACCAGCGCATCGAGCACGCGGTGCACGGCCGGGTCTGGCGAGCCGTCGTCCACGGCGAACACCGGCCCGATCGACTGCACCCAACCCGCGCACCGCTCGACGACCTGCGGTGGGGGGTTGAACAGCGACACCACCACCGCCACCGGCGACAGACCCGCATGGTTCACAGCCATTCCTCGTTTCACCCGTGCTTTCGTGGATTGCCGACATGCAGGCCCCTTTGCCAGGCAACCGCCAGGCAGCGCAGGAGCATCAACCTCGAACGCAGGGCAGGGATGAGCCCCCGCGGCTGCGTGGGCGTGAGATTCGAGTCATGGATGCGCCGCCACACCGTGCGCGCATCAACATGGCCCATCGAATGCGCCATGTTCCCGCACAGTCCGATCCACTGGTCATGGGTCTCGTCCAGGAAGCGCGGGAAGGGGAGCAGGTAGTCCAGGGCGTCACGACGCACGGCCATGGCACATCCCCAGTAGCACTGCAGCCCGGCGAGCAACTGCACCAGGTTGCGCACCGAGTGGTCGGAGTCGCGTGAGCTGACGCGCCAGTCGGTGATCCAGAACGGGCCCGGAATGCGGTCAGGGCCCCCCAGGGTCGCCAGGTTGGACGCAATCACCTGGTGCTCGCCAAGCGCCTCCACCATGATGTCGACGCGCCCGGGGATCCATACGTCGTCCTGGTCGCACAGGAACAGGTATTCGCCGCGCGCCAGGCCGAGAGCCTGTTCGAAGGTGCGCACATAGCCCCGGTTCTCGTCGCGTGCCACCAGCCGGATGCGTGGATCGTCAAGGCGCGAGATCACCTCGACCGTGTCGTCACGGGAGGCGTCATCGACGATGACCAGCTCATCGCCGGCTGCGAGTTGCGGCAGGATCGAGGCGATCTGCTCGGTGACGAAGGCGGCCCCGTTGTAGGTGGCCATGCATACGCTGACCATCCCCCGTGGGGTGGCGTCGGACGAATCCGTGGGCATGGGTATCGGTCTACTTCACCAGGTGACGGCCGAGGTTGCGCAGGCCCTCACGGTTGCCGTGGCGCAGCGCGCCGGGCAGCAGCGTGGCGGCGTGGAAGCGCGATGACAGGTGCAGCCTGGCCACCCGGGCGGCGTGGTTCCAACCCCGCTCGGCCATCTCGGCGGCCATGTTCTCGAAGAAGCGGCGCTCCTCATCGAAGCGGGTGCCCGACAGCGCGCGCACCGACGAATCCGACGACGAGTGGCGCCGGTACATGAAGGCCAGCTGCGAGTCGACGAGCAGTGAACCGCCGTGCATCGCCACGTCGAGCGCCAGGGCGAGGTCCTGCACCACGTCGTAGCCCTCGCGGAACCCGATGGAGGTGATGGTCTCGGCGCGCCAGCCCACCGACGGGAAGTACAGCCAGTCGCCGCGCAGCAGTGACACCGCCAACGCCTCACCGGTGAGCACGCGCACGCCACTGCCGCGGGGCCGGTAGACGGACTTCACGGCGTCGACAAGGCCATTGACGCCACTGCCGTGCTCGTCGATCACCACGACGCCGGGCTGGAAGATCTGCACCTCGGGGTGCTCCCCGGCACGGTCGACGAGCCACTGCAGGTAGTTGGGCAGCATCACGTCGTCGGCGCCCATCACCACCACCAGCTCGTTGGTCACCCGGGTGAGTGCCTTGCGGTAGTTGCCGTTCGCTCCGAGGTTGGTGGCGTTGCGCTCATACGACACGCGGTCGTCGCCCAGCGCGGCGAACCAGCCGGGGATCGACGCGTCGGGGTAACCGTCGTCGATGACGATCAGCCGGAAGTCGCGATGGCTCTGGCGCAGCACGCTGTGCACCGCCTGCTTCATCAGCTCCACGTCGCCGTAGAAGGGGAACAGCACATCAACAGTCATCGCTCGTCGCAACCTCTCCGGGAAGACCCTGCCGCATACGGTCGGCGGGCAGGTGGCCAGCCTATCGACCGGCGCCGGGGGGACGGGGACGAGCCGGCCCACTTGCCGGATGCGACGCGTGGCTACCGGGCCGCATGGCTACCGGGACGCGTCGGGACCCTCGGGCCCATCGTCGGTGGTGTCGCTCATCTCGTCGCCGGGCGCGCCATGCGTCGGCAGGTGGGTGAGCCCGGCCTCGCGCATCTCGAGGTTGAGGATGGCAACGTTCTCGGCGAGCACGCGGCTGCGGTCCTCGGCGCGCGACACCTCGAGGGTCAACTGCAGGGTGATGCCCAGCAGCATGGCGATCACCAGGATGAACAGCAGGTTCGACGGCACGGCGATGCCCACCAGGTGGGCCAACCGGTCGAGCAGCACGGGGAAGGCCACCAGCACCAGCATGAACAGCCCCACGAGCACCCACAGCACCGCATAGCGCTCGCGGATGCGGCGGCTGCGCAACAGGTTGCCCACGACGAACAGCATGATCACGGTGAGGATCACGAAGAAGATGGTGCTTTTCACAGTGCGGCCTCCTCGCCGTGTGCGGCACGCAGCGACGGGTCGTGCTTCACCGGGCGACGCGTCATCGCGATGAACAGCGACACCACCGCCCGGCTCAGGTACAGGGCCGCCTTGAGCGGATTGTGCGATGGCGTGCCGGCCTGGCGCGGACGCATCTCCACCGGCACCTGGCACACGGTGAGCCCCGAGCGGATCGCCACCACCAGCGAGTCGATGGTGTCGCCCAGGTATTCCACCGGGAAGTGACGGCAGTACTGCTCGATCGCGAGCCGATCGGCGGCACGGAAGCCACTGGTGATGTCGGTGAGCTTGTAGTGCGCCAGCCGCGACACGATGCCGGCCAGGAAGCGCATCGCCCAGGCCCGCGGACCGCGCACCGTGTATTCGCCACGGCCGGCGAAACGCGCCCCGATGCTGATGTTGGCCTGCTTGAGGCCCGCCAACACCGTGCGTACATCGCGCGGATCATGCTGGCCGTCGGAGTCCACCTGGATGGCCTGGTCGTAGTCGAAGCGGCGCGCGTACTTGTAGCCGGCCCGCATCGCGCCGCCCACACCCATGTTGTAGGGCAGGTTGAGCACCAGCGCGCCCGCCGCCTCGGCCACGCTCACGGTGGCATCGGTGGAGCCGTCGTTGACCACGAGCAGGTCGATGTCGGGCAGCACCGAGCGCAGCTCCCTGATCGTGTCGCCGATGACCTCGTCCTCGTTCCAGGCAGGCATGATGATCAGCGTTCTGGTCATCCCCACCCTCCGGTCGCGCGACATCGTCGCCCCAGTCTATCGAGGCTGGCCCGCCGGCCCGATAGATTGACCCCGACGCCTGATCAGCCTGCGGCGCACAGGAACGTGCGCGTGGGTGCGACCGGGGCGTCGCCACTAGCAGCAGCCGAATCTGGGAGCAGTCATGAAGGGCATCATTCTGGCGGGCGGCACGGGAAGCCGATTGCACCCGATCACCATGGGCACCAGCAAGCAATTGGTGCCGGTGTATGACAAGCCGATGGTGTACTACCCGCTGTCGACGCTGATGTTCGCTGGCATCCGCGACGTGCTGGTGATCACCACCCCCGAGGACGCCGATTCCTTCCACCGACTGCTCGGTGACGGCTCGGGCTTCGGCATCAACCTCACCTACGCGGTGCAGGACGCCCCCAAGGGCCTGGCGCAGGCATTCACCATCGGCGCCGACTTCATCGGTGGCGACAAGGTGGCCCTGGTGTTGGGCGACAACATCTTCTACGGCCCCGGGCTGGGCACGCGCCTGGCCCGCAACACCGACGTCGAGGGCGCGGCGATCTTCGGCTACTGGGTGGCCGATCCGCAGGCCTACGGCGTGGTGGAGGTGAACGCCCTGGGCATGGCCGTCTCGATCGAGGAGAAGCCCGCCGAGCCGCGTTCGCACCTGGCCGTGCCGGGCCTCTACTTCTATGACAATGACGTGGTCGGCTTCGCCCGCAACCTGGCCCCCAGCCCCCGCGGCGAGCTCGAGATCACCGACATCAACCGCATCTACATGGCGGCCAACCGCCTGCACGTCGAGGTGTTGCCGCGTGGCACCGCCTGGCTCGACACCGGCACCTTCGACTCGCTGAACGACGCGTCCGACTTCGTGCGCACCATCCAGGCCCGCCAGGGACTGCAGGTGGGATGCCCCGAGGAGATCGCCTGGCGCCAGGGTTGGCTGTCCGACGACGACCTGCTGGAGCGCGCCCGGCTGCTCGCGAAGTCGGGCTACGGCGATTACCTGGCCCAGCTCGTGGCAATCGGCCATTGAACGGGCCGCAGGTGGCCATGGCAACGCACCAGCGTCCGGCATCCAGGAGGCATCCATGAGCTGGCTCGGCTTCTGTGCACTCGTCGCAGCCTCAGTGGTGCTGCTGGTGCTGCCCGGCGGCATCGTGAACCGTTGCGCGAAACTGTCGTGGAAGGTCTCCCTGGCGCTCGCGCCGGGCGTGTCCACCGCCATCATCGCCGCGTCGGCCATCGTCGCCAACAAGGTGGGCCTGGGCTGGAACCTGCTGCCGCCGGCACTGCTGACGGTGGTGTGTGCGCTCGGCTGCCTGGCGGTGCGTTGGCTGGCACATCGCCTCGTGGACGCACGCACGGGCCATGCCCCGCACGCCGACGGCGCACCGGGCCCGCGGCGCGTCGCGGCGTCCGCCGCATCCGCATCCGCGTCGCCTAGTTCTGCGGCGTCGCCCGGCTCCCCCGAGGTGACCGGGTCCGCCACGCGGGGTGCCCCCCGACCCCTGGCCACCGGGTGGTGGCTCGGCGCCGGCGCACTGGGCATGGTGCTCACCTGCTGGCACATCATCACCATCCTGGGCCGCCCCGACAACTTCTCGCAGTCGTTCGACAATGTGTTCCACCTCAGCGCGATCCGCTGGATCCTGGACAACTCGAATGGCTCGTCGCTGGCCATCACGATGACCACGGGCGACAATCCCGCGGCGTTCTATCCGCTGGCCTGGCACGACGTGGCCACCCTCGCACTCAAGATGGTGCACTCCACCGACGTGGTGGCCGCCAACAACGCCATGGTGGTGGCCGTGCCCGCCGTCGTCTGGGTCCTCGGCTGCTTCTACCTGCTGCACGTGCTGGGACGCGTCAATGCGCCGGCACTCGTTGCCGCCGGCCTGATGGTGGGCGCCTTCCCGGCGTTCCCCTACCTGCCCGCGTCGTGGGGCGTGCTCTACCCGAACATGTTCGGCATCGCCCTGATCCCGGCAACCATCGCCCTGGCCTACCAGGCCCTCGGGCTCGGTGAGCATCGCACGCCGCTGCGCTCCGCGCTTCCCGTGGGACTGCTGGCGATGTTCGGCATGGCGATCGCCCACCCCAATACGATCGCGCTGTTCTGCGTGGTGCTCATCCCGATGCTGGCCACTTGGCTCACCCGCATTCTGCGTGCCCGCGATTCCGACCAGCCGCGTTGGCAACGTCGCGGGGCCATCGGCCTGACGGCACTCGCGGCGCTGGTGATCATCGCCATCTGGGCAAAGATCCGCCCACCCGAGGATGCGGCCGTCTGGAACGCCATCATCGGACCCCGCCGCGCACTATGGCAGGCCCTGACCATGACGCCCAGCACCGCAACGATCACCGTGCTGCCCATCTCGGTGCTGGTGGTGGTCGGCGCCGTGGTGGTGATCGTCACCCGCCGGCAGATCTGGCTGCTCGCAGCCCATGGGTTGCTGATCTTCCTGTGGATGGCGGTGTCATGCTTCCCCAGCGGGTGGCTCCGCAACGCCCTGGTGGGCATCTGGTACAACGATCCCAGTCGCCTGGCCGCAGCCCTGCCCCTCACCGCGCTACCGCTGGCCGTCATCGGCTGCTCAGCGATGGCGCGGTGGCTCGTCGGCTGGCTCACCGCCCGCCGCCAGCTCACCGCCCCGACCACCCCGATCGTGGCGACGGTGACGCTGCTGCTGGCCGTGGTGCTCGTGCCCGCCACCCTGCTGGCGCCGACGCTGCGCACCACCCTGCGCGACGCCGCGGACAGCTACCGCATCACCTGGAACGGCAACGTGGTGGACACCGACGAATATGCGCTGCTCAAGCGCCTGCCCGAGCTGGTGCCGGCCGACGAGACGGTGGCCACCGTGCCGTACAACGGGAGCTCCATGGCATATGCACTGGAGAATGTGAAGACCACCACCACCCATATTCTCTACACGCCGAGTCGCGATGTCTACACCATCAATCAGAATCTCCGCTTCGCGGAATTCAACCCGGAAGTCTGTCACGCATTGAGCGACCTCAATGTGCATTATGCGCTCGACTTCGGGTGGTATGAGGTGAACAGGTCGAACTATGCCCAGTACGCCCCGGGATTCGCCCGCCTCTATGAGGCGCCCGGCTTCGTGCCGGTGGCCAACAACGGCCACGCGGTGCTCTACCGGATCGAGGCCTGCCGATGAGCCAGCCGGGCCATGAGGTCGAGCTGGCCGACGACGCCCACCACTCACCCCGGCCCCGCTCGACGACGGGCTCCCTGCGTCGCGAGCTCGTGGCGATCGGACTGGTGGCCGCGCTGGTGGCACTCATCGGACTCACCCCGCTGCTGACCAACAGCCACTTCTACTGGTACGACGACTCGGCCGGTGGCGCCTACGGGCAATGGTTCGAGCTCGGCCGTCAGATCTCGCACGGGCATTGGCCACTGCTCAACCCGAGCGCGTGGATGGCGGGCAACTACACCGTGGAACAGTTCGGGCTGCTCAACCCGGTGGTGATCGTGATCGGCCTGATCACCCAGCTGGTGTCGAATGCGGCCGTGATGGCCACCGGCGTCAAGCTGTTCTTCATGATGGTCGGCGGCGCGGGCGTCTATGCCCTGGCCCGGCAATTCGGTGCTCGGCGCTGCTTGTCCGTGATGGCAGGGGTGGCGGCACCGCTTGGCGGTTTCACGCTGTTCCTGGATGCCACGTCGTGGGTGACGAACCTGGAGGTCTGGGCCTATTTCCCGTGGGTGTTGTGGGGCCTGTGGCGCTTCATCGTGCAGAAGAAGTCATATTGGCCCGCCTTCGCGGCCGGCTACCTGACCATCACCGTGGCCTATGTGCAGGGCACGGTGATGGTGGTGTTCGCCTTCGTTGCCTTCCTCATCTGGTGTGCCATCCGGCGGACGGCGTCCCGGGCACTGCGCACCGTGCTGGCAGGGCTGCCGATGGGCCTGCTGACCCTGGCCCTGTACCTGCCGGCGGCGCCTATGCCAGCGCCGAACACGGCCGTCAGACGATCTTTGCGGCGTCGGTGTGGAACGCGGTGCTGGTGCTCACCTGCCTGTCGGCGGGCCTGCTCGTCGGCACGGCGGTGCAGGCGCGCCTGCGCGCCCCCGGGCAGACGGCTGCGCCACGAGGTCGGCGCGTCGACCCGCTCACCGCGGCAGCGGCAGGCCTGTTGGTGGCGGGCACGCTCGGGCAGGCGCTGATCGGCCAGGAGATCTACGACCGCTACCTGATCACACTGGTGCCGCTGTTGTGCGGGCCGCTGTTGGGATCGCTGGCGGCACGGCCGGCTGCGACGTCCGCCGCCTCGCCGGGAGCCTCGGCCACTCCCCGGGCCGTCCCTCCGCGGTCTTCGAGCCCTTCAAGGGCCAGCGTGCCGACGACCTCCCGGTGGGCCGGCGCCGTGGGATTGGTGGTCGTCGCGGCGCTGAGCTGGTCGGTGACCGCCAGCACACTGGCCCGCGACGGGGCCCAGTGGCGGGCAGCCGAACGACTCGTGGCCCGCGGTGTGTCCGCCACCGACATCGACGCCGGCTTCGAGTGGTTGGGCTGGCACTCGTCACGGCCGATGGTCACCGGCTCGGGTGTGGTGGGCGCCCACGGCTACACCTCGTCCTTTGCTGACACGCGGGCCTGCTACACGGTCTCGCAATCTCCACTGCCCGACATGGCGATGGTGGAGACGGTGCACTACCCAAGCTTCGCAGTGGCGGGCAGCTCCACCCTGTGGGTGCAGCGCTCGGCCGACTGCTGACCGCCCGCGACAACCGGGACCGCTGGGCCGACGCGCATCACCGCCGTTGCCACAGCGTGATGGCATGGCCACCCGGATCGCCCTGCGGGCCGCGCTCGGTGAGCGTCGGCTGGTAGCCCAGGTGCTCCAGCTGCTGGCCGTATTCGCTCCACTGACCGAACGGCACCGCCAGCCAGATGCGCTGCGGCAGCTGGGGATAGGTGACCAGCCGGATGCGCGGCGGATCCCTGCGGAAGGGTCCGTCCAGCGGCGGCTTGTTGGGCTGGGCGAGGTTGATCACGTGGGTGAAGGCGTCCGGATCGCAGGCAAGCGCCACCTGGTAGTTCTCGTTGGGCTGCGGATTGCGTTCGGTGAGCAGTCCATCACCGGGCTGGGCCTCGGTGCGCATCACCGTCGCGAGCAGCGAATAGTCCTCCCAGGTGACCTTCGCGTAGGGGCGGCGCTGGAATCCGGCCAGCGCCAGCGCACCCACCAGCAACAACACCGGCACGACGCGCGCCCACCTCCAGCGCAATGCCATGGTCGCCTCGGCCAACACCACGGCATAGAACGGCGCGGCGGCCGTGAAATAGCGCGCCAGCAGCACGTCGGTGGCCAGCAGCGAATAGGTCCACAACACCACCACGGTGAGCACGATCGGCACCATCGCCCACAGCATCCGGGCCACGCCGGGGCGGCGGCCGGCCCGCTCGGCGGCGGTGCCGCTGAAGCGGCTCACCAGGGCCAACACCACCAGCAGGGCCGCCAGCACGGCCATCGTCACCGCGATCACGTGCGGCACCAGGTCGGTGGCCGTCACGTTCACGTTCGTGCGCGACGCCGCCCACGACTCCACGAGCGCATGGTCGAACCAGTCGTGGGACAGGTCGGCGATCCACCCCACCTGCCTCAACTGGCCCACGGCGGCCACCCCGAAGGGCAGGCAGAGCGTGCCGGCTGCCACGGCGGCCGCCGCCACGAGCCAGCGGTGCCGCGTCCGGATCGTCAGCAGGCCAACAAGCGTGAGCCCGATCACCGGCAACACCGCATACATCTGTGCGTACACCGCAAGCGCCATCGCCGCGGTCAGGCCGATGACGCGCCATGCCGTCGGACGTCGCCCGATGAGCACCACCAACCACACCGCACAGGCCACGAACATCGCGGCGAGTGCATAGGGACGCGCCTCGATGCCCATCGCCATGACGCGGGGAAGCAGCGCGAAGCAGGCGGCATAGAGCAGCTGGCCACGACGTGCCACCAGCACCCGGCCAGTGGCGGCCATGGCGGCCGTGCCGACGCCGACCGCCAGCACGCTGGGCAGGCGCAGGGTGAACGGATTGATGCCCACCAGCGCCGTCCAGTAGTGCATCAGGTAGTAGTAGGGCGCGTACACAAGGTCGGTCCAGGTGAACAGCCCATTCATCTGCGCGGGGGGATAGCTGATGATGTGCGCGGTGGCCGACTCGTCGAGCCACGTCGACACGTACCACGAGCCGATCATGCACAGCAGTGCGGCGAGGACGCCCAACCGGATGTCGCCGTGCCCGTCGAGCGGGATCAGCCGACGCCGGATGCGGTGGCGAGGGGCCGGTGAGGGGTCAGTGGTTGCGGAACCATTGGCCACGAGGTCCGCTGACGACGCATCGCGCGTCCTGCGGGTCGTGCCCGATGGGGGGAGTTCGTCCTCCTGTGGGAACGTGCCCACCGGGGGAAATTCTTGGGAACCAACAGCAGTCCCACCACTCATACGCGCTCTTCTCCCAACAGGCCGACCACCCTCGATGCCGTGCATCCTCGATCGGGGCCGGACGCGACCCCGGCCGCCCATTGTGGCATCCCGTCGTCCGCAGGGGCGGTCGCTGGCCGGGCGTGTTCGGAGCCCACGCAGGCCCGTGGGCAGGCGTGTGGCAGGTGACCGGCGGGTGCCGGCCGAGGATCAGCTCACTGCCAGGCGGTCAGCTCGCTGAGCGGCTTGCGGGCGCGCCCCTCGGGCTTCTGGCCGGGTGCCGGCAGGCCCACCGCAGCCATGATGATCGGCTCCCACGGCGCGGCGATGTTGAAGGCGCGTCCGGCCATGGGGCGGTCGAAGGTGGCGAACTGGCGCACGTGCAGGCCCAGTGCCTCGGCCTGCACGGTCAGGTGGGCCATCGACTGCCCGAGGTCGTAAAGGGCGTAGTCAGGCTCACTTCCGGCGTTCTGATAGGCGCCGAGGATGATTGCCGACGCGTCCAGCGCCCAGTCGGAGAAGCCCTCGATGGCGGGGCGCAGGCGGGCGAAGACGTCGTCGTCGCGCACGCCGACCACGAACGACCAGGGCTGGCGGTTCATTGCCGACGGCGCCCAGCGGGCCGCCTCGAGCAACAGTTGCACCTGGTCCTCGGAGATCACGTGGGTCTTGTCGAATGCGTGGGGGCTCCAGCGGTCTGCCAACAGTGGGGTGATGTCTGCCATGCATCCACGCTAACGCCCCGGGAAGGTCATGACACGATGTGTGTGGATGCCGGATCTGTGGACGCCGGACCTCCCATCAGGTCCGGGGAGGCGTTCCGTGGTGGCCGGGAGTTGTCGTCGTGGAGGTGTCATGTCGCAGTCGGTGGAGCCCGCGTCGTCGGGCGACCGCTTCGTGACGCTGCGCGCACCGATGCGCAATGAACAGGAGATCAAGCGGTCCCGGTTCATTGCCTGCCTGTATCCGGTGTCCAGTTCGCAGCAGGCCCGCGAGCACATCGCCGAGCTGCGCAAGGAGTTCTACGACGCACGGCACCGCCCGAGCGCCTTCGTGCTCGGCGCCGGGCACACCGAGGCGCGCACCAGCGACGACGGGGAACCGGCCGGCACCGCGGGCGCACCGATGCTGCAGGCGCTCGTGGCCCACCACACGGCACCGGGACGGCGGGACCTGTCGGACGTGCTCGCAGTGGTGGTGCGCTATTTCGGCGGCATCAAATTGGGCGCCGGCGGCCTGACAAGGGCATATGGCGGCGCGGTGAGTGAGGCACTGACGCGGGCCAGCTTCGTGGTGCGCCAGCGCATGCAGCTGGTTGACGTGCACCTGCCGCTGGCCGAGGCCGGCGCCATCGAGGCGGCCCTGCGCAACTCGTCGCTGCACGTGGTGGCGACGCGCTGGACGTCCACCGAGGGCATCGTGCAGGTGGCACACGTCCCCGGCGAGGACGAGCTGACCCGCGAGGCGGTCGCGGCGTTGACCGGCGGCCTGGCACGCCTCATCGACGCCGGCAGTGAGTGGACCACCCGCGCGTTGTGAGGGTCGGGCGGTGTGAACCCCGCACCCGAACCCGGTGCGTCCGAACTCAGCGGACGTCGAAGCCGGTCATGCCCCGGACGGGCTCGTCGGTGACCTCGAGGTGCTCCACGTATCCGTAACCGGGGCCGCTGCGCGCCCAGGCGATGAACCGTCCGACGGCTGTGCGCTCGCCCTGGGCCACCATCTCGACACGCCCGTCGCCGCGGTTCTTCACCCAGCCGTCGATACCCAGCGCGCGGGCCTGCTGACGGGCCTGCCACCGGAAGCCGACGCCCTGCACGCGTCCGGACGCCACAAGCCGCACCGCACGCAGGTTTTCCACACCCCTTGACATGGCTCCATTGTGGGGCCTGCGGCGGCCACCCACCGATCCCTGGCCCAGCACGCCGGCGACCTGCCTCAATAACAGCCTGTGGCGAACAAGCCGCTGGCGTCTCAGAAATGGAAGTGCCACGAGCTACACTCTTGGCTTGATTGCTCAGGCGGGTGACATCTCCCGCCGCACTGCATTCACCGGGATGCGAAAGGTCCAGCCCCGCACCTGTGTGGTCGGACCCGCCAAGCCGATCACCCCCGCAGAATCGTCCATCTCCAAGCCGGCCCGCCGGCGCAACATGTTCGGGAGTTCCGATGCCACGTCGCCTTCACCCCACCAGCCGGTTCAGCCGGCGAGGGGCACTTGCCGCCGTCGCGGTGGGTGCTGGCGCAGTAGGGCTGGCCGCCTGTTCCAAGGCGCGCCCCGGCTCAACCGGCGCATCGGCATCGAGCAAGGGGCCCGCCACCCCCACCCTGTCGCTGACCGCCCCGCACGGCCTCGACGCCGTGCTGCCGCAGGACGCGCTCACCGTGGCCGTCAATGACGGCACCCTGAAGTCCATCGTGGTGGCCGACAGCAATGGCAACGCCTACAGCGGCCAGCTCAACGGCAGCACCTGGACCTGCGACCGCGCCTTCTGGCCGGCAGCGAACTACAACGTGACCGTCGAGGCCACCGACGCCAAGGACGGCCCGCACACGCTCACCGCGTCGTTCACCACCGCGAAGGTCGAGACCATCGTCTATTCGCCGGTGTACGTGCAGCAGGGCCTGGGCGTGGGCATGCCGGTGTACATCCAGTTCAACAGCCCGATCACCGACAAGGCGATCCGCGCCGACATCGAGCGTCACGCCACCGTCACCACGTCACCGGTGCAGGAGGGTTCGTGGGGTTGGGTGGAGAACCGCATCCTCATGTGGCGTCCCAAGACCTATTGGCAGGCCGGCAGCACCGCGAAGGTGTCACTGGCGTTCGCCGGACTCGTGGTGGGTGACGGCCTCTACCTTGCCGACGACACGAACTACTCGATCAGCTTCGGCGAGGCCCACGTGCTGCGTTGCAACAACTCGAGCCAGTACATGGGCGTCTACCAGAACGACAACCTGGTGAAGAACCTGCCGGTGAGCACCGGCACCGCGGCACATCCGACGCTGTCGGGCACCAAGGTGATCATGGAGAAGCTCACCTCGATGATCATGGATTCGTCCACCTACGGCGTGCCGGCCACCAGTGCCGAGGGCTACAAGCTCAAGGTCGACAGCTGCCAGCGGGTCACGTGGAGCGGCGAGTTCATCCATGCCGCGCCCTGGTCGGTGGCCCAGCAGGGCAATACGCCCTCCAGCCACGGCTGCGTCAACGTGAGTCCCACCGAGGCGGCCTGGCTGATGAGCTTCACCCAGGTGGGCGACCCGGTGGAGTTCACCGGCGGCGGCCCCTCGTTCCAGCCCGGCGACGGAGTCGGCTGCTGGGTCTACGACTGGGATTCCTGGCAGCAGCGCAGCGCCCTGGTCTGAGGCAGCGGGATCTGGGACGGCCCGGACTGAGGCAACCCGGGCCCCACACCCATCCTCGACAACACGAATTTCCCCGACAACACAGCATTCGTCCCCGCCCCTGGTGAACGCCAGGTGACGGGGACGAATGCTGTGTGCACTTGTGGTGGGCGCGAGCCTGCCGCCCACCGGGCTCACATGTCGTGGGCGCAACCCTGCCGCCCACCGGGCGTGCGATCAGTCCAGGGTGCGCCGGCCGGTCTTCTTGAGCCGCTCGGAGGCACCCTTGCCGCCGGTCTCGGTGACATGCTGCTCAACCAGCTCCCGGGCCCGATCACGCTCCGCATCGAAGTCGATCGGCTCGGCCTCGGCACGCGTCGAACGCAGGAAGCGGTACATGAGCGCCATGAACAGGATCCACACCGGCGCGAAGAACAACGCGATCCGTGAATCCTTCGCGAAGCCCAGCACCACCAGGATCGCCACGAAGAACACCAGCGTGGCCCGGGGCATGATGCGCGCCAGCGGCATCGGGAAGATCGACTCGGCATGCCGCTCGGGGTGCTTGCGCAGGTAGGCGATGTAGCAGGCGACGATCAGCCCCCACACCGACAGGTAGAGCACCGACGAGATGCCGGCCACCAGGCTGAAGGCGTCCATCACCGAATCGGACAACATCACCAGGATGATCGACGGCGAGATGCACAGGGCGGTGAGGAACAGCGCATTGCGCGGGATGTGGCGTCCCGACAGCTTCGCGAACCGCTTGGGCGCGTTCTTCTCGCGCGCCAGTCCGTACATGATGCGCGAGGTGGAGAACACCCCCGAGTTGGCCGACGACGCCGCCGAGGTGAGCACCACGAAGTTGATCACGTGGAAGGCGATCAGCACCCCGATGAAGCTGAACATCTCGACGAACGGGCTGTTGTTGGGATCAATCAGGTCCCAGGGCTGCACCGACATGATGACGATCAGGGCCAGCACGTAGAAGATCAGCACACGGGCCGGGATCGAGTTGATGGCCTTCGGCAGGTTGTGCTCGGGATCGGCCGTTTCGGCAGCAGCCGTGCCGGCCATCTCGATGCCCTGGAAGGAGAAGATCGCAATCTGGAAGCCGGCCATGAATCCGGCAAAGCCCGTCGGGAAGAACCCGCCGCGATCCCACATGTGGGCGAATGACGCGGCCGGCGCCCCCGCCATCGGCGGCTGGAAGGCCGTGAACGCCAGGTAGGCGCCCACCAGGATCAGCGCGATGATCGTGACGATCTTGATCATGGCGAACCAGAACTCCAGCTCGCCGAACACCCGCACCGCCACCATGTTGAGCCCGGTGAGCAACAACACCACGCACAGGGCGGGGATCCACTTGGGCAAGTCGGGGAACCACAGGGCCAGGTATCCACAGATGGCCGTCGTGTCGGCGATGCCGATCACCACCCAGCACATCCAGTACGTCCAGCCGATGTAGAAGCCGGCCCAGGGGCCGATCAGGTCGGTCGCGAAGTCCGCGAACGACTTGTACGCCAGGTTCGACAGGAGCAGCTCACCCATCGCGCGCATGACGAAGAACAAGAAGAAACCGATGATCACATAAACCAGGACGATCGACGGGCCTGCCAGGTGGATGGTGCGGCCAGCGCCCAGGAACAGGCCGGTTCCGATCGCACCACCTATGGCTATGAGCTGGAGATGGCGATTCTTCAGCCCGCGACTCAGTTCAGGTTCACCGTCAGGAAGGTCCACCTCAGGTGGTATACCAGTCCAATCCAGTGCCATGACAAAACCTCTCCCTTGAGGATTGACCGATCGCGGTGCGACAAGAGGTCCTGGAAGCCATGGCGGGGGGACTGCCCAGAGGGCCGCCCGACCCATCACCTCACCACGTGGCGGCCGCCGGTGGATGCCACCGGAGGGGTGGGTCCCGACGGGCCGACGCATGGCTCACCATCCGTGGCGCGCCGGGCCATCCCCGGCCGTCGTCCCATGTCGGCGTGGGCCGCACGGGACTGTATCTGGAACAACATTGATCTGGAACGAGATTGATCCAGAACGAGATTGCTTGTTGCTGTGGAGGGGACTCCCCCTCAGGAGGCCTCCGCGAGGAGGCCCCCGGTGGAGGAGACATGTCGTGAACGCGCCCGGCTCAGCCCAGCACGGTCGACAGCGGCTCGACGTCGATGCCGAGTGCCTCGCCGACGCCGTCGGTGAACAGCTGGCCGTCGTAGGTGCTCAGCCCCAGCGCCAGGTCGTGACGCAGCCGAATGGCCTCTTCCCAGCCCTTGTCAGCCAGCAACTGTGCGTAGCGCAACGTGGCATTGGTGAGGGCATAGGTGGAGGTGAACGGCACGGCGCCGGGCATATTGGCCACGCAGTAGAAGATCGACCCCTCCACCTTGAAGGTGGGGTCGGCGTGTGTGGTCGGATGCGAGTCCTCGAAGCAGCCGCCCTGGTCGATGGCGATGTCGACGAGCACCGAACCCTTCTTCATCTTGGTGACCAGCTCGTGGCTCACCAACTTCGGCGTGCGGGCCCCGGGTACCAGCACCGAACCCACCACCAGGTCAGCCAGTACGCAGGCCTCCTCCACCGCGAACGGCGTGGAGTACTCGGTGTGGATATCGCCGTGGGTGATGTCCTCGATGTATTCCATGCGCGCCGCGTCGACGTCGAAGATCGTGACGTCTGCACCCATGCCGTCGAGCACGCGTGCCGAGCAGAAACCCGCCGTGCCGCCGCCGAGCACCACGGCACGTCCCTTCTTAACGCCGCTTGCCCCGCCCAACAGCACGCCACGTCCGCCATAGGGCTGCATCAGGTTGTAGGCACCCACCTGGGCAGACAGGCGTCCGGCCACCTCTGACATGGGGGCCAGCAGGGGGAGGGAGCCGTCGGCGAGCTCAACCGTCTCGTAGGCGATCGACGTCACCTTGCGGCGCAGCAGCTCCTCGGTGAGCGGACGGTCAGCGGCCAGGTGCAGGTAGGTGAACAGCAGCTGGCCCTCGCGCATGAGGCCGTATTCGCTGGCGATGGGCTCCTTCACCTTGATGATCATCTCGGCGTCGTCCCAGACCTGCTCGGCGGTGTCGAGGATGGTGGCGCCGGCCTTGGTGAACTCCTCGTCGGTGATCGACGAGCCCTCACCGGCCCCCTTCTGGACGAATACTTCGTGGCCGTGCGCCGCCAGGCTGTGGACGCCGGCCGGTGTAATCGCCACGCGGAACTCGTTGTTCTTGATCTCTGTAGGCACTCCGATACGCATGATGCTCTTCTCCTTTGACGAGCAATCTCCGGCTTCGTTGCCGGGTTGTTTCTTGTATATCAGCGGGTTCTGGGCCGGGGGCAGGGCCGGCGGAAACCATGTGATCAGCCTGCACGCAGTGCACATACGTGCGCGCACGCGCGGGCGCGACATAGCAAATGTGCAGGGAGGGGTCAAAGTGGCCTCCCGGCCTGTGGATGGGGCGTGCCGGGCCCTTCCCCGCTCAGCGCTCGGCCTGCCAGGCCCTCCACAACCGGGTGAACTCGCCGTCGCGGGCCAGCAGTTCATCGGGGGTGCCCACCTCGGCGATGCGGTCGCGGGCCATCACCACGATGCGGTCGGCGTGCGCCGCCTGCGACAGCCGGTGGGCGATCACCAGCGCGGTGCGTCCGGCGATCGCCTGGTCGGCGGCCCGGTCGAGCATCCGTGCGCCGGCACTGCCGGCCTCGGCGGTGGCCTCGTCGAGGATCACGATCGCCGGATCGGCCACCAGCACGCGGGCCAGGGCGACTTGTTGGGCCTGCGCCGGGCTGAGCGCGGTGCCCAGGCGTCCGACGACCATGGACAGGTCGGTGGCCCAGTCGGCGCCCACCCGGTCGAGGGCGTCGCGGGCCAGGGCGGCCAGCTGGTCATCGACGGTGCTGGCGGGGGCACCCATCGTCACATCGTCGGCAAGCGACCCCGAGAAGGTGTGGATGTCCTGCGAGACGAGCACCACGGCGGGGCCCCGGGTGCCCGGACGCGCGCCCACCGCGACCTCACCCGATGAGCTCGACAGGGTGCCGGCGATCAGCTTCGCCAGCGTCGACTTGCCGGCGCCCGATTCACCGATCACCGCCACATGCTCGCCCGGCGCGATGGTCAGGTTGATGTCGGACAGCACCGGCTGGTCGGGCCGGTAGGCGAAGCCGAGGTGGCGGATCTCGATGCGCCCGGTTTCCATGGGGCCCGCTTCGATGCGCCCTGCTTCGATGCGCGCTGCTTCGATGGGGCCCGCTTCCATGGCACCGGTGTCCATGGGGCCAACACCCACGGGCCGGCTCTCGACGGGGCCGGTGTCCGAGGGCCCCACCCCCGAGCGCGCGCCCGCCGGGGAACCCGCCCCGGGCTGCCCTGCCCCTGCTCCGTCCGTCGGAGCAGCAAAGGAATCGTCCCCCTGTGGCGCGTGGTGGGCGTCCACACCCAGCACGCCCACGATGCGCTGCAGCGAGGCGTAGGCGGCCTGCAGGTCGTCGATGAACATCAGCAGGAAGCGCAGCGGACCCATCAATGACAGCAGCAACAGCCCGGCGGCCGACGCCTGGCCGACGCTCACGTGCCCGCCGGTGACCAACGGATAGCTCACGAGCAGTTGGCCGATGATCACCACGGCCTCGCCGATCACCAGGCGCACCACCAGGGCGTTGGACAGGAAGCGGCCGCGCAGTTCCCAGCGCACCGCCTGCCACGAGCTGCGGGCCACGATGCCGGTGCGCAGGCCGGCCAGCCCGAAGGCGCGCACGGCATCCAGGCCGTGCAGCGTCGACAGGATGTCCTGCGACTGGCGAGCCGACGCCTGGCGTTCGTTGCGGTAGATCGCCGGGGCGCGCTTGAGGAACCAGCGCACCGACGCCGTGAACACCACGGCCCCCGCGGCCAGCGGCAGCAGGAACAGTGGGCTCATCGCCGCCAGGCCGCTCGCCGCCACGACGAGCAGGATGGAGGTGTTCACCATGCGCGGCAGTCCGGCGTTCACCGAATCGCGCACGGTCGCCACGTCGTCACCCACGCGGGCCACGAGGTCGGCGCTGCCGGCCTGCTCGATCAGCTGCTGGTCGAGGTCGAGCGCGCGGGCCAGCATGTCCTCACGCAGCCGGGCCAGCACCGCGGCGAAATACGACGGGGTGAGCGCCTGGCCGGCACCCGAGGCGACGGCTCCGATGATCACGGCCGTGACCACCATGACGCCCGGCGCGATCAGCCCGCTCAGCGGACCGTGGGTACGCACCTGGTCAACCACCATGCCGGTGGCCACCGGCAGCGCCAGCGAGGTGAGCGCCGAGATGGTCATGGCCACCACGGCCAGCACGAGCCACCGCCACAGGCCGTGGGAATGGGAGCGCACCTGCGCAGCGATCTGGCGTCCGGACGCCAGGGGCAGCCAGCGGTTCGCGGGGCCGCGCGGCAGCCAGACCGGACCATGGGCGCGCATTACGACAACACCTCCCGGTAGGCGTCGAGCGCCAGCAGCGATTCGTGGGGGCCGCGGGCGATGATCGCGCCGTCCTCGCCGAAGAAGACCACCTCGTCGGCCTGCGCCAGCTCGTTGGCCGACGAGCAGGCGACCATGGTGGTGCGTCCGGCGCGGAACTCACGCATCCGCTCGGCGATCTCGCGGTCGGTGATCGGGTCGACGCTGGTGGTGGGTTCCACGAGCATGAGCAGGTCGTCGGCGTGCAGCAGGGCGCGGGCCAGGGCGATGCGCTGGCGTTGCCCACCCGACAGTTCCTGGCCGCCCTCGCCGATCATCTCGTCGACGCCGGCAGGCAGGCCGGCCACGGTGTCGCCGCTTGCCGACGCCCAGATGGCGGCGTCCAGGGCCTTGTCGGCCTCGGCCTGCAGCGGGCCGTCGGGGGCCAGGGTGAGGTTCTCGCGCAGGGTGCCGTCGAACAGTTCGGGCTCGCGGGGAGCGGCCAGCACCCGGGCGCGGTAGCCGTCGTCGCTCCATTCGGCGGCGGGACGGGCGTCCACCAGCAGCTGTCCGGTGGCCGGGCGGCGTTCGCGGGCGACCAGGGCCGCCAGCTCGTCGATCACCGGTTCGGGACCCACCATGCCCAGTTGGCGCCCGGGCGGCACGGCCAGGTTGAGCGGCACCGTGATCGTCGGCGTGGTCACCCCGCGCAGCTCCAGGTGCACCGGGCCGGCCGGCGGTTCGTCGGCGGTGCCGAACTGCTGGGCCGGTGGGGTGGCCACGAGCTCGCGCACCCGGTCGGCAGAGGCGCGTGCCGACGCCAGGGTGGACGCCGTGTCCACGCCCAGCGAGCGCAACGGAGGGGCGAGCGTCTGGCCGAGGCCGACGACGGTGACCAGCGCGCCGATGGTGATCTGGCCGTTGAGGGCGAGCACGGCCCCCAGCAGGGTGAGCAGCGCGGTGAAGATGCCGACCGCACCACTCACCACGGCGTTGTAGATGCCGCGGGCGGTGCGGGTGCGCAGCGTGGCGGCCAGGCCGGTCTGGCTCGCGGTGCGGAAACGTGACGACGCGCGGGCCGACGCCCCGAGCCCCTGCACCACGCGCAGGCCCTCGGTGAGGTCGGCGGCGATGCCGGCAGCGGCGGCCTCGGCGCGTCGCTCGGCGCGGGTGCGCTCCTGGATCGGTGCCAGGCCCTTCAGCGACATCAGCACCAATAAGGGGGTGAGCACCAGCACGGCCACCGACAGGCGCCAATCGATGAGCAGCAGGGCCACCAGCGCGCCGATCAGCGTGACCAGCTGGCCGGGGACGCCGGTGAGCGCCACCAGCGCGCGCGAGGTGGTGCGGGCGTCGGTGATCATCACGGTGAGCAGGTCGCCGGGCAGGCGCCGGGCCGAGCCCAGCCCGGTGGGATCGACGGTGCGGGCCAGGGCCTGCACGCGCATGTCGTGCTGCAGCATCGACGCGGACATGTTCGAGTGCAGGCGCAGGGTGGTGGCGCCCGCACGCAACAGATAGGCCAGTGCCACCACGCCCAGCCACAGCGCGAACCCGCTGAACCGGTGGTCCACCAGGCCCACCTGCACGGCGCGTCCCATGGCCAGCGGGATGGACACATTCGCCACGCTCACCAGCGCGGCCCCCAGTGCCCCGAGGCTGAACTTGAGTGGATCGCGGCGCACCATGGCGCGCAGGACGGCACCGCTGGAACGCAGCGTCGCAAGGTCGATCAGGGTGGCGTCCTGGTCAGGTGCCACACCCGCCAGGCCGTGCGGCCACAACGTCGCCCACCAGCGGGCCCGACGGGTTCCGGCTGCACGTTGTCCAGCTGCACGATGTCGCCCAGCTGCAACATGTCCGGTTGCGGGGGTGCCGGCCGCGGGGGAGCCGGTCGTATCGGTACCGGTCACAGGAAGTGCCTCACGGCACCCATCATCCCAAGTCGGCGAAATGCCATCCCCCGCCGGCGACCCGCGTCCACCCGCTGCATCGCCGTCGGCCACCACCGGCCCACCACCACTGAGTGGACAGTTGTGCGGCAATGACGCCGCACAGGTGCCCACTTTGTGGGGTTTCGGGTCGGCCCTGGTGGTCCACCGCGCTTCAGGGAGGACTTTTGCGTCATCTGCCCTGCAAAGGCCCTCCCTGAGTGCCGATTGCACCCACTACCCACCGCGGTTCGGTCCTAAGTGGACAGTTGTGCGGCAATGACGCCGCACAGGTGCCCACCTAACCGACCGGAGCGGGCGACGGCCGACCCACACCCGAGCCGACCCACACCCGCCCACACCAACAATGGACGCGGCAGATCCCACGAAGCGGGCGCAATAGCCTAACGGCGCATGTAAACACCGTGTAACTACGCATCAAGGCTGTGCGAACGGGCCACAGGGGTCCCGTCGGTGCTCGAATAGGCACAGTCAGGAATCATCGAGGAGAACAACACATGCCGCTTGGCCCAGACCCGTATCTCGTCTCCATCCAGGACGAGCTGGTGGCGCTACGCCACGAACTGCACCAGATCCCGGAGGTCGGTCTCGACCTGCCCCAGACCCAACAGCGCGTCCTCAAGGCGCTCGAGGGACTGCCGCTGGAGATCACCCTGGGCAAGAAGCTGAGCTCGATCACCGCAGTGCTGCGCGGCAAGGCCCCCTCGAACGGCCCCCGTAGGACGGTGCTGCTGCGCGGCGACATGGACGCGCTGCCCGTGGTCGAGCAGACCGGACTGGCCTGGGCCAGCACCAACGGCGCCATGCACGCCTGCGGCCACGACTGCCACATGACCGGCCTGGTGGGCGCCGCCCGCGCCCTGTCGCACAAGGTCGACGAGCTGCCCGGCGACGTGGTGTTCATGTTCCAGCCCGGTGAGGAGAGCGACCGCGGCGCCGAACTGATGATCGCCGAGGGCGTGCTCGACGCCGCCGGCAAGCGCGTCGACGCGGCCTATGGCCTGCACGTGTGGTCGGGCCTCGACAAGGCCGGCATCTTCTACTGCCGTCCCGGCACGATCATGGCGTCGTCCGACATGGCCGACTTCGAATTCGTCGGCAAGGGCGGCCACGGCTCCGCGCCGCACCTGGCCGTTGACCCGGTGCCCGCGATGGCCGAGGTGATCACCGCCCTGCAGGTGATGATCGCCCGCCACTTCAACATCTGGGACCCGGTGGTGATCACCTGTGGCCACGTCGAGGCCGGCGTGGCACGCAACATCATCCCTGAGACCGCCACCATCGAGGCCACGATGCGCGCCTTCTCCAAGCAGGCCCAGCAGCAGCTGTTCGACATGGTGCCCCGCGTGGTCACCGACGTGGCCGCCTCGCACGGCGTCACCGCCAATGTGAAGCTGACCAACCTCTACCCGGCCACCATCAACCACGACGAGGGTGCCGCCCTGGTCGCGAAGACCGCCACCGACCTGTTCGGTGCCGACCACTTCGTGGAGATGGCCAACCCGATGGGCGCCGCCGAGGACTTCTCGCTGGTGCTCGAGCAGGTGCCCGGGGCCTTCGCGATCCTGCCGGCCACCCCGCCCGACAAGGACCCCGCACAGGTGCACGGCAACCACTCGCCGTTCGCCCTGTACGACGACTCCGTCCTGTTGGACGCAGCCGCCCTGCTTTCCGAGCTGGCAACCCGCACGCTCGCTGACGCCAACTAGTACCCAGAAGGCCCAACTATGACCACGATTCCCGCGGCCGCGCCGCCGGCACCGCGTCAATCCGCGTTCCGTACCCTGCTGGGTACCGGCGTCGGCAACGCGCTGGAATGGTACGACTGGAACATCTACGCCAGTTTCGCCATCTACATGTCCCGCGAACTGTTCAGCTCGAAGGACCCCACGTCGGCGTTCCTGGAGACGATGGGCATCTTCGCCGTCGCCTTCGTGGCGCGTCCCTTCGGTGGTGCCTTCTTCGGCTGGCTGGCCGACCGCATCGGCCGCAAGCACGCCCTGGCGATCGCCGTGATCTTCGCCTCGGGTGGCTCGCTGCTCATCGCGGTGTGCCCGACCTACCACCAGGTGGGTGCCTGGTCGTCGCTGATCCTGTTGTTGGCGCGGCTGATCCAGGGCCTGGCGCACGGAGGTGAGCTGCCGTCGGCACAGACCTACCTGTCGGAGATGGCCCCGCCCAACCGTCGTGGCCTGTGGGCGAGCGCCATCTACGTCACCGGTTCGTTCGGCCTGACGCTGGGCCTGCTGTTCGGTGTGGTGCTGCGCGACACGCTGGGCTCCGACGCGATGAACCAGTACGGCTGGCGCATCCCGTTCGCGGCCGGTGCCGTGTTGGGCGTGTTCGCCTTCTGGATTCGCGAACGCATGGAGGAGACCGAGGCCTTCGAGGACGAGAAGAAGGCCGGCGAGCTCAAGAAGAGCCTGGTGCGCGAGGTGCTCAAGCACAAGAAGATCGCCCTGCAGGTGATCGGCATGACCTGTGGCCTCACCGTCGCCTACTACATCTGGTCGGTGTCCACCGCGTCGGTGGCGCAGAAGAACCTGGGCTATTCGACGAATGACGCCTTCGGCGCGTCCATCATCGGCAACCTGGTGTTCATGGTCTCGCTGCCGCTGTGGGGCATGTTCTCCGACCGGTTCGGACGCAAGACCAACATGCTGATCGCCATGATCGGCTGCGCCGTGCTCTATGTGCCGCTCAACAACATGGTGCGTGGTGGCAATGAGTTCTGGCGTCTGGTGGTGGCCATCTGCGTGATGCTGGTGCTGCTGGGTGCCTACCTGGCCATTGCCCCGGCGGCCTACGCCGAGATGTTCCCCACCGAGGTGCGCGCCACCGCGTTCGGCGTGCCCTATGCGATTGCGATCGCCCTGTTCGGCGGCACCGCGCCCTACATCATGTCGGCCTGGGCGGCCACGCCGAATCGGTTCGTGATCTATGTGATCGTGCTGTTGCTGATATCGGCGGCGACGATCCTCACGCTGCCCGAGACCAAGGGCATCGACCTGTCGTACCACCCGAAGTTCAATCCGAGGCCCGACGACGTGGCGACGAGCTGACTCGACGCCTCCTTGTCGTGACCAGCAGGGTCCCGGGCCGATCGGTCCGGGACCCTGCTGCGTCCGGTGCCGGGGTGGGGGCCGCCGACCAGATCGGACAGTCGCCTGAACCGGCCCGGACCGCGACATGGGGGCTGTCCCCCACCCGATGCGGAGGCCAACCACCTTCTAGGATGAGCCCCGCGCGACAAGAGTGGAGGCATGACCTCAATCAGTGGTTCCCCAGCCTCCCTGCGCACTGCGAACGGAGACCCCACCGTGACCCGATCCGATGCGCCAACTGAACCGCCGTCGCTCATGCTCGGCGGGGTGTGGTCGTGGCGCCATGTGCCCGGCCGACTCGGCTACCTGCTCGGCGGCCTGCCATGGGCGGTGGTCACCTTCAGCGTGCTCATCTCCCTGCTGTCCGCCGGCATCCCGCTGCTGATCCTCACGCCCCTGGGCATGGCCTGCCTGTGGGCGCTGGTGATCTGCGCACGCGCCGTCGGCGCCGGTGAGCGCGCACGCCTGCGGTGGGCCGGAACCACCCCGATCGAGGCACCCGCCCCTGCCCCGAGCGGTAGTCCCACGCTGTGGCGCCGGGCGTGGCAGGCGATCCTGGACGTCGACGCCTGGCGCGCCGTGGCCCACAATGTCGTCAACTTCATCGTGTCGATGGTCAGCTTCAGCCTGGTGGCGGTCTGGCTGGCGGTGATCGCGCAGGGCGTCAGCACCTGGCTGGACACCCATTGGATTCGGCTCAGCGCTGACATCAACACGCTGGGCGACCTGCTGCTGCCGGCGTCGATGCGCTCCGCGATGGGGGTGCACATCGCCGACACCGCGCTGGCGGTGATCGCGCTGGTCACGCTGCCGGTGCTCACCTTCGCACTGGTGTGGATGCACCGCCTGCTGGGTGGCGCGCTGCTGTCGGCCAACAAGAGCCGCGAACTCACGCGGCGCATCTCCGAGCTCAACCGGCGCGTCGGCAAGCTGGCCGACGCCCATTCGGCCTCGGCCGACGCCGAGGGTGAGGCCCTGCGTCGCCTGGAGCGCAATGTGCACGACGGGCCCCAACAGCAGTTGCTGCGCATGCAGATGGACCTGGACACCGCCAAGCGACACCTTGCCGACGACCCGCAGCGGGCCGCG
Source organism: Propionibacterium freudenreichii subsp. freudenreichii (assembly GCF_000940845.1). Lineage (NCBI taxonomy): Bacteria > Bacillati > Actinomycetota > Actinomycetes > Propionibacteriales > Propionibacteriaceae > Propionibacterium > Propionibacterium freudenreichii. The sequence goes on along the minus strand of NZ_CP010341.1, from coordinate 44,142 downwards.
GCGATGCTCGACGAGCTGCGCGACCGTTCGCAGGACACCCTGGAGGAGCTGCGCGACCTGTCGCGCGGCCTGGTGCACCCCTTGCTCGTGGAGCGCGGGCTGGGTGCCGCCCTGGAGTCGTTGGCGGAGCGCGCCACGCTTCCGGTGCGGGTGACCAACCACCTGCCCGAGCAGCTCGACCGTCCCCAGGGCATCGAGCAGACCAGCGCCCAGGGGCTGCTGCTGGCCACCTCGGAATTGTTGGCCAATGTGGCCAAGCACGCACAGGCGAGCAGCGCCGAGATCATGGTGGACGCGTTGCCCGCCGGCTCCCCGCAGGCCACCAATCCGGGCGCGCAGGGCCCCTGCCCGACGCTCACCGACCCGGCCCGCACCGATCAGCCGCCGGCGGTGCAGGTGAGGGTGCGTGACAATGGTGTGGGTGGTGCCGTGGTGGTGCCCGGCCACGGCCTCGACGGGGTGGCCCGCAGGATGCAGGGCCTGGGTGGCAGCTTCACGCTGGCCAGCCGGCCGGCGGTCCCACCACGATCACCCTGCGCATTCCCCTGACCGATTGGAGCAATCGAGCATGATGTCCGGCCCGGCGGTGCGGGTGGTGCTGGCCGAGGACTCCACGCTGCTGCGCGAGGGCCTGGTGCGGCTGCTCGACGAGGCCGGGTTCGAGGTTGCCGGCGCCTATGGCGATGCCGAGCAGTTGCTGGCCGACGTGGGCCGGGCGCGTCCCGATGTGGCGATGCTCGACGTGCGCCTGCCGCCGGATTTCACCGATGAGGGCATCCGGGCGGCATTGCGGCTGCGTCGCGACCATCCCGGGGTGGCGATCCTGATCCTGTCGCAATACCTCGAGTCGTTGTATGCCGAGGAGCTGTTCGCCAGCGGGCAGGGCGGCCTGGGCTATCTGCTCAAGGAGCGGGTGACGTCGCTGGATTCGCTCACCGACGCGATCCGACGCGTCCATGCCGGCGGCACGGCGCTCGATCCGCAGGTGGTGTCGGGGCTGCTGCGCTCGAAGCATGATCCGCTGGCCGCGCTGACGGCCCGCGAGGCGCAGTCGCTGGAGCTGATGGCCCAGGGCTATTCCAACACCGAGATCGCCCGCCAGATGCATATCGGCGTCGGCACGCTGGAGAAGCACATCGCGGCCGTGTTCGCGAAGCTGGGGCTGGCCGATACCGGCACCGAACACCGACGGGTGCGGGCCGTCCTCGCGTGGTTGCGCGCCCAGTAATCCGCGCGGCTTCAGCCAATAATCCGCGTCGCTGTTCCCGGGGGCATTGACGCACGCACGAACGCGCAACCCGATCGGGTCGCGCGTTCGCGGGTCATCACCGGGGTGGGCGAGAACTCGTCGGGGGTTCGGGGATGAGGGTGGGTGGCCGATCCCCCCGAACCGGCCACCCACCACATCTTCAGCAGGAGTGCGTCCTCCCCACGGCGTGGGTCACGAGTAGCGCGCCTCTGCGTACACCTCGATCTCCTCGAGCGACTTGTTCGACGTCTCGGGCATGATCTTGATGAGGATGAACGCGAACACCAGGTTGATCACGGCGTAGATGCCGTAGGTGATGCCGCCACCCAGGCCCTCCATCATGGTGGGGAAGGTGGCGGTGATCAGTGCATTGACCATCCACATGCAGAACACTGCGGTGCCGTTGGCGATGCCACGCACCTTGCTGGGGAACATCTCGCCCAGCATCGTCCACACCACCGGGCCGTTGCCGGCCTGCACCACCAGCATGAACAGGCCCATCATGGCCAGGATCACCATCGGTGCCCACGACGGCGGGCGTCCACCCTCGGTGATTGCCGGGGCGATCGTCACCTCGAACAGCAGGGCGATCACGCCGAGCGTGACGAACACGCTGAACAGGCAGGTGATGAGGATCTGGCGGCGGCGGAAGCGTCCGATCAGCCACAGCGCCACCGAGCAGCCGATCACCGACATGATGCCGTTGGCGGTCTGGGCGGTGATCGATGCCGACGTGCCCATGCCGGCGTACTGCAACACCTTGGGGGCGTAGTACATCACCGTGTTGACGCCGGTGGTCTGGTTGCAGATGGCCAGGAAGACGCCCACCAGGAACAGCTTGCGCAGCCATGGCGTACGCCAGATGTCCCCGAAGGTGCCCTTCTTCTGGCCCTCCTCGCGCCGGTGCGAGACGAGCATCTCGTCGAACTCGTCGGCGGGGTCGCCGTCGCGGTGCGGGTCGCGCACCTGCTTCAGTGCGCCGATCGACTCGTAGTAGCGCCTGTTCGCGGCGTACCAGCGCGGCGATTCGGGCATGAACCGCATGCCGATCCACAGGGCGATGGCGGGAATGGTGCACAGCATCAACATGACCCGCCAGGCCATGCCGTTGCCGCCGTCCACGAGCAGCGCGTTGACGAATGAGTGCCAGGCGGCCGGGTCGAAGGGGCCGCCCTGTGAGGTTTGCAGGGCCAGCACATTGTCCCAGGTCTGCGTGCCGGTCTGCAGGTGGCCCTGGGTGTTGCCGGCCACGTCCAGCTGCGGGCCACCCACCGCGTTGTCGATGAGCGCGTTGAAGGTGAAGGCGAGCAGCTGGCCGGTGACGATCATCACCTGGTCGATGGCCACGATGCGGCCGCGGATGCGCTTGGGTGCGGTCTCCGACAGGTACACCGGCACCGTTGCGGACGCACCGCCGACGGCGAAGCCGAGCACGAAGCGCATCGGGTACATCACCCAGATGTTGGGTGCCAGGGCCGTGCCGATGGCGCCGATCGCGAAGATGAAGGCGAGCAGCAGGATGTTGTGGCGTCGTCCGTAGCGGTCTGACAGGCGTCCGCCGATCAGTGCACCGACGGCTGCGCCGACCAGCAACGTGCCGCCGATCCAGCCCTCCTCGCTGGCGGTGATCTCCAGTCCGTGGGCCCCGAAGGGCATGTACATATAGGGCAGTGCGCCCGAGATCACGCCGGTGTCATAGCCGAACAGGAATGATCCGAGCGTCGCCACCAGGGCGATCAGGCCGATGGAGCGGTGCTTGCCCCCGGCCGGCACCTTGGCGACGGCGGCATCGAGCTCGGCGCGCGGCATGTCCAGCCGGATGTCGAGCTGATTGTTTGTGCTCATGGTTGGTCCCCCCGCCTCATGCGTCGTAGGTTGTCGGGCCGGTCACGGGCGCCACGTCGTGCCATTGGCCGTCGCGTGCCGACGCCACCGTTGCCTGGTCCACCTCTGCGGCCGCCCATCCGTCGGCTGCCGAGGGTGCCAGCTGCTTGCCGGTGAGCACCGATTCGATGAACTGGGCTGCCTCGATGGCCTTCAGATCGTCGAAGCCCATGGACGTGCCGGCGCCGGGCTGGAAGCGCGAGAAGTTCGGGAAGGTGGGTCCGGCCATCACGCGGGTGTAGCCCTGGAATTCGTTGTCGGCGCCCAGGCAGACCTCCAGGTCGTTGAGGTGCTCGAAGTTCCAGCGCAGCGAGCCGTCGGTGCCGTAGACCTCGATGATGTATTCGGCACGCGGGCCCACTGACACGCGGCTTGATTCGAAGGTGCCAACCGCGCCGGAGTCGAGCCGGGCGATCATGGCCACATAGTCCTCGTTGCCCACCGGGCCGAGTTCGTCGGAGACCTCCCAGCCGGAGTGGCCGACGCCCACCTTGGTGGGGATCGGGCGTTCGGTGATGAAGGTGTCGGTGAGTGCGGAGACCGGTGAGATGCGTCCGCACAGGTACTGCACCAGGTCGGCGCCGTGGCTCATCAGGTCACCCACCACGCCGGAGCCGGCCTTGTCGGGGTCGTAGCGCCAGGTGAGCGGGCCGAGCGGCGACGAGGCGTAGTCGGCGATCAGCCAGCAGCGCACATTGGTGATGCGGCCCAGGCGTCCCGACCGGATCACCTCGCGGGCCTTCTCGATGTCCGGGGTGTGACGGTAGTTGAAGCCGACGCTGGTCACCAGGCCGGCGGCCGCGGCGGCTTCGGCGATCTCGCGGGACTGGGCGGCCGAGGTGCCCATGGCTTCTCGATCCAGAAAGGCTTGCCGGCGGCCACGGTGGCCAGGGCGATCTCGCGGTGCAGGTAGTTCGGCGAGCAGATCGACACCACGTCAACCTCGGGGTCGTCGAGCAGTTCCTGGTACCCGGCGACGGCGCGGGCGAAGCCGAGGTGCTCGGTGGCGAAGGCCTGGTTCGCCTCCACGGGATCGCAGACGCTCACCAGCCGGATCCGGGCGTCGAGTTCGGGGAATTTCTCGGCCAATGTCTTGTATCCGCGGGTGTGCAACCGGCCCATCCAACCCAGGCTGATCACGCCAACGCCCAATGTCTTCTCTGACACGGATGTCTCCTTGTGCTTTTTAGCGCCACTGCGATGTGGCGCATGCTCACCGTTGCACGAAAGGCGCCATGTCAGGACAAATTGGGCGTCCGAAACGTTTCGGACTTGCCCATCGACGCTTGTCGCGGCGCGGTCGGAGGTGGGGGCGGTCCGGACCAGCGCTCTGGCAGGCCCGGGCTCCGGGCCGCTCAGGCCATGGGTCGCTCCGGCGCCGTGCCCGACGCCCCCGGGTGCGCCCCGAGCCGAGTGCAGGGCCTTGCGGGAAGGACGGCTAGGTGGACAGTTGTGCGGCGTCATTGCCGCACAGTTGACCACTTAATGGCCCTTTCCGACGAAGCTGCGGGCAGTTGGACCATCGGGTGGCCGCTGCCGGTGGCTCAGCGCTTGGGTGGGGCCGTCGTCTTGCGGACGCGCAACTCGGTGGGCAGCACCACCAACTCCTCCGACGTCGGATTGTCGCCCGACCCCTGCGGCCCATTGATCCGGGCGGCCACCAGGTCGATGGCGGCCTCTGCCAGCCGCCGGGGGTCCTGCACGATCGTGGTGGGCAGGTCGACGGTTCGGCAGCCATCTCCGTGTCGTCGAAGCCCACCACCGAGATGGCGGCGGGCACCCGCACGCCCTGGCGGTTGAGCTCACGCACCAGCGCTGCAGCCGATGCGTCGTTGAATCAGATCACCGCGGTGGGCAACGGCTTGCAGTCGAGCACGCGTCCCGCGGCGCGCACCCCGTCGGCGGCGGTGTTCCCGCCCTCGATCACCCGTGCATTGTCGCCGAGCCCACAGGCGTCCATGGCCGACAGGTAGGCGTTCGAGCGGCTTGCCGCCAACGGATAGGCCGGCCCACCGTCGGCGTAGTAGATGCGCCGGTGGCCCAGCTGCGAGAGGTGGTCGACGGCCTGCCCCAACCCCATCCGGTCGTCGGAGACCACCACGTTGACGCCGGGCGCATGCACCAGCCGGCACAGGCTCACCAACGGCACGGCCCCGGCCAGCTCGCTCATCTCGGCCTCGGTCAGTCCCGATCCGGTGAGGATGATCGCCTGGCACCGGGCGCGCAGCGATTCGTCGACGCAGGTGCGCTCGTCGTGGTGGGCGGTCGCGCCCGCGAGCACGAGCTCCAGGCCCTTGCGTTGCGCGGCAACGTACAGCGAGTCCACCAGGCCCATCTGGAACACCTGTTCCACCTCGCAGACGAAGCCGATGAGCCGCGAGTCGGTCTTGCGCAGGTTCGACGCGTACCTGTTGGGACGCCAACCCAGCCGGTCTGCCACCTCCTGCACATGGGCGCGAGTCTCGGCGGCCACGCCGGCGCCGCCGGACAGCGCCACGGAGACGGTGGCCACCGATGTGAAGGAGGCGCGTGCGACGTCGCGGATCGTCACCCGGCGTCGGGGCACCGGACGCTCGGCATCCCCGGGAACCCGCGCGTCATCCGGTGCCGTTGCGTGCATGTCATTCCCCCTTGTCAGCTGTCGTACCGCTCCGCTGCCCATGTGGGCCGCCGCCCCGCAGGGCCTACCGACCCCACGGTCGTGGGTCCCTCGCGCTGACGCCCGTCGCCGGGCGTCCACCCCGGTCAGCACTGGCCGGAGGGAGGGTTCCCTCCCCATTGTGACTCACATGGTGTTATCGCGCCGGGAGGGCTGTCCGGAGCACGTCCGTGTCGAACGCGTGTTCGAAAATGTAGGCGCTGGCATCTACACTCACTGACATGTCTGGAGGTATGAATCGCGGCGCCGGGGTGCCACTGTCGCAGCGTGTGGCCAATACCCATGCGGCCGAGGCACGTGAGGCGGCAGAACGCGCTGCGGCGCAGGCGGAGGACGAGCTGGGCGACCGGGCGGGCCGGCAGTCCCCGCCCACACAGTCGCGGCCCGCACAGTCACCGCCGCCCCAGCCGCCACCCGGCCCGTACCGCGCGCCGGGTTCCCCCCAATCCATGTCGGCACCCGATGCCAATCGCATCCCCACCGTGGTGGTGGTGCTCATCGACGGCGCCAAGCCGGGGTTGATCGCCCGGTGGCGCCACACTCCGCAGGGTTGGGAGGGCCTGGTGGCCCAGGCGGGTGGGGTCGACGACTTCTATGCCGAGTGGTTGCCGGCCACCCGGCTGCGGCCCGCCAATGTCACCTGAGTGTCACTGGCTTGGGCGCCACTGGCCCGGGTGCCACTAGTTCCCGGGCGTGCCCACCTGCGAGAAGAACTGCCGCAGGTGGTCGTTGAAGGCGCCGATCCCTTCGTCGCAGCGACGCAACCAGCTGACCAGCTGCCCGTCGGTGACGCCGACCCCGGTGGTGAGGATGGCACGCAGGTGGGGCGCCTGGAAGGGCAACTCCTCGGACACCCGGCCCAGGTAGGCGCGCACGGGACGCGCGGCCAGGTTCCACTGGTTCACCATGTCGAGCGCGCGCGGCATCAGCTCCTGCACCACGGGCACGCCCGTGAAATGCGCCTCCAGCAGGGTCGAATCGTCGTTGTAGCCCAGTTGCACCGCAATGCCCACGTCGTCGCGGTAGTGGTAGTTCCCTGCGTCGTCGAGGACGAACACCTCGGGCAGCCCGTCGAGGGCCTCGGCGAGCCGGTCGGGCGTCATGGCCGGCGTCGCGACTGTTTTCCTGGTGAAGAACATGATGGCGGAAGTCCTTAGTCCGAGGGCCCGGGGAGGGCCCCGATCAGGTCGCCGATCGACGACAGCGCCAGCGCCACCGATCGATTGAGCTGGGCATCGGTGAGTCCCTGGTCAACCGGGATGAAGGAGTCGATGCCGACGCTGCGCGTGCCGGGGTCGTCGCTGGGATACAGGTAGATCGTGCCGTCGACCGACTGCGAGTTGAGCCGGTTGATGGCCTCGATGGCGGCAGCGGCGCTGTCGTCGGCGCGCAGGCGCAGGCCGATCAGGGCCGCCACGCGCAGCAGTTCCGCCTCGGCGATCAGCTGGAAGGTGAGGATGGCGCGCTCGGTCTGCAGCGCCAGCACCCCCTCGTGCTCGACGGGCGCCGAGCGCATGGCCCGCTTCACCGCCTTCTGGATGCGGTCGTAGGTCACCTCCGGGCACGGCGTGACCGCATGCGGTGCGGCTCGTTGCGACATGGACTCCCCCTCCGGCCGGGCACGCACCCGGCACATGCAAAAGGCCGGTTGACAAGGGCTTTCACCCGTCAACCGGCCTTCGTGGTGCGGTGGGCCTAACTGGACTTGAACCCGTTAGCCTCTGGAAATCGCTGATCCCACCCCGACGAGGAGATATGCCTCCTGGCTAGGGAATATGGAGACCACAGAAACCACTCTCGTTGTAGCGCTAAGCGGGCTCAACGGGCTAAACTAGCCTCAAATCGTACCCGGATCGTACCCGGATCGTACCCTGTTTGAGGAACCGAAATGAGCGAACTGAGCCACAACTTCCATAGGACGGCCCAGCGATGAAGCGCCGTCGGAAGTCCACGCTGGGCACCATCATGGCCAAGGACCGAGGATTCAAGGCCCGCTACTGGCGTCTGGGAGTGCTGCACACGCCGGGGCACACTTTCGCCAGCTTCGAGCTCGCGGACCAGTGGCTCATCGGCGAGCAACTTCTCATCGACCGTGACGAGTGGACTCCTCCCGCGCAACGCCGCGCGGTTGAGGAAGCCGACCAGATCACGTTCGGTGTCTACTCCGCACGCTGGATCGAGCACCGGCAGGTTCGTGGGCGACCGCTCAAGGCCCGCACCGCAGCGGACTACCGGGCCATGCGTGCTCATGCCCTGGCTCGGTTCCTCGACGTGCCGATCACCGCCATAGACCGGGCTCAAACGCTGGCATGGTACGAGTCCATGGACCCGGGCGCGCCGGTTGCCCGGTCTCATGCCTATGCGCTCTTCCGCTCCATCCTGGCCAGCGCTGTGGAGGACGGCATCATCGCCACCAACCCTGTGCACGTGCGGGGCGCCAGCGGGGGCCGTCGTCATCCCGAGGTCGAGCTGTTCACCGTCGAACAAGTTGGCCAGCTAGCCGATCTCATGCCTCCTCAGCATCGTGCAGCGGTCCTGATCGCCGCATGGTGCGGGTTGCGGTTCGGTGAGCTTGCAGCGCTCCGCCGATCCGACATCGAGCTCAACGACACCGGGGGCTACATCTCCGTGGCTCGGGGCATTGTGACGGTGGACGGGCACCAGCAGGTCACGACACCGAAGAGCGACAGCGGAGAGCGCCGCGTGCCCATCCCTCGCAACATCTGGCCAGACCTACGCGAACACCTGAAGCGCTACGCGCAGTGGGGCAAGGACGGCCTCCTGTTCCCACCGACCACGCCCGGCACGGACTACCTCACACCGGGGCAGCTGTACGGTCACCGGCCCACGTACGACAAGGACGGGAACGTCAAGAAGCAGGGCGGTGGCTATTACCGAGCCAGGCACATGCTGGGACGAGATGACCTGAGCTTCCACAAGCTCCGCCACTTCGCCGCCACCAACTACGCCGTGGCCGGTGCCACCACCAAGGAACTCATGACACTCATGGGTCACGCCGATCCCGAGATCGCCATGCGGTATCAGCATGCCGCCCACAGCCGCATTGCTGAGCTCGCAGATCGGGTGTCGGAGCTGTCGAAGGTGCAGAGCAGCGGAACTAGTTGAATCGGCGTATACTTGCCTCAAGTTGGGTAGTCTGAGTCGCCGGAGGAAGTGGCTCAACTTCTGTAGTCCAGCCAGGTAGCCGCGTCATTCCTAGGCAACATACACGGAGCCTTACCACGGGTGCGATTCCCCGTGGCGGACAGATCATGCTAGGGCATCCCGGGTGGGCCGGGATTGGGTATCGGCAACACAGTCCGCCGTCTCGTCGCAGAGGCGCCAGCGGAAGCCGCGAGAACGATCTCCCGGAGTTCCGCATGTCCAAATCTACCCATCCGAAGAGGCCCTACCGACAGCTCATTGACCCCAATCTCGATCACCGTAGAGACCCCGCCATCGCGGATGCCAAGGCCCGCCTGGCTCGGCTCTACGTGGGCAACCCAACGCCCGACCCTGCCGCCGTGGCCAAGGCAAAGGGCGAAATCAACACGGTTGTGCTGGCTCGCCACATTGCCGACGCGCTCGCCAAGGGGCCAGCCTTCACGCCGGAGCAGACCGACTTCCTCGCGTCCATGCTGCTCGATGCGGCGGTGGAACGATGACCACCTCAGCCTTCACCCCGCAGGACCGCTCCGCCGCGCTCCAGCAGCACGGAAAGTTCGTGGGCTATCCCCAGGCAGCAGAGCTCCTCGGCTGCTCCGTGCGCACCCTCAAGCGCCTGACCGCCGACGGTCAGCTGCCGTGCTACCGCATCGGCCGGACCCGCACTCTGCGCGTCAAGACGGCCGATGTCCTCTCACTCGTAGAGAGGGTGGCCTAAGCAATGTCTCGATCAAAGAGAAACCGCCCAGCGGGCGACTGGGCGGCTCAAGGTAGATCAGCTAAGCAACGTGCCTTCAAGGCTACCGCCTGCCCCGATTGCGGAGCGACGTTCTCTCCAGCTGGAGGAATGGTTCACGAGCCGACGTGCCCGGCAGGCCTCAAGGCCGACCGCGCCCAGGCCCGCGATGAAGCGTGGTTCATCCTTCATCCTGGCCAGGATAGCTATGAGCGCGACACGACGTGGGGTGAACGCGCAGAGGCAGAGACGATGGGCGTCGCCCTTCCAACTCGTGTCCGGATCACCGAGCTACGACCGGGCTGGCGGTCCCGCCAGTTCCTCTACGACGGTGGCGACGACCATGCCAACTTCGTCTCGCTGGAATTTGAGCAGCAGACACGCCAGCGGCCCTACGGTGGTGACTCCCGATGACTGAGCCAACCACGTATGCCGTCGCGCGTGCCCCACGCAAGGACTCCAAGGTCTGGACCAACGGCTCCATGACCTGGGACGAGATTATCGAGGTGGTTCGGCATCCCGCAAACCACAAGGAATGCGGGTGCTGGCTGTTTGGCACACTCATGCGCGACCCGCTGACCGGTGAGGTGTACCGCCGGAAGACGACCATCCTGTCCCGCTCAGCGGTCCTGCTGGATGCCGACGCGGCCTGGCCCGATCTTCCCGACAAAGTTCTGGCGCTCGGAGTGCGGTGCCTTGTGCACAGCACCTGGAGAAGCAGGCCCAAGGCCCCCCGCTACCGCATCATCATCCCGCTATCGCGCCCGGTGATGCCCGACGAGTACACGATCATCGCTGGCAAGCTCATCCGACAACTCGGCACCGAGCAGTTCGACCAGACGTGCGCCGACCCCATCCAGTTCTCGTTCCTGCCCTCGAACAATCGGCGCTGGAACGATTACGAGATTTACGAGGGGGCAGACGCATGCTGAGCCCTGACGAGATACTGGCCGAGACGGCCGAGAAGGACGCGGAGACCGTTCCGGCTCCAGCTACCGCTCCTGGCCAGGAGGATCCTGTCTCTGCCGACTACGTCCGCCGGACCGTGGCGGGCGTGCTGGGCGACCTCGACAAGCTCGAAGCCCTGGCACCTGGGGATCGCACCGAGCGCGGCGACGGGTGGGACTCGGGATGCTTCGCTGTCGCCTGCCAGCTCGTCCGCGCTGCTAACTCTGGCACGGACTACACGATCGAGCAGGCCGAGAAGGACTTCAAGAATCGCTGCCCGACGGACGACGGGTTCGGTCCTGACAGGGTGGCGCACAAGTGGAGCGACGCGCTCGAGAAGGCAGGCGACGATCCTCTTCATCCCCAGAATCCCAGCGCGGACGAAGACTTCGGCCCGTACATGAGCGGGAAGCCCGAGCCAGGGCGGGAGGCGGGGGGAAAGGATGAGCTGCGCGAGCTGATCGATCGGGAGAAGCTGCGCCAGCAGGCCCGCCAGATCGCAGCCCGTGAACTCAAGGCCGAAGGCCGGGAGTCCACAATCCCGCCCATCGTTACCCTCGACGCCCTGGCCTCGGAACCGGATGATGCGCCCGTCTACTTTGTAGAGCAGGTGTGGCCGATGGACGGGCACATTGTCCTGGCAGCCCAGTTCAAGGCAGGCAAGACGACTCTGGTCGGCAACGTGACCCGCGCCATCGTGGACGGGGTGCCTCTGCTGAACAGGTTCGCCCCGATGCCTGGCCAGTGGAGGACCGCCATCATCGACGACGAACTCAGCCGGAACATGCTCCGCCGGTGGCTGACCCAGCAGGGGATAGTCAACCAGGACCGGGTGTCTATCGTCCCTCTGCGGGGCCGTGTTTCCTCCTTCGACATCCTTGACGAGGATGTCCGCCACCAGTGGGCCGACCTGCTGCGCGGCCACCAAGTGCTCATCCTCGACTGCCTCCGGCCACTCATGGATGCTCTGGGGCTAGACGAGGACCACGATGCAGGGCGGATTCTCGACGCCCTCGACTCTCTCGTAGCTGAGGCGGGCATTCCCAACTTGCTCGTGGTGCACCACATGGGCCACAGCGGGGAGCGCAGCCGGGGTGACAGCCGCATTCTCGACTGGCCAGATGCCACGTGGAAGCTCACAAAAGAGCACGACCAGCAGGGCAACACCGAGGATGCTGCGCCGCGCTACTTCTCCGCCTACGGGCGAGACGTGGACGTGCCCGAGGACCAGATGGACTTCGACCCAAGAACCCAGCACGTTCGTCTGTCCGGCGTCGGTAGCCGGAAGACCGCCAAGGCCTCCCGAGACCAGCAGAAGGCCACCCAAGCCGTCCTGAAGGCGCTGTCCGACTATCAGGCCGATCCTCGCCCCGTTCGCCCGGAGGGTCTATCGGGGAAGGAGCTGGGAGACGCGACAGGGATCAAGGATTCGTCCCTCACCAAGGCGCGCGATCAGCTGGTCAAGAACGGGGTAGTCGGAACCGTGCCTCGCCACAAACAGGGTGGCGGGTTCTACTACAAGCTGGCCGAAAATACCGAGCCAGGAGGAGCGAAATGAGGTGCCCTTCCAGAAGGTACCGGAACATACCGGAACATACCGGCTCGGTAGGTTCGAAGAAACCTACCGAACGTACCCCTTTAGGGGGGTTCGAGGTAGGTTCTTCATCGGTAGATCCGGCGGAACATACCGGGGGCCAAGAAAACGCCGGTATGTTCTGCCCTCCGATTGGATGCCCCCCTGGCTCGGGAGGGGAATCCAGCATGAGCGCGAAGCGCCCCGCAATCCCTGGCTTCAAGACAGAGCTCTGCCCCGTCTGCAACGAGCTGTTCTCGGGCACATCGGCGGGGGACCTGCACCGGGTTGGTGACTACTACGACCACCACGACCCGCAGCGCCCCTACATACCGCGCCGCTGCCTCACACCCGACGAGATAGCCGCCAAGGGCCTCGTGCGGAATGCCAAGGGCGTATGGCACTGGCCCGGAAGTGACGATTGGAGGCCCACCGTCGCAGATCTCCCAGCCGCGCAGCCCGATCCCGCATAACTACACCCCCAACCATCAGATAGCTCCTCGAAAGGAAGTCCATCATGTCTAGCATCACCGATGCATTCCGCAAGTTCATGGCAGACAAGAAGGCCGCCGATGCCTACACCAACCCGAGCCTGTCAGCGAGCGGCCTGGCCGAGTACCGAGAGAAGCAGATCGCGCCAACCCGCGAATGGGTCATCTCGGAGGTGAAGGTGGCGCTGGCCCGGGAAGAGAAGGCTCAGCAGGCTCTCAACGATCAGTTCGCCAAGGACCTGGCGCCGTCGTCCGATCCCCAGACCGTCATCGCCCGAGAGTTGACCTGGCAGCGGCTTTCGGCACGTATCGCAGCCGGGACGGCGAACGTCGACACAATCGCCCCGTCCGCCTCCGCCCACGAGCTGGAGACCCTGGCCACGATCGGCGCCCACGAGCTGCCCGAGGACGAGGCCGCGTACATCCCCGAGGCCGTGGTCCGGGCGTACCCGGCGCTGCCCGAGAACCAGGAACTCTACGGCGCCCTGGCCAGCCAACTCGCGACGGCACAGCAGGAGGCAGGTGTGGCCCGGGCTGCGCACAAGATCGCGTTGGGCGGGGAGCTGGATTCCCAGGACCTCCTGGGCCTGGCCGACGGCGACCCCGATCTGTTCCGCGAGCTGGACGATGCCGACGCGCTGCCGGTGACAAATGTCCAGCCGTTCGGTCAGAGGCAACAGCTCACGTCTGCGGACGTGGCCGTCTGACCGACCAACATCACCGCCCCGAGTGGTTCACCGCGAACTACCCGGGGCGCTGCTGTGCTCCAGTCATGATTAGAGGCCCACCGTCGCAGATCTCCCGGACTTGCAGCCCATGGGTGGTGTAGTCGTAGGGTCGGTGATCCTGGACCCGGGAGAACGCGGTTTCCGGTCGCCCAACCCCAATCACCCTGCATGCCCTGTATGGGCACCCTTTCCACAAAACATGGGGGGAAAGTCTGGACTGTATCCCTCGACCCGACCAGACATAGCGGCATTCCCCACGGAACTGATACCCCAGGGGGGTATCAGTTGTCACCCATGATTCGCGGTGTCAGGGCTATGTGTAGGCCGTGCGAGAGCCACGCCGGTGAGCGCGTGGGCGGGCCCGCTCTCACACGCGCGCGTACGCGAGGACCGACGGGAATTCGTACCCGATTCGTACCCTGTCGAGAGGGCTCAGAGCATCGAAGCTTGTCAGAGGCACATTCTTTGGTGGGCCTAACTGGACTTGAACCAGTGACCTCGTCCTTATCAGGGACGCGCTCTAACCAACTGAGCTATAGGCCCATCGGTGCTGGGGAGGTTGTCCCCCGTACCGAAGAGAGACTTTATCGCACGACGTCCCTCACGCTCAACTCACTCAGTCCTCGGCCAGTGTCACCTCGAGGCCGCCGATCACATTGGCGGCCACGTTGTACACGAAACTGAACAGCGTGGTGATGGCCGTGACCAGCACGATGCTCACCACCGACACCAGCACGGTGAACCCCAGCACGCGCCACATGGTCACATAGTTGGCCAGGTTGGACCCGCCGCCACTATCGGCGCCGACCATGGCCGTGATGCCCTGCTGCATGGCGTTGAGGCCACCGGACAGGCTGATGATGCCCCACAACACCCACACCGCAATGATCAACGCGATGCCGCCGACCACCGAGAACAGGAATGAGGTCTTCATCACCGACCACGGGTCGACCCGCGAGATGCGCAGCTGCGCCTTGCGCGTGGGACCCTCGGGACGTCCGGCCCCGGCCTTCTCCTTCAGCGTGGCGAAGGACAGCGCCGGCTTGCGCCCCGACCTGCGTCGGCTGCCGGGACGCGCGAAGCGTCGCGAGCCGCCATCCGCCTTCGCGGTTGTGGCATCGGAATTGTCAGCCATCCAGACCCTCCTGCGTGCATGTCGGCAACGCGACCACCCTGCTGGGCCACACCGACGGTTTCGGGCGTGTTCAGACTACCGGGCGCGGCCACCGCATGCGCACCGCGTCGCCGCGGCAGGGATCGCCGGTGCGTCCAGCGCCCACCCGGTGCCCCGTCAGCGCCGGAAGATGCCGGGCAACGCGTAGCCGCAGGAACGGCAGCGCCCCAGGTCGTCCAGGCGCACCGGCCCCACCCGGTAGCCATCACGCTCGATGAGCGCCGTCCCGCACTGCGGGCACCAGGTGGTCTGACCGGCCGGATCGTGCACATTGCCGGTGTAGACGAAGTGGATGCCGGCATCGAGTGCGATCTGGCGGGCCCGCTCCACCGATGTGGCGGTGGTGGGCGGCACATCCCTCATGCGGTTCGACGGGTGGAACGCCGTGAAGTGCAGCGGCACATCGGGGCCGAGCTGGCGCACGATCCACCCGCACATCGCCCGCAACTCCTCGTCGGAGTCGTTCATGCCGGGGATCAGCAGGGTGGTGAGCTCCACCCAGGTGCGTCCGTTGTGCACCACGGCATCGATCGTGTCGAGCACCACGTCGAGGCGTCCGCCGGTAATACGCCGGTAGAAGCCCTCGGTGAAGCCCTTCAGGTCGATATTGGCGGCGTCCATGCAGGCGAAGAACTCGTCGCGCGGTTCCGGATTGATGTATCCGGCCGTCACGGCGATCGACAGCATCTGCTGCTCGTTGACCGCCCTGGCGGTGTCCATGGCGTACTCGGCGAACACCACCGGATCGTTGTAGGTGAAGGCCACGGCGCTGCAGCCGCGTGCCGACGCGTCGTGGGCGATGTCGCGGGGCATGGCCGGCACGCCCACCGCGGTCATCGACCGGGCCGTGGAGATCTCCCAGTTCTGGCAGAAGCGGCAGGCCAGGTCGCAGCCGGCGGTGCCGAAGCTGAGCACCCGCGACCCGGGCAGCACGTGGTTGAGCGGCTTCTTCTCGATGGGGTCGACCGCCAGGCCCGAGCAGTGCCCGTAGGTGTCCAGGCGGATCTCGTCGCCGTGGCGGGCGCGCACGAAGCAGAAGCCGCGTTGGCCGTCGCGCAGGGTGCATTCGCGCGGGCACAGCTCACAGCGCAGCCGTCCGTCGGGCAGCGCATGCCACCAGCGGGCGGTGCGTCCGGGCAGCCCATCGGTGTCGTGGACGGCCCTGTCCGTGCCCGCGGGGTCCCGTCGGGTGGGCGAGGTCGTCATCGGGTGTCCTCGAAGGCGGTGACGGCGTAGCGCGCCAGCCGGGTGTCCGGCCCCCACCGATCGGGGGCCAGGCCGGCCTTCTCGCGCAGCGTGGACAGAAATTCATGCGGGTCGGGCAGCTGGTCCCACACCTGGGGCAGGTAGGTGGCCCGGTGGGAACCCTCGGTGAGCACCACCCCGTCGACGCCGGGACGCAGCTGGCGGATCGCGTCCGCCTCGCTGGTCACCTCCATCGGCTCGGGCGCCGACAACACCGACACCTCAACGTGCAGTCCGGGGTATTCGGCAACCCGCAGCGGGGTGAAGCGCCGGTCGTGGAAGGCGGCGAGCACCGCATTGTCGCGCACGTCCTGGCCCAGCGGCCGATAGGCCTCCAGGGTGCCGATGCAGCCGCGCAGCCGCCCGTCGAGGGTCAGCGTGACGAACGACGCGCCCGGACGCGCCAACCACTTCGCCAGCTCGCCGGTTGCCTGCTCGCGGTGGTGCACGGTCATGCCGAACTGGCGCTCGATGGCTCCGCGCGCCATGTCGATGAGGGTCTCGCGGGCACCCGCGGGGATGTCATTCATGATCTGGCTCCTCACTGTGTGGTTATGCGGTGTTGTTGGGCTACGGGATTGTCGCGGTGCGACATCACTGGTCCGCCTGGAATGCAAAGGACGCATATCCCACGACGCGTCCCTTGTCGCCGGCGGTATCCCCGGAATTGCGGGCGGAAAGCAGGGTGGGCGTCAGATGGTGTTCCCCGCTGGCGAGCAGCAGCCCGTTCAACGAGAAGCAACCGCAGGCCCGGTTGGGCGCCACGGTGTCGTCCAGCGCCAGCACCTTGTCGATGGTGCCGGCATCAAGCTTCCGGGCGTCGTCATAGGAGTGGTAGTGCGACAGGTCGGAGCTGATGACGATTGCGGTGTCGGACTCGCCCCACACCGCGTCCAGCAGCGCGGCCACCTCGTCGGGCAGCGCGTCGCCCACGGCCACCGGAAGCACGCTGGCCTGCGGCAGTACCGTCCTGATGAACGGCAGCTGCACCTCCAGGCTGTGTTCCCGGGCGTGCACATCGGGACGCGTCACCACCAACGGCACCGCCTCGGCGATGGCGGTGAGGTCGGGATCGACCGGCACGGAGCCCAGCGGCGTGTCGAAGGCGTCGGCACCGGCAAGCGCCATGCCGCGGATCCCCACCCGGTGCGTGGGCCCCAGCACCACCACGCGGTTGATGGGGCGTCCCCGCAGCAGTTCGTAGCCGGTTGCGGCCGTGGTGCCCGAGTAGACATAGCCGGCGTGCGGCACCACGATCGCCTTCACCCTGGCCGGGCTCACCTGCGCCGGTGGACGATCCGCCTGCTCGAAGAGCGTGTTCAGCTCGCGGGCGAGCCGCCCCCGCTGGCCCGGATAGAAGCTGCCGGCCACTGCTGTCGGCCTGGTCACCATATGCGCCACCCCTAAGAAGTGCTCCACCCCAAGGGTAGGCCAGCCGGGAAAACGCGGGGAGAAACCCTGGTGACATGAATTTCTCAGGAATGGGCCGTGCACGCCGTGTGAATACTCAGAATGTAGGTGAACCTAACCTTTCCCGGCCCTATTTCTTAGGATGACCTTGATTGTCAGGGGCGGTATGCGCACTTACATTGGTAATTGTCAGACGTGGTCACGAACAAAGGGAGAATCATCATGGAAACCGCCATCAAGTCCTGTTCCACCTCGGCCTGCGCCTTCAACCACAACGGCTGCACCGCATTCGCCGTCACCATCGGTGGCAGCGACGCGAAGCCCACCTGCCGCACCTTCATCGAACTCGACGCCCGCGGCGGCCTGTCGTCGGCCAATGGCAAGGTCGGTGCCTGCCAGCGTCTCGAGTGCACGCACAACAAGGACCTCATGTGCACCGCAAGCTCCATCGAGGTCGGTGGCTCGCAGGCTGATTGCCTCGCCTACCAGGCCAAGTAGTTCCACAACTTGCAGGCGGGCCACCAACATCCCCATGTGCGGTGGCCCGCCTGTTCATGTTCCGGCGACGGTGCAATGAAGCGTGCGGGCCCGGTTGTCCCGGGCCCGCCCACTCCCGACGCCGGCCTTGTCAGACGCAGTAATCGTCAACCAGCGTCGAGCTCTCGACCAGGGCGGACACTTCGGCGTCCAGGCCCTCGAGTGAATGCACATTGCGTGAGAAGTCGGCCACCACGGAGGTGGCGCGGCCGTTGAGCACCCGCATGAACAGGATGCCGGTCTGGTCAACGTCCACGCAGAACACCTTGTCGGCCACGGCGGGGCAGGGATTGACCACGGCCTTGGTGGAATGCACGCGGCCGCGCAGCAGCCCGCACATCACCGAATCGCAGACGCGGCGCAGCGTCGGCTCCGCCAGGCAGGCCACGCATTCGAAGGCCTCCAGGTCGTCGGCCATGGTGGGGAACACCGGGGCCGCGTCGGCGGATTCGCCGACCAACGCATCGAAGGACAGCGGCGTGACGCCGTAGCAATCGTGCAGCAGCACGCGGTCGGAGACGAGGACGCCCACATGGGCGCCGCGCATGCCGGCCACGTCGCCCACCATGGTGGGCAGTGCGCGCTCGGCGAGCAGGTCGATGCGCTCATCGTCGCTCAAGACATACAGCGAGCCGAGCAGGTGGAGGCTCGCTGCAGCGATCCGCGTCATCGGATCAGGTGATTGACGCAGGATCTCCAGGCGCACCGGCACCGGCTCGGGCTGGCCCCCGGTGCGCACAGGATTCACCTCGGCCGATTCGGGGACCGGGCAGCAGGCATTGCCGATCCACGACACGAGGAAGCGGCCCTTGGCGTCGACGCCATGGGCCATCGATTGCACGGACTGTGCGGGGTCCATGCGGTAGGCAAGCATTGATGCACGGCCCTGGCCGCGCATGAGTCGTCGGGCAACCGACAGTGACTGGTCGGAGACGGTGGGCTCCAGGTCATGCGAGTTGCTTGAGGAAGGTGACAACGTCGGCAGCCTCTCTGCGAACAGGTCAAACCAACTGGTGGGATCAGCTAGTTAGGTTAGCCTTACCTTCTCGCATGACCGGCCGCAGTTCAAGCCGGTGGGGAATATTTCCGCCATGTGGACGCGGTGGTTCGCCGATCAAGCCCCGAACGCAGGAATCTCCCGCAACCAGCGCTCATGCCGGTTGCGGGAGACTCCCGCTAATGCCAGTTGCCCGGCAACTACTCGTCGGACGCTCGCGCGTCCTCGTCGTCATCGGCCGCGGCGGTTCCGTCCTCGCTGGCGTCGGCCTCGATCACATCGGTGGCCGGCACCGCATTGCCCATCTCGTCGGTGGCCTCGGGCTCGGTCTCGTCGCCCTCACCCTCCTCCTCGGGCTTCTCCGGGTTGAGCGCGATGGCGATCACCTCGTCCTTGCCGCGCACGCCGACGAACTTCACGCCCATCGTGTCGCGCCCGGTCGGATTCACCTCGGCCACCGAGCTGCGGGTCACCTGGCCCGACGCCTTGATCGCGATCACCTCGTCGGAGTCGGTCACCACCAGGCCACCCACCAGGTGGCCGCGCTCGTCGTCCATGCGCATCGCCTTGATGCCCAGTCCGCCACGATTCTGCACGCGGTAGTCGCCCACCGGGGTGCGCTTGGCGAATCCACCATTGGTCACGGTGAACACGTACAGCGGCTCATCCTCCTCGTCGGCATGCTCGTCGCTGGCCTCGCCACGTTCGGCGGGCACCACGCTCATCGAGAGCAGTTCATCGCCCTCGCGGAAGCGCATGCCGGTGACGCCCGACGTCGTGCGACCCATCGGACGCATCTGTTCGTCGTCGGCACGGAAGCGGATCGCCTGGCCGAGCCGGGAGATGAGCAGCACGTCGTCGCTGGCGTCCACCAGCTCGGCGCCGATCAGCTCATCGTCGTCGGCACGGAAGTTCACCGCGATGAGGCCCGCCTGGCGCGGTGAGTCGTAGGCGGACAGGGCCGTCTTCTTCACCAATCCCTGCTTGGTGGCGAGCACCAGGTATTCGGCGTCCTCGTAGGAACGCAGCGCCAACACCTGGGCGATCTTCTCGTCGGGCAGGAAGCTCAACAGCCCCGCCACGTGGCCGCCCTTCGCGTCGCGGCCGCCCTCGGGCAGTTGCCAGGTCTTGATGCGGTAGACGCGCCCGTGGTCGGTGAAGAACAGGATCCACTGGTGGTTGGTGGTGGCGAACAGGTGCTGCACCTCGTCGTCGGCACGCAGCGTTGCCCCGCGCACGCCCTTGCCGCCACGACGCTGCGGGCGGTACTGGTCGGTGCGGGTGCGCTTGGCGTAGCCACCACGGGTGATGGTCACCACCATGTCGTCGTCGGGGATGAAGTCCTCGTCGCTGAAATCGCCCTCGGCGGCGATGATCTGGGTGCGACGCTCGTCGCCGTACTTGCCGACGATCTCGCCCAGCTCATTGCTGACGATCGAACGCTGGCGCTCCCGGTTGGCCAGGATGTCCTTCAGGTCGGCGATGAGGGTGTCGAGCTCCTTCATCTTGTCGATGATCTTCTGGCGCTCCAGGGCGGCCAGGCGACGCAGCTGCATGTTCAGGATGGCGGCAGCCTGCACGTCATCGATGTCGAGCAGCTTCTGCAGGCCTGCCGACGCCTGCTCGGTGGTGGGCGAGCGCCGGATCAGGGCGATCACCTCGTCGAGCATGTCGAGGGCCTTCACCAGGCCGCGGTAGATGTGCGCTTCCTTCTCGGCCTGCTGCAGCTGGTGCTCGGTGCGCCGGACGATCACCTCGATCTGGTGCAGCACCCAGTAGCGGATGAACTGGTCGAGGCGCAGCGTGCGCGGCACATTGTCGACCAGCGCCAGCATGTTGCACCCGAAGGTGTCCTGCAGCTGGGTGTGCTTGTACAGGTTGTTCATCACGACGCGCGGCTGGGCGTCGCGCTTGAGCATGATGGCCAGCCGCTGGCCGGTACGCGCCGAGCTGTCGTCGCGGATGTCGGAGATGCCGGTGAGGCGCCCGGAGTTCACCAGGTCGGCGATCTTCTGGGCCAGGTTGTCGGGGTTGCACATATAGGGCAGTTCAGTGACCACCAGCTCGGTGCGGCCCTTGCGGTCCTCCTCGATGTTGATCACCGCGCGCATCGTCACCGAGCCACGCCCGGTGCGATAGGCGTCCTCGATGCCCTTGCGGCCCACGATCAGCGCGCCGTTGGGGAAGTCGGGGCCCTTCACGCGTGCCATCGACGCCTCGAGCAGCTCCTCATCGGAGGCCTCGGGGTGTTCGAGGAACCACTGCACGGCCTCGTTCACCTCGCGCAGGTTGTGCGGCGGGATGTTGGTGGCCATGCCCACGGCGATGCCGGTGGACCCGTTGACCAGCAGGTTGGGGAAGCGCGCCGGCAGCACGGTGGGCTCGGTGTCGCGGTTGTCGTAGTTGGGCTGGAAGTCGACGGTGCCCTGGTCGATGTCGCGCACCATCTCCATCGCCAGCGGCGCCATGCGGCACTCGGTGTAACGCATGGCGGCGGCGCCGTCGTTGCCGGGCGAGCCGAAGTTGCCCTGGCCCGACACCAGCGGATAGCGCATGGCCCACGGCTGGGCCAGGCGCACCAGGGTGTCGTAGATGGCCGAGTCGCCGTGCGGGTGGTACTTGCCCATCACATCGCCCACGACGCGCGAGCACTTGTTCCAGCCGCGGTCGGGACGATAGCCGCCGTCGTACATCGTGTAGATCACGCGGCGATGCACGGGCTTGAGGCCGTCGCGCACATCGGGCAGGGCACGCTCGACGATCACGCTCATCGCATAGTCGAGGAACGAGTTCTGGATCTCGGAGGTGAGGTCAACCGGGTCGACGCGGCCCTTGGCGGGGCCGGCGATGGCATCGACGCCGGAGCCCTTGCGGGCCCGCTGGTTGTTGGTGGGCGTCTCGGCGTTGTCGCCGGGGCCTTGTGGTGTTTCGCTCATTGTTCTTCCTTGTCAGGCACGGATGGGGACGCGGGGCGCGCGCGGATCAGACGTCGAGGAAACGGACGTCCTTGGCGTTGCGCTGGATGAAGCGTCGCCGCTCCTCCACGTCTTCACCCATCAGGATCGAGAAGGTCTGGTCGGCGCGTGCGGCGTCGTCGAGGTTCACCTGCAGCAGGATCCGGTTGTCGGGGTCCATGGTGGTGGTCCACAGGTCCTGGGCGTCCATCTCGCCGAGGCCCTTGTAGCGCTGGATCGGGTTCACCGAGGGCAGCTTCTTGCCCGCCTCGAGGCCCTTGTCGCGCAGCGAGTCGCGCTCGCCGTCGTTGTAGGCCAGCTCGTGGGGGGCGTTGGTCCAGCGCAGCCGGAACAGCGGCGGCTGGGCCAGGTAGACGTAGCCGCCGTCGATGAGCTCGGGCATGAACCGGAACAGCAGCGTCAGCAGCAGCGTGCGGATGTGGGCGCCGTCGACGTCGGCATCGGCCATCAGCACGATCTTGTGATAGCGCAGCTTGTTGATGTCGAACTCCTCGTGCACACCGGTGCCGAGCGCCGAGATGATCGCCTCGATGGTCTCGGACTGCAGGGCCCGGTCGATGCGTGCCTTCTCGACGTTGAGGATCTTTCCGCGCAGCGGCAGGATCGCCTGGATGCGGGGGTTGCGCCCGCCCTTGGCCGAGCCACCTGCGGAGTCGCCCTCCACGATGAAGATCTCGCACTCCTCCGGGTTGTTGCTGGAGCAGTCGGCGAGCTTGCCGGGCAGGCCGCCGGAGCCGAGCAGGCCCTTGCGGTTGCGGGCCATGTCGCGGGCCTTGCGGGCGGCGATGCGTGCCGACGCGGCAGCCTGTGCCTTGCGCACGATGAGCTTGCCGTCGCCGGGGTTCTGCTCCATCCAGTCGCCCAGGCGCTCGTTGACGGCGCGCTGCACGAAGCCACGCGCCTCGGTGTTGCCGAGCCGCGTCTTGGTCTGGCCCTCGAACTGCGGGTTCACCAGCTTCACCGAGACGATGGCGGTGAGGCCCTCGCGGATGTCGTCATTGCTGACGCGGTCCTCGCGCTTCTTGATCAGGCCCCAGTTCTCACCCCACTTGTTGATGGTGGTGGTGAGCGCGGCGCGGAAGCCCTCCTCGTGGGTGCCGCCCTCGCGGGTGTTGATGGTGTTGGCGAAGGTGTGCAGGCTGGTGACGTAGCTGGTGTTCCACTGCATGGCCACCTCGACGCCCATGCCCACCTCGGGGGCGTGTGCCTCCACGTCGATCACCGGGGTCATGGTCTCGCGGTTGCCGTTGAGGAAGGTCACATAGTCGACCAGGCCGTTGTCGAACTTGAAGACGTCGTGCAGCTGCTTGCCGTCCTCGTCCACATGGTCGGTGCGCTCGTCGGTGATGGCGATGCGCAGGCCCTTGTTGAGGAAGGCGATCTCACGGAAGCCGGTGGCCAGCGTCTCGTAGCTGAAGTCGGTGGTCTCGAAGATGTCGGCGCTGGGGTAGAAGGTGATCGTGGTGCCGGTGCGCTCGGTTTCCTCCAGGCGCTCGACGGGGGCCACCGGATCGCCGAGCGTGAAGCTCTGGTGCCAGTGGTAGCCGTCGCGGTAGACGTCGGCGTCGAAGCGCGAGCTGAGCGCGTTGACCACCGACGAGCCGACGCCGTGCAGGCCGCCGGACACCTTGTATCCGCCGCCGCCGAACTTGCCGCCGGCGTGCAGCACGGTGAGCACCAGGGTGAGCGTGGAGATGTGCTCGGCGGGGTGCTCGGCCACGGGGATGCCACGGCCGTTGTCCACCACGCGGCAGCCGCCGCCGTTGAGCAGCGTCACCTCGATGGAGTCGGCATAGCCGGCCAGGGCCTCGTCCACGGAGTTGTCGACGATCTCGCGCACCAGGTGGTGCAGGCCGCGTTCGCCGGTTGAGCCGATGTACATGCCGGGACGCTTGCGCACGGCCTCCAGGCCTTCCAGCACCTGGATCTCGTCAGCGCCGTACTCGCCGTCAACCGAGTCGTCCTCGGTGTCTGTGAGGGTGAGGGCGTCCATCCTCTTCTCGTCTTCGGTCTTCTCAGTCACGGCTGATTCGTTCAGCTGTTCACTCACCGGTGGGGACTCCTGTCATCACAGTGCGCGAATGCTCGCAGCACACCCTGACGATTCTACCAGCCAAAGTGCCCGATACCCATGTCTGGACGGGGTCGATCGGGGGCCGCCTGCCCTAAATCGCGGCAAAATCGGCGCTCAGAGCCGATTAACCCCGTTTCGCGTGCCCCTCCACTTGCGACGGTGCTGCGGCGCTCAGGGCGTTGTGGCGGTTTTCGCCGGGTCGGTGCGTGCAGCGCGTGGACGGCCGGGCGCACCGGGTGGGTTGGACGTGGACGCCGAGGGCTCAACGCAGGACAGGGGCGACAAGGGCACTGTGGACGGTGCCCTTGTCGCCCCTGTCCTGCGCGTCCGGCCCCCGGTGGGGGCACCTCGCGTCGGATCGGTAGGGACGCGGTCGTCCCGGGCGAGCGGATTGATTCAGGACTGCTGCTGGAAGTCGGCCAGCGCAGCATTCACCTCCGGCCGGAAGGCGGGGTTGGGAGCCAACACGTCGGGCATCACCAGCGCCGGCAACTCATCGGGCTCGGGGAAGTTCACCGGCCCATTGATGATCATCCACATGAGCTGGTCGGCATAGGCGCTCGGGTCGAAGGTGGCGCCCCACGCGAAGCCGGTGTAGCCCTGCGGCACCGCCAGCGGGTCGAAGCCGAAGCGCGCGACGCGCTGGGCCGCCTCGGCGGCCACGATGCTCCTCAGCTCGGTGTTCATCCAGGTGATGCCCGTCTGTTCCTCCTGGCGGCGGCGCTTGCCGTTCACGGTGAGGTAGACCGCCACCGCGAGCATGAGTAGCGCGAGCAGCAGCGGACCAGCCACACCCAGGACGGTGACGCGCGTCATGGACGCACCGGCCAGGGTGGTTATGAGGCCGAAGCCTCCCAGGATGAACAGGATCACTGCGGCGATCTTAAGTCGCCCCGACCGCACCTGGACGGTGTGGGGCTTCATGTGTTCCAGTTCCTGGGCGGACACCGAGTCCTGGGCGTTGCCGATGGCCTGGGCCCACGCCAGCTGCCACTGCGTCTGGCGATCGCGCAGCAGTTGCGCCAGCGGAATGGCCTGGTTGCGCCACGCCACGTACTGCTTGCCCTCCTCGGTCTGGCGCCACATGGCGAACTGGTGGGTCTGTTCCTGTGCGGCCATCGACTGCGTGATGGCGGTCTGTTCCTCGGCTGCCCGGGCGGCACGTGCGTTCTGGATGGCCGAGACGGCGGCGAATCCAGCGCTGACCCATGAAGCGGTGGCCGCACTGCGCGCCGAACGCGCCGAACGCGCCGTGTCCTCTGACGCCCTGGCGGTGCGGGCCGAGTTCTCGGCGGTCCGGTCGGATGCCGCCGCGGCCCGCGCCGACGATTGCTCAATGTTCGCGGCCGAATTCTCCACGCCGCGCGCGGAACTCCTCATGTCGCCACGCCACCTGGCCCATTCACCTTCGCTGGCCATCGCCACATCCCTTCTGATTGCACTGTCATTGCCCAACAGGTCCATCCCGGGGGCACAAGGCGGCGGTAGATGGCGCGGTCCTTGTCGGACGATCAGGGCCATTCCCGCCAATGAGGTGGCCAATGCCACGTGGGTGGGCATCGGCCTGGTTCGCGAAACATCAGGGCTCGCAGTAAGGGCTTGCGGGGCGACGATTCAATGCCGCGCCCACAAGCCCTCAGCTGGTTTGTTTGTTCGGGTGGTTACTTCCCGATGTTGCTGTAGCGGTGCAGGAATGCTGCCATCGCGTCACGGTTCGTAGCGTCCAATGGACGATACGTCCCATCAACCCAACCCGTGGACACACCAGTCGACTTCATCCACTCGATCTGCTGATAGAACATGTTCCCCGCACCCACATCAGTGAACGACGGAACACCAGGAGCCAGGAAAGCAGGAGACCCGGCACGCCGATACAAGAAAGCAGCCATCGCATCACGCGCCACCGGAGTCGTCGGACGGAACGTGCCATCAGGCCAACCAGTGGTGATAGCGGTGCTCGCGGCCCACTCGATCTCCTTGTAGAACTGATTCGACGGGGCCACATCCGAGAACGTCGGTGGTGTCATAGCGTCGAAGCAACACTCCCGGTCGGCGGGGGTCTGATCGGTGGAGTGTGCGGATGGCGCGGGTGGGGTTGTCGTTCAGTGACAGGTCGGAGATCTCGACGGCCTCGAAAGCGGGCTGGTCGGTGCGGAGGATCGCCCGTCACCTGGGGCGTTGCCCGTCGGTGATCTTGCGGGAGCTTCACCGGAACTCGACGAAGACCCGCGGCTACCAGGCCGTGACCGCAGACGTCAGAGCGCAGCGTCGGCGGGCTCGCCCGCAGCAGCGGAAGGTCGCGGGGGATCCGGTGCTGCAGGCGAGGGTGGAGGCGGATCTGGCCGCGTCGTGGACGCCGAACGAGATAGCGGGCCGGTTGCGTCTGGAGGCGACAGACCCGACCGTTGAACGCATGGCGAACTCTGCTGACGCACGCGGCCGAACCGTCTCCGGTGAGGCTATCTACCAGTACATCTACGCAATCCCGAAGGGTGAGCTCGCCCGCAAGGGCATCTTCCTGCAGTCCAAGCGGACCAAGCGCCGACCACGTACGACCGGGCGGACGCGCGGTGGCCCAATCGTAGGTATGGTCCCGATCGCGGAGCGAGGTGAGGACGCCGCCCAGCGTCGGGTGCCGGGGCACTGGGAGGGTGACCTGATCATCGGGAAGAACGGCACCTCGTGCGCGGCGACGCTGGTGGAGCGGATGAGCGGGTTCACCGGGCTGCTGGCCCTGTCCTCGAAACACGCCGAGCCAACCGCTGACGCGGTCATCGAGTTTTTCAACGACTTGCCCGAGATGATGAAGGCATCGTTGGCGTGGGACCAGGGCAGCGAGATGGCCCAGCACGCGAAGGTCTCCCTGGCCACGGCGATGCCGGTCTACTTCGCCGATCCCCACTCGCCCTGGCAGAGGCCCAGCAACGAGAACACGAACCGGCTCTACCGGGAGTATCTGCCCAAGGGCACGGTGATCCCCGATCACCAGCCCTACCTCACCACCATCGCCGAGGAGATCAACAATCGACCCCGCCGCCGACTGGGCTATCTCACGCCCACCGAGGCATTCGCTCGACTGCTCGCCGGCGAGCCCCATGTTGCTTCGACGCCTTGACATCGCCGTCTGACCCGACGGCGTAAACGCCGGAGAACCAGCCAAACGATAGATATAGGCAATCAACGCATCACGATTGATCGGCGTCACCGGACGATACGTACCATCAGGCCAACCCGTGGTGATCCCCTGGGACTTCGCCCAGCAAATATCATCCGCGAACTGATCACCCGCATGCACATCCACGAAGCAATCACCCGCCGGCGGCACCGTGGTACCACCACCATCACCACCCGTCGCAGGAGACGACGGCTGCGGCGAAGAAGGCTGCGGTGACGGAGTGCTCACACCTGGGGTGGAGGGTTCCGACACGTCATCTGCAGGTATCACGTCAGGATCGTTCTCGTGCGTTCGCTGAACTGTCTTGAGTTTTCCGGCCGCGAAGTCACTCTCTGGACGCGCCGGGAAGGATGTTCCAGGATATCCCTCATACATGGTCGAGAGTTTGAGCGTCACATTTGCATTGATGTCCCGCTGAGTTACGTCAATCGGAGGCAGATTATTCAGGTCACGAAAGCCTAAATAATCAATAAATGTGAACGCGGGTGTGTTCGATGGATTGAAATTGAATTGGATTGTGTTCCAATGTATCGTGTTCCAATCTCGCTTCAGTGCCGGATTACCCTTCTGTATCTCCTCAAAAGGCGTGCCGTCGTCCTGCTGGCCGAGTGTTCCAGCAGCTACTCGCTGGTTCCAGAGATACGACCCTGCCACGACCCCGCCGGTTCCGGTCGGGCCGTTGTTTGGAATCCACCAGTTACCACTTGATGCCGTTCCCACTTGCGTATCCCAGTAGCCCGGAATCGGCAGATCCTGACCGTACTTGCTCGGATTTCCGTCAATTTTCGTGGTAACGGATCCATCACGATCATAAGCGGCGATCATCGAGTTCAAAGGGGCCCCGTAGGAATTCGTCAGCGGCGTACCATCTGCGCCATTTGTATAGCCCTTCCACTGATCATCCTGGGCAAGAATTGACTTGTCAGAGACATCGGTTGACGTAAATCCGGCCGCATGCAGGAATGACTTCATCGGTGATGAATAGGTCAGCCCAGCTGCCTGGGCTGCTGGGGGAGTAATGCATCGGTAGATGTTGTCGTAGCTGTCGGTGTACTTCGTTCGACTCATCTGGTCGTCATTGTTGATGATGTTGAACGATCCAGCACCGTCCTTCGGGATGCACACCCCCTCGTGGACTCCACTGGGCAGCCCGGAATCGGCACGGGATGCGACGGTTGACATGAGGCTGAGGCCGCTGGCGAAAAGGGCTATCCCGGCAAGGCCAGCGGCCGGCTTGCGGGAGCGAACACGAGTCTTCATGGGGCAGTGCTCCTTGAGGTGGGGTTGAAACAAGGGCTGAACGGCACCCGGTCGTCCTGTAGTGCAGATTACTGGAACTCATAGGTTCCTGTGAAGACCCTGTCCCCGACTT
The DNA here is from genome assembly GCF_000940845.1 of Propionibacterium freudenreichii subsp. freudenreichii. Taxonomy (NCBI): domain Bacteria; kingdom Bacillati; phylum Actinomycetota; class Actinomycetes; order Propionibacteriales; family Propionibacteriaceae; genus Propionibacterium; species Propionibacterium freudenreichii. The sequence goes on along the minus strand of NZ_CP010341.1, from coordinate 15,750 downwards.
TCACATCGTGGTCACATGCGCCCACCGTGGTGACCGTGGGGCGGCCGGATTCGCCACGAATCCCCTTGCCAGAGCCGGCCCGTCGGGGCGTCACTCAGCCACTGCCCACTCGTCCCGGCGTCACTCGCCCACCGCATCACTCACCCATAGGTGTCGCGGGGACCGCGTCCATTCACCGTTCGACGCCCATGGCGCCAACTGGGCGCGGCGGGGCCACGCACGTCCACCCGGATCACCGAACCATCGCCCAGGCGACGATTCAGCTCCGCCACCAGCTGGGGCGCCAGCAGCCGCAATGCCGACGCCCAGGTGCTCGACTCGGCCCGCACCACCAACACCCGGTCGCGATAGCTCTCGGGACGCGAATGGGCGGCATTCGTCGGCCCCACCAACTCGGCCCAGCGCCCGACGATCAGGCGCAGGCCCAACTGGGTGCGCCAGCCACGCTCGTTGACGAGCTTCTCCATCGCCGATCCGACCGCCTGCGGGTCGCGCACATCGGGGCCGGCACCGGATCGCTCCTCGTCGAACAGTCGGGCACGCCGACGGCGCTTTCTGCCCTTCTTGCGCGGGCCCAACCTGGCCGGGGGCAACATCCCCGACAGCTGGTGGGCCACGCTGGTGGCCACCTCGAAGCCCTCGGGATCGTGGTCGTCCGGAACCGCCCCCTCATCCGGCCCGCCTGCCGATGGGTCGCCCCCCGATGGGTCCCAGCGCTCGCCGTTCGACGAGCCAGAGCTCGTCGGATCATCTTCCGCGGGATCGGGCCCTGTGGAAACGGGTTCGGTCGAATCGGGGAGGATCGGATCCGGCGGGGTCGGATCGGGAGGCTCCGGCGGGGCTTCCTGGTCGCGCTGCCACGGCGGCAGCCCATCGCCCCAGGGCATCGGCGCCTCACCGGGGTGCCGTTCGCGCTCAGTCATTGTCCACAGACCTGTGGACAGAGCCTGTGGACAAGGCTGGGGACACGATCGAAACACGCGGCCCGGTGGCGCTCTCCTCATGCCCGGCGTGCGCCGATCCGCGCAGGTCGACGTCGAAGCGCTGCCCATTCAGCTGCCCGGGCACGTCGGAGCCGACCGCGGCAGTCACCAGCACCTGCTCGGCCTTCGCGACGGCGTCGGCAAGGCGATCACGTCGCGTCACGTCGAGCTCGGCGAACACATCGTCGAGCACCAGCACCGGCTCCACGTCGTCGGCGCGCAGCATGTCGAGTGATCCCAACCGCAGCGCCAGGGCGAGCGACCAGCTCTCACCGTGGCTGGCATAGCCCTTCGCCGGCAGGGTGCCGATCGTCAGGGTCACATCATCGCGGTGGGGACCCACCAGGGTGACGCCGCGGGCGAGTTCGTCGCCGCGCCGCGCAGCCATGGCGTCCATCATGAGCACCGCCAGCTGGTCGGGCCCGGGCGCCGGGGTGCGCACTTCGTCGTCGGTGTCCGCGGCCTCCGGAAGCTCACCGGGTGCACCGTCGGTGGCATAGCCCAGCAGCTCGGACAGCCCACCCAACGACGACTTGTAGCGGGCGTCCACCCGGTTGTTCACCGGCGCGATCGCCGCATAGCTCGCCCGCGCATAGGGCATCAGGTCGGACAGGGTTGCCAGCCGCGCCGCCAACAGCTCAGCGCCGAACTGGGCCAGCCGCTCGTTCCACACGTCGAGGGTGGCCACGTCGCCCCCATCGACGCGCGACGAGCGTCGCGCCAGCGTCTTCAGCAGGGTATTACGTTGCCGCAGCACCCGGTCGTAGTCAGATTTCACGCCGGCCAGCCGCGGCCACCGGGTGATCACCAGGGCATCGAGGAAGGCACGCCGGTCGGTGGGATCGCCCTTCACCATCGCCAGGTCCTCGGGGCTGAACACCACCGTGCGCAGCGCCCCGATGAAATCGCGCATCCGCCGCACCGGCGCCCGGTTGATGCGCGCATGGTTGGCGCGTCCGGCGTTGATCTCGAGCTCCAGCAGCAGCTTGCGGGGGTCGTCGCGACCCGCCACCACCAGCGCCCTGACGATCGCCTGGCTGGTGCCGGCGCGGATCAATGGCGCATCGGCCGACACCCGGTGGCTCGACAGCGTCGACAGGTATTCGACGGCCTCCACCAGGTTGGTCTTGCCGTGGCCGTTGGGCCCCACGAACACCGACACACCCGGGCCGATATCGAGCTTGGCGGCCTCGTAGGAACGAAAGTCCTTCAGCTCGAGGTGCTCGACGAACATCGGCTGCACCCCTCCCGAACGACATCAATGCGACGGTGCCAGCCTAGGCCAGCCCCGCTCCGCGGTCGATCGGTCAGCCGGGCAGGCGCATCAGCATGATCACATGCTTGTAGTCGGCCTCGGGCTCGCCATCGACGTCGGGCAGTCCCTGCACCAGGCAGGGCTTGCCGGGGGCCGTGAACGAGAACTGCACATAGGGCGTATCAAGCGCCGAGAGCGCATCGGTCAGGTAGCGGGGGTTGAACCCCACGGCCGATACGGCCATCTCGCCGCCGGCCACATTGTTCACCTGGGCCTCAATGGCCTCGGTGGCCTGCGCCTGGTCGCCGGTGGCGGCGTCGAGTGCGATGCGGTCGTCCTCGATGACCATGCGCACCGAGGTGTTGCGCTCGGCGACCAGGGAGACGCGCTTGACCGACTCGAGCACCTCCTCGGTCTTCACGCGCACGGTGACATTGGGCTTGATGTCCATCAGGTGGCGCACTTTGGGGAATTCGCCGTCGAGCAGCCGGGTGGTGAGTTCGCGGCGTCCGCCGGCGCCCTCGCCGGACAATCCGATGAGCCCCTCGCCCTCGATGCCATTGGACAATGCCAGGGCAACGGCCTCGCCACCACCCATGGAACGGGCCGATTCCGACAGCACGCGGGCGGGCACCAGGGCGGCGCTCTCGGCCTGCGTGGTGGCCGGATTCCAGGTGAGTTCCTTCAACGCCATGCGGTAGCGGTCGGTGGCCAGCAGCGAGAGGCGATCGTCGTTGATCTCGATGCGCACGCCGGTGAACACGGGCAGCAGCTCGTCGCGACCGGCGGCCACCACCACCTGGGCCACGGAACGGGTGAACTCGTCGCTGGGGACGGTGCCGCTCTCGGCGGGCATCTCGGGCAGCTGCGGGTAGTCCTCCACCGGCAGCATCTGCAGGGTGAAGCGGGCCGAGCCACACACCAGTTCCACGTGGTTGGAGTTGGCGGTGAAGCGGGCCGGACGATTGGGCAGGCTGCGGGCGATCTCTGACAGCAGGCGCCCCGAGACGAGGGCCTCGCCCTCCTCATCGACCTGCGCGTCAATGGTGATGCGTGCACTGGTCTCATAGTCGAAGCTCGACAGCACGAGCTGGCTCCCCGTGGCCCTCATGAGCAGGCCGGCAAGGATCGGAACGCTCGGGCGATTGGGCAGGCTGCGTGCCACCCAGGCAACAGCCTCCGCCATGACATCGCGCTCGACTGTGATCTTCACTGATTCCTCGCTCCGTTGTGCTGTCTTTCTCGACCACTCGGCAAGCCGCCTACCGCGGCGCTTGCATCATATCGGCCTGCTCCGACGTTCTGTTCAGCGGTGGCAAGTGACGGTTGAGGGTTGACGCATGACCCCGCGACATCACAGAGCTGCGGGCACCCCATCGGCCGGCAATAGCGGCGAGCGGACGCCGATGCACCCATGGAATGGTCGTGTGGACGCGGCGTTGCCCCGTCAATCCCGCGGGATGGCGGCGATATCCCGCGCGGACGAGGACCGGGTGAAGAAAATAGCGGTTCCGGCACGAAATCCCTTGTGCCAATCCCTTATCTCTGCGAGATCACCTATGGCGCTGCCTTATCGCGCTCCCTTATGGCGCTCCCTGAAAGCACCCCGCAATGTGTTCACGCGTTGTTCACCCATTCCGACCGCCTTGCCGACCGCCCGACGTCCCGCCCGACGTCACTCTGACGCCGCCTGCGGTGACCGCCGCCGGGCCGAAGAAATCGAGCGCGTAGGGCAGCGAACCCACGGATTTCCTGCGTCATGGCCGCAGGGGCTCGACGGCGACCTGGGTTCCGCCTCAGGACACCGGTTCCTTCGGTGGCAGCCCCAACAGCGGAGTGCCCCAATAGCGGGGCGCGGCGAGGGCGTGCCACGGCGCCCTGCGGCGTCCCGGCCGACATGGGACGGCACGGCCGCAACACCGGACGGGGGGATCGACCGGCGCATCGCAGACCGACCTCGCCCCGAGCCCTTGGCGCGTCGTGATCGGCGACGTACCCATCCCGGGAAATCATGCGCCACAGGGGGCATTCGGCCGCAAGATCTGTGCTGTGCCGGCCCCGTCACGGTGGGGGCAGTGGTCACCTTCGTGTCGGTTGACAAGCGGGCCCGATCGTGACGCATCGTCACCCCCAAGCCCTGCGCCGCGCTGGCGACGCCGAACCCACCGCCTGTCGACTTATCCACCAATCAACCCACCGCCCTGTGGATAACTCTCTGGGTAACCATCGGCTGCCCGCGGAGCACCCGCAGGCACCGACCGGCGAGGCCGTAAATGCTTCAACGATCGCACTTTCACGCGGGAAAAGCGTCACTCCGTCGGTGGCGCCCCGGCACGCGAACCGCCACAACACCACAGCCCGACAAGCAGGAAACACCGCACATCGGCTCCGATCAGCGAAGTTATCAACAGTTTGTCCACCGGTGTGCGCAGCTTCCCCAGGCGACCCGATTCCACTGAGCGCGCGCCATCACGGGCCGATCACGGCGTCGCAGTCGGCGGATGTCGCGCCAATCCACGAGCGCGGTTTGTCGACGCGATAGTTGCGGCAACAGCGTCGCGAAAGCAGATTCCGCCGGGTTGGGCCCACTTCCGGTGGACGCCCCGGCCAGCCCACCAGTCAGGACCGCGAACTCACCACCGGCATGGGGGACTGCCGGCATGGGAAACCGCCGGGACGAGCACACCGACCATGGCGTCCCTCACCAGGCGTCATCGGGCCCGGGACGCGACCGCGTGCAGGGCCGTCGTTGCGGCCACACGGCCCTGACCAGCCACGACGCCGTCCGGGGCGCGTTCATCCGACGAGACGGGCCAGCCCCCACCCTGCGAGCCCCCACACCCCGAAGCCCCGCCTCGGGCGACGTGCCATGCCATCCGGGGTATCGGCAGGGGACATGGGTCGCGCCACCGGGTTGCACCACCGGGCGGGACACCGAGCCACCCGCCGGCGCGCGGAGCTGGGCGTCAGGGATGGGCGTCCGGCAGGGAATTCACCTGCTCGTCACCGGGCGGGCCCCACGAGGCCAATAATCGATATCCGCAAGCGATAACTCCGGGGAATATCGCAGCACGGCGTCGCAATATCCCTATTCGCTGGAAATGGCGTCGAGCATGTTCAGCTTGGTGGCGCGTCGGGCGGGCACCACTGCGGCCAGCACGCCCACCACCACCGACACGGCCAGGAAGATTCCCAACCGGCCCCACGGGATCGACAGGATCGACAGTCCCTGGTCAACCAGCACGTGCTGCAGGGCCACGCCGAAGCCCAGGCCCATCACCAGGCCGAGCACGGCACCAAGCACGGCGATGATCACCGATTCCAGGGTGATCATCAGCCTCAGCTGGCCACGCTTCATGCCCACGGCGCGCAGTAACCCGATCTCGCGGGTACGTTCCACCACCGACAGGGCCAGCGTGTTCACGATGCCCAGCACCGCGATCACCACGGCCAACCCCAGCAGGGCGTACACAGTGGTGAGCATCTGGTCGATCTGGGCGCTCTGCGCCTTGGCATATTCCTGCTGGTTCTGCACCACGATCAGCGGGTTGTCGCTGGTGGCCGAATCGAGGGCGTCCTGCACCGACTGGTGCGACGCGCCCGGTGCGGCGTCCACCGACAGTTGGCTGTCGCGGTCACGGTTGCCCAGGGCTGCCACGGTGGCAAGGTTCGCGTTGATCGATCCGAAGCCACCTCCCTTGGGCGTGGTGAAGATGCCGGTGACGGTGAGCTTCAGCGGCGCCATGGTGGCGGCGTCCACCGACTCGAGCGTGCCGCCCACCTGCAGCTTCTGCTCGTCGGCGTAGGCCTGCGAGACGATCACCTCGCCCAGCGCATCGCCCATGGTGCCGGTGACCATCGACTGCGCCTGGATCTTGTTGAAATCGCTGGTCGGATAGCCGATGACCCGGGCGCGCGCGCCGTTGATTGTGGTCGCCGCCGTCCGTGCCCGATGCACCGAGGCGACGCCCTGCGTCGATTTCACCTCGTCGAAGAGGCTGGCAGGCAGCGGCCCATAATTGAGGCTCGATATGACAAAGTCGCCACGAAGGCTGTCCCGCACGGAGTGCTCGGTGGATGTGCTCGCGGAGGCGCCCAGGATCGACAGGGTTGACACCAATGTGATGCCGATCATCAACGCCGACGCGGTGGCGGCGGTGCGTCGGGGCAGTCGGATCGCATTCAGCTCGGCAAGCTTTCCCGTCTCACCGAACAACAACCGGTAGGCCCGTCCCATCACCCAGATGAGCGGACGCCCGATCACCGGGCTCATCAAGGTGACCGCGATGAGCACCAGGAAGGCACCTCCACCCAGCAGCCACATATTCTTGCTGACCTTCAGGGTGACACCCGACCAGATGCCCGCGATGCCGACCACCAGCATGATCGTGCCGACCAGCGTGCGACGCCCCAGACCCCCCTCGCCCGACGTCACCTCACCAGTCATTGCCGCGATCGGCGGCACCCGGCTCGCGCGCCGCGAGGGGAACCAGGCGGCGACCACCGTGACCACCACGGCGATCACCACCGACAACAATGCGTTCTGCCACGACGGCATGGGCACCGAAGAGACCATATCCATGCCAGCCGCCGTCACGGCTTCTCCGATTCCATAAGCCAGAAAGGCACCCAGCCCAACCCCGATGACCCCGCCGACCAGACCGGTCAGCAGGGCCTCGAAGATCACCGACCGTGCCACCTGACCGCGGGACGCGCCCAGTGCCCGGTACAGCGCCAGCTCACGACTGCGTTGAGCCACCAGCATTGAGAAGGTGTTCACAATGAGGAAGCAGGCCACCACCAGGGATATCGCCGCGAAGACCCCCAGGAAGATGTTGACGAAGTCCATCGCCTGGTCGAGCGCGGTCTTCAACTGGTCGGCCACCTGATGTCCCGGAACCGCCTCGAACCCATCCGGCACCGCGGCAGCGACAGCCTTGGTCACGGCGTCGACATCGGAGCCAGCCTTCACCGTGACGGCCGCCTGCATATAGCCCGGTGCGCCACCCATGAACAGCTGGGAAGCGGTGACGTCGTCGAAGAAGACATAGGCGGCACCGGCACTGCCACCCGAACCCCAGGCAGCCGTGCCCACCAGCTTCTTGGTGATGGTCTGTCCATTGGCAAGCAGTTTCACCGTGTCACCGAGGTGATAGCCACTGCGCTCCAACGAGCTGGGATCCACCGCCACCTCGTCGTCGGTGGTGGGTGCCTGCCCGCTGCGCACCTCGATGCCGGGCTTGTGATTCATTGCCGGCTCGGTGGTGAAATTGCTGGCGATCGACGGTGGCCCGGCCATGCCGACCACCTTGTTGTTGGTGCCCAACAGGTAGACCGTGTTCATCTGGGTGATCTGCCCCGAGGCTGACTCCACACCCGCCACGCCGCGGATGCGGTCGATATCGGCGTTGGTCAGGTGGTTCTTCGTGTAATCCGGGGTCACCACCGAGTCAATGCTCTGGGTGCCCTTCACCCCCACCGACACATCGGCGATCGTGCCCTGGGTGATCGCGGCGAAGGTGTTCGACAGCATGCCGGTGAAGGTGAGCGCACCCGACAGGAAGGCGATGCCCAACACCACCGACAGGGCGGACAACAGCAGCCGGACCTTGTGTCCCATCAGGGACTTCCACGACGCCTTCCACATGTCAGCCCTGAACTGTCGAAGGACCGGCAGCCTGCGTCGACGCACCGGGTGCGGACGCGTCAACCGGGGAGCTCAGCTCGACCATGCGGGCGAGCACCTTGTCGCGGTCGGGATCGTCCATGTCGGCGACGATGCGCCCGTCGGCCAGGAACAACGCCCGATTGGCGTAGGCGGCCGCGGTGGGGTCGTGGGTGACCATCACGATGGTCTGGCCCAGGTCGGTGACGCTGGAGGCCAGGAAGCCCAGGATCTCGGCGGAGGCCGCCGAGTCGAGGTTGCCGGTGGGTTCGTCGGCGAAGATGATGTCGGGCTTGCCCACCAGGGCGCGGGCACACGCCACGCGCTGCTGCTGGCCGCCGGAAAGCTGCGACGGCTTGTGCTTGAGGCGGCTGCGCAGCCCCACGATGTCGATCACGTGGTCGAGCCATTCCGGGTCGGGCTTGCGCCCGGCGATCGCCATCGGCAACTCGATGTTCTCCAGCGCGGTGAGCGTGGGAATCAGGTTGAATGACTGGAACACGAAGCCGATGCGGTCACGGCGCAGTTCGGTGAGCCTGGAGTCCTTGAGGGTGGCGATGTTGGTGTCGCCGATCACCACCTCGCCTGAGGTGGGTGCGTCCAGGCCGGCCACGCAGTGCATCAGCGTTGACTTGCCCGACCCCGAGGGGCCCATCACGGCGGTGAAGCGTGCCTTGAAGAAGTCGACGTCAACATGGTCGAGCGCCACCACCTCGGCGTCGCCGCTGCCGTAGACCTTGGTCAGGTCCCTGGTGTACGCAGCGATCTCCGAGTTGTCATCCCGCGGTACGGGGACCTCGCCCAGCGGGGGCTGCTCGTCGGCATGCAGGGCGGCGGACGTCGCTTCGGGAACGCCGTCTGATACACCCGGATCGTCGGCTGCGGCACGACGTGCTCGTGGACTGTCTTGTGGGGGCACGACGGTCACGTTAGCGCACCTTCGGGGCCCTGCCGAGCCGTCTTCCCGTGGCTCGTGGGGCCGTCCACAGATGGGTGCAGCAGACTTGGAATTTCTTCTTTGTATGTCCATTCAGTACCCCTCTTCACACGTGTGGATCCGGTGGACAACTGCCGTTTCAGGCGTGATTCGGCCCGATCTGCCTGTTGATGCGCTGTTGACGACACGCCATGCGCCTGTGGACGCCTGTGGACAGCGGCGGAGGGTTGGGGATGGGCGTCCACATGATCTCCCCATGAACGGCGAGTTATCCACAGGTCTGCGGACAGGGAGAACCGCATGAAAACTTGGTGAAATCTGATGGCTGCGGCCGTCCGTTCGCGTCAGGCCGGCCGCAGGTGGGCGAAGTGTGGCAGGGCCGTCTGGTTAATGTGGTGAGCGACGGCGTTCACACGCGAAGCACCCCCGGGGCCCGACCTCGTGAGCAAAGGATGACGCAGATGAAGATTGTGGTTCTCGGTGGCGACGGCTTCTGCGGGTGGCCCGCAAGCCTGCACCTGTCGGCGCTGGGCAACGAGGTGACCATCGTCGACAACTTCTCCCGACGCCGCATCGACGAGGAACTCGGGGCCGGATCACTGACCCCCATCCGCTCGAACGCCGAGCGCCGTGCTGCCTGGGCCGAGGCCACCGGACGCCATCTCGACCTGGTGGAGCTCGACGTCGCCACCGACTACGAGCGCCTGCTCGACCTGCTGGTCACGCTGCGTCCCGACGCCATCGTGCACTTCGCCGAACAGCGCTCGGCGCCCTATTCCATGAAGTCATCGCGCCACAAGCGCTACACGGTGAACAACAACGTCAACGCCACCGACAATGTGCTGTGCGCCATCGTCGAATCGGGCCTGGACATCCACCTGGTGCACCTGGGCACGATGGGCGTCTACGGCTACGGCACCGCCGGCATGAAGATCCCCGAGGGATATCTCGACGTCGCCGTGAACGGCGAGGCCGGCGAGATGCACCGCGAGATCCTCTATCCCACCAGCCCCGGCTCGATCTACCACATGACCAAGGTGCTCGACCAGGACCTGTTCGCCTACTACGCGAAGAACGACGCGCTGCGCATCACCGACCTGCACCAGGGCATCATCTGGGGCACGTCCACCCCCGAGACGCAGCTCGATGAGCGGCTGGTGAACCGCTTCGATTACGACGGCGACTACGGCACCGTGTTGAACCGCTTCCTGGTGCAGGCCGCGGTCGGCTATCCGCTCACCGTGCACGGCACCGGCGGTCAGACGCGGGCGTTCATCCACATCCAGGACATGACCCGCTGTATCGAGTTGGCGCTGGCCAACCCTCCCGAGCGCGGCGTGCGGGTGAAGATCTTCAACCAGATGACCGAGACCCACCGGGTGCGCGACCTGGCCGCGATGGTGGCACGCCTCACCGGGGCCGTGGTGGAGAACGTGCCCGATCCGCGCAACGAGGCCGACGAGAACGAACTGCACGTCACCGCCGAGGCATTCCTCGACCTGGGCCTGCATCCCACCACGCTGAGCCAGGGGCTGCTCGGCGAGATCAACCAGACCGCCGCCAAATATCGCGACCGGGTGGACTTCGCCCACATCCCGGCCCGCTCCCTGTGGACGAAGGACCGCCAGCCCGGTATCCCGGCCGCATACCGCGAGGATTCCCCCGGCGGCTTGCCGACCGATCCGGTGACCGCGATCGACGCGGGCTAGGGGAACCGACGCCATGCGCGTCGCCATGTTCACCGAGGTCTTCCTGCCCAAGGTCGACGGGGTGGTCACCCGGCTCACCCACACCCTGGAGCAGCTCGGCGAGATCGGCCATGAGGTGCTCGTCTTCGCGCCCGGGAATCCACCGGCCAGCCATGCGGGTCAACCGGTGTCGCGGGTGCGCTCCTTCTCGCTGCGCCCCATCTATCCCGAGATCAAGGTGGGGCTGCCCACACCGAGCATCGCCGACAAGATGGTGCACTTTCGTCCCGACGTGGTGCATGCGGTCAACCCCGTGGCGCTGGCGGCGTTCGGCGTCGAGGTGGCCGTGCATCGCAGGCTGCCGCTGTTGGCGAGCTATCACACCGACCTGGCCGACTACCTGGGCAAGCTGGGCGTCGGGTGGGCGCGGCGTCCCATGGTCGGGTGGACGCGGTTCCTGCACAACCGGGCGCAGGTGAACCTGTGCACCTCGCCGACGATGGTGCGCCGGGCCCGGCGTCGCGGCGTGCGCCACGTGGAACTGTGGCCCAAGGCGGTGGACGTGCAGACGTTCCGGCCCGGGCGGGCCAGTGCCGCGATGCGCGCCCGGCTCACCGACGGCCACCCCGATGCCCGGCTGCTGATCTACGTGGGGCGGCTGAGTCGGGAGAAGGACCTGGCCGACCTGGTGGAGCCGATGCGCGTGCTGGGCGCGCAGGGATATCGCCTGGCGATGGTGGGTTCGGGCCCGGCCCGCGCCGAGCTGGAGCGGGCCTTCGTGGGTACGCCCACCGTGTTCACCGGCTACCTGGCGGGCAGTGAGCTGGCTGCCGCCTATGCCAGCGCCGACGCCTTCGTCTTTCCCTCCACCACCGAGACGCTCGGCCTGGTGGCGCTGGAATCGATGGCCTCGGGCGTGCCGGTGATCGCGGCCGCGGCGGGCGGGCTGCCCGATGTGATCCACGACGGCACCGATGGCTTTCTGGTGACGCCCCATGACGGCGCCGGGTTTGCCGACCGTGCCCGACGCCTGCTGGGCGACGACGACGCCGCGCGTCGGCTGCGTACCCTCATGGCCGTGGCGGCCCGGGCCGAGGCCGAGCGCCACGACTGGGCCGCGGCCACCCGCAGCCTGGTGGAGCGCTATCGCGAGGCCATCGAGCGGCACGGGATCGAGCGCGCACGGGGTGGCCGGTCGCGCCGCGGGCCCGGCTAGCCCTCGTCGTCCTCCATCTCCTGGGCAAGCTCCTCGTGGGCCAGTCGACGCAGCGCGAGCAACACCGGTTCCATCACCACGGTGCCGACCACGGCGAAGGAGACCGACTCCCGGGAGTTCGTGCGGGGAATCACCTCGAAGTCGGCCCGGGCGATCTGCCGGGTGGCGTCCAGGTAGGCGCCGAGGAGCTCCGGGGTCACGCTGACGCCTGATTCGGCCGCCCAGCGCAGGGCATTGCCGAGCTGGCCGGCCAACTGCGGATCGATGATGTGGGTGAAACCCAGGGCGCGCACCATGGCGACGTCATCGTCGGGGGTGCTGGTCTGCGACGCCGGTGCCGTGAGCGGCAGGTTCTTCGTCGCCTCGCCCATCGCCTGGTAGGGATCGCGCTGGGGGCCGTCGAGCACGTCGAGCACATGACGCACCTGGGCAATGGTCAGGCCCAGCCCGGTGACCAGGACGCGCACCACGCGCAGCCGGGACAGGTGCTCCTCGCCGTACTGCGACTCGCGGGCGTTGACCGCCCGTCCGGGGGGAAGCAGCCCCTCGCGTTGGTAGTACTTCACGGTTGGCAGCGGCACCTTCGCCGCATGCGCCAGCTCCGAGATGCGCATCGATGCACCCTTCCCTGAGGTCCCTGTCGTCCTTCGCCCTGTTCTCCGTTGCCCCGTTGTTCGCTGCACTGTTGTTCATTGCACTGTTCCCATTGCGTTGGGGCCCAGCGCCCGGGGTTCGGCGTCCCGGTGTCGAACGCATCGTCGGCGCCTGCCATGGGACGATCTTGCACCCGCCACTGGATAGACATACTATCTAGTTTTGTTAGATAGAAACACTATCTAGTGGAACGGAGTCAACATGACGATAATCCTGAGGCAGTCCCCGGGCGCCCCCGAGGCACCCGAGTCCGATGCGCGCCGACCAAGCGGGCGCGCCGGCCACGGCCTGGCGATGGTGATCATCGCCGCCGCCCTCCCCACCCTGATGACCGCCCTGGACGACCTGGTGATGACCTTTGCGTTGCCGGTGATCCAGAAGGCGATGAACGCCTCGGTGACGCAGTTGCAGTGGTTCGTGAACGCCTACACGATCGTTTTCGCGGCGCTCTTGTTGCCCGCGGCCGCGTTGGGTGACCGCTTCGGACGCCGTCGCGTCTTCCTCATCGGCATCACCGTGTTCACCGGCGCCTCCGCCTGGGCCGCGGTGAGTGGTTCATCGGCCATGCTCATCGCGGCGCGTGCCGTGGAGGGGGCCGGGGCGGCGGCGATCGTCACCCTGTCGCTGGCCCTGTTGGCCGACATGGTGCCGCCGGCGAAGCGTCCGATGGCGATCGGCATCTGGGGCGGGGTCAATGGCATCGGCACTGCCGCGGGTCCGATCGTCGGTGGCGCGGTGATCCAGGGCCTGCACTGGAGCGCGATCTTCTGGATCAACGTGCCCGTCGGCGTGGTGGCCATCGTGCTCGCCCTGGTGAGCCTGCGGGGTGCCGCCGCCGCGCGTGGGTCGCAGGAGCGTCGGGGCATCGACCTGCTTGGCATGGCCCTGGGTATCGCGTCGATCTTCATGCTCGTGTGGACGATCGTGGAGGCCCCCGACCACGGCTGGACCAGCGCCCGCACACTGCTCGGACTGGCCGTGGCCCTGGTGTGCATCGTCTGCTTCCTGATGCGTGAGCGTCGCGCGCGCTCGGCCTTCCTGCCGGTTGCCATGTTCCGCGACCGGGTGTTCAGCGCCGCCAATGCCGCCACCTTCCTGTTCGCTGGCGGGGTGTTCGGCGCGATCTTCCTGCTGAGCCAGTTCCTGGAGGTGTCGATGGGCTACTCGGCGCTGGGTGCCGGCTGGCGCGCCGCGCCCTGGACGCTGATGCCGATGGTGATGGCGCCGATCGTCGGATTGATCGTGCAGCGCATCGGCGTGCGCCTGGTGCTCATGATCGGACTCGGCCTGGAGGCGGTGGCGCTGCTGTGGATGGCCCTCGTGCTGTCGCCGGGCGTCACCTACGGCGCCGTGATCGCCCCGATGTTCGTCGGTGGCGTCGGCATGGGCCTGAGCTTCGCACCGCTGTCCACGGCGGCGCTGCAGGGTCGCCAGGGCCCCGAGTACGCAGTGGCGTCGGGCGTGAACTCCACCCTGCGCCAGGTGGGCGTGACGCTGGGGGTCGCCGTCTGCACGGCCATCTTCACCAGCGCCGGCAGCTATCGTCCCGGTCAGCCGTTCGTCGATGGGCTGCTGCCCGCGTTGTGGATGTGCGTGGGGGTGCTCGTGGTGGGGGTCGGCGTCTGCGGCCTCATCTCGCCTGCGACTAGCGGCGCGCGGAATTCTGCTTGATGCGGTTGGTGAGCTCGGTTACCTGGTTGTAGACGCTGCGGCGCTCACTCATCAGCTTGCGGATCTTGCGATCGGCGTGCATCACCGTGGTGTGGTCCTTGCCACCGAATTCCTGGCCGATCTTCGGCAACGACAGGTCGGTGAGCTCGCGGCACAGGTACATGGCGATCTGGCGGGCCATCACCAGGGTCTGGTTGCGGCTCGGGCCGATGAGGTCGTCGACGCTCACGCCGAAGTAGTTGGCGGTCTCGTGGATGATCGTCGGGGCGGTCACATCGGCCTCGGCACCGTCGGGAATCAGGTCGCGCAGCACCTGCTCGGCCACGGCCAGCGACACCTCCTCGCGATTGAGCGAGGCGAAGGCGGTCACGCGGATGAGCGCTCCCTCCAGTTCACGGATGTTGGTCTGGATCTTCGAGGCAATGAACTCCAGCACGCCCGGGGGCACCGAAAGGTTGTCCGCGGCGGCCTTGCGCTGCAGGATCGCGATGCGCGTCTCGGGGTCGGGCGGCTGGATATCGGTGATCAGCCCCCATTCGAAGCGGCTGCGCAGGCGTGATTCGAGCTGTTCCAGCGCCTTGGGCGGACGGTCGGAGGTGAGCACGATCTGGCGCTGGGCATTGTGCAGCGCATTGAACGTGTAGAAGAACTCCTCCTGGGTCTGGGTCTTGCCCTCCAGGAACTGGATGTCGTCGATCAGCAACACATCGACGTCGTCGCGGTACTTGCGGCGGAACTCGGCCGTGCGGTTCTCGCCCACCGCGTTGATGAACTCATTGGTCATCTCCTCGGTGCTCACGTACTTCACGCGCACATTGGAGTAGTAGTTGCGCACATAGTGACCCAGCGCATGCAGCAGGTGCGTCTTGCCCAGCCCTGATTCGCCATAGATCATCAGCGGGTTGTACGCCTTGCCGGGTGCCTCGGCCACGGCCACCGCGGCAGCATGGGCGAAGCGGTTCGACGAGCCGATCACGAAGTTGTCGAAGGTGTAGCGCGGATTGAGGCGTCCATCGGCGATCGCGGTGTCATCGGCGGATTCCGCGCTGGCCGGTTGCGGGGTCTCCACCGCACGCAGGCTCGGCGCCGGGGCGTCCTGGCGCGGGATGAACTGCACCGGCTCCACCTCGCGCTCGGCCTCCTCGTCGCGTTCGGGGGGACGCAGGTCGAGCTCCAGGCTCGGCTCGACGGTGATGGCCAGGCGCATCTCGCGGTGGTACACATCGGACAGGCGCGACTCGATGGTGTCGCGCAGCTTCGATTCGATGTTCTCGCGCGTGTAGTCATTGGGCACCGCGATCATCACGGTGGACTCATGCACGGTGAGGGCCTTGGCACCCCTGAGGTAGGCCTTGTCGCGGCCACCGAAGTCAGAGAGCACGTGCTTCCACGCATCAGGGAGGTCGGGGGCCCCTTGAGCACTGTCTGTAGCCCGAGTCACACCGTCCATCCTTCGCTCTCGTCGGCGGATTGTGCCGACCCTACTCGGATCACACGCCGCGGTCGTGTCTGCTTTTGTCACTGACCACCCGGGAGGGGACGCCGAACGGGCGCTTCCGGGGGAAGCGGGACCATCGTGCATCGGATCGGGGGGTCGGCTGAGTACGCTACTTTCCCAGCCGAGTACTTGCAAAGCCATGACCGGCGAACACACCCGATTACGGCGTGTCGACTGGCCAAA